>CAZFAA010000045.1:0-14870 GCA_964516605.1 uncultured Coxiella sp. | reverse complement strand
GCACATCACTTAAAACCTGCTGTAATACAGCAGCTGTATCAGCCGCTGCCTGGCATTGCAACACCTCTGATTCTTCGATTAATGTGCACACCCAATACACTTGCTTGTGTGATGTGCAATTGACTCTAACACGCTCAATCACTTCATCACGTCGTGTCGATGCAATTAAAACCGTCGTCACAGGCAAGCGTCCAGGTGGCAATTCATCGATGATCGAACAATCTAAATCAGCATAAGCCGTCATGGATAAGGTTCTGGGAATGGGTGTTGCCGTCATGATGAGCTGATGGGGACAGTGATCGCCAAACGCACCCTTATCTGCAAGAGCCATGCGTTGGTGCACACCAAAACGATGCTGTTCATCAATAATAATTAATGCTAAGCGTTTAAATAAAACATCTTTTTGAAATAGCGCATGCGTACCAATCACCAATTGAATGTCACCAATAGCTAAACCCCGTAATTGATTTTGCCTCACTTTGACTGACTGACTGCCCGTTAAAACACCGAGTGAAATACCAAGTTGGTCGCACCATACTTTAAAATTTTGCGCATGCTGTTCGGTTAAGAGCTCGGTGGGCGCCATTAAAGCGACTTGAAAACCAGCTTCAATAGCACGAAATGCGGCGCAAGCTGCAACCAACGTTTTACCTGAACCCACATCACCTTGCACCAAACGCAACATCGGAGATGGCCGCTGCAAATCCGCTTCAATGTGTCCTAATACACGTTGCTGTGCAGCAGTCAGTTGAAACGATAACCCTGCTACTATTTTTTTTTGGTACTGTCCTGCTACCTGAATTACACAAGCTCTTTCATTTTTTTTCTGTTTACGCAGTGTGTATAAACTTAATTGATGCGCCAATAATTCTTCAAATATCAAACGCTGTTGCATCGGATGCGTTCCCAATTGCAATAGCAGTTGATCTGCATCAGTCGGTGGCGCATGAATATAATGCAATGCCTGTGTAATCGATGGTAACTGATACCGCTGCAAAATAGAGTGTGGCAGTAATTCAGCTAACTCATTTTGATCGAGCCACCCTAACGCTTCTTTGACTAAACGGCGCAATACCGACTGACCAATACCTTGTGTAGTAGGATAAATAGGTGTGAGACGATCTGTTAGCTGCAAACGTGACGTGACACCATCAATAGCCTGATATTCAGGGTGCATCATCTCCAGCTGATGGTACAAACCATCGCGCACTTCACCAAAGCAGCGCAAGCGCACAGCCCCCTCTTTTAAGCGTTTGAGCTGCTCAGCATTGAAGTGAAAAAAACGCAACGTGATCATACCAGTACTGTCTATGAGCTGGCACACCATTTGTAAGGTTCGACGCCCTAATACCGTCACTTTATGCACCTGCCCCTCAATCAAAATACGATCCCCTGCTTTGGCTTGAGCAATAGGCGTAATTTTAGTGCGGTCTTCATAACGCAACGGCAGATGAAATAACAGATCTTGAATGTGATACAGATTTAACTTAGCTAACTGTTCAGCTGTCTTACTTCCAACACCTTAGACACATGTTAGAGCATAAGACTCAACTCTCATGCCTCATCCCAACAATCGCTTCTATCTCAACCAGAGCACCTCGTGGTAATGCGTGCACACCGACAACAGCACGTGCTGGGTAGGGGGTACTTAAAAATTGAGGCATGATGCTATTAAAAATAGCGAGTTTTTCGATGTCAACAATTGAGACATTCAGTTTAATTATATTTTTTAAGGTGCTACCAGCCTGTTCAACAATAGCATTTAAATTTTTAAATGCACGCTGCACCTGATCTGCAAAGCAATCTGAAACAAAATCACCCGTTGCAGGATCAATACCCAATTGCCCTGAAACAAAGAGCAAATCGCCATAGGCTACCGCTTGAGAATACATTCCGGGCGCTCTAGGCGCCTGCTGTGTTTCAATGATTTTCACTGCCACGTTAATTCACTCCTCTGACCAAGCGGATCACGTTCGGTACCTGGCGTAATGAACGTATAATTTCAGCTAAATGATCGCGATTTCTCACCAGTAATTTAAATACAATTTTGTAATGCTGCCCATCTCGATCCGAGACACTAATATCATCAATATTGCCATCTGCATCCGACACAGCTGCTGCAATAATAGCTAAAATACCGCGTTGATTGAGCACTTCAACACGCACACTCACTGGAAACTCCCCCTTCATCTCATCGGCCCAGCGCAGTGGCACACAATTTTGAGCATTACTTAACAGCTTAATAATGTGCCGGCATTTTTCCAAATGCACTTCGATACCCTTACCCCGTTGTAAGATACCAATAATCGGATCACCGGGTATAGGACAACAACAACTAGCAAATTCCAGCACCATACCTTCTGTGCCTTTCACAATCAAGGGCACTTGTTTATTCGGTACAACTTTTTTGATATTCGAATCGTGTGCCACATGCACCACGTCAGCCAAACGTTCTGCTGTTAATATGGCCAAACGATTACCTAAACCAATCTCACTTAATAAATCATCTTTGCTCTTTACTAATGCCTCATCCAATACAAATTTAAAAGCCGGCTCAGGCACTTTATTAAAATCAATTCCCAACGTATGGAGTGATTTTTCAAGTAATTGCCGGCCCAATGCAACAGCCTCTGATTTTTGCTGATTTTTTAAATAATGCCGAATCGCACTACGCGCTTTACCCGTCACAACAAAATCCAACCATGCTGGATTCGGACGACCGCGTGATGAGGTAATCACCTCCATCGTTTGACCATTAGATAATACAGCCGATAAAGGTGCCAATTGTCGATCAATCTTCACAGCAACACAGCTGTTGCCAATATCCGTATGCACTGCGTAAGCAAAATCAACTGCTGTGGCACCCACAGGCAATTCCATAATTTTACCTTTTGGTGTAAACACATACACTTCATCAGGAAATAAATCCACTTTAACGCTTTCAATAAATTCTAACGAATCCCCAGAACTTTTTTGCAGTTCCAACAAATTTTTAACCCAACGTTGTGCGCGCAATTGCGATTGCTCGATATCTTGACTGTTGGCTTTATAAATCCAATGTGCTGCAATACCACTGGATGCCAAATGCTCCATCTCCGTACTGCGTATTTGCACTTCAATAGGCAAGCCATAAGGGCCAAATAATGTCGTGTGTAACGACTGATAGCCATTGGCTTTAGGAATGGCGATATAATCCTTAAATCGTTCAGGGACGGGTTTAAATAAACCGTGCACCAAACCCAATACACGATAACAAGTATCCGCACTATCGGTGATGATGCGAAATGCATACACATCCATAATTTCAGTAAAGGGAATGTGTTTATTACGCATTTTTCGATAAATACTATATAAATGCTTCTCACGCCCCATCACACGACTGGGTGGTAATTTACTCGTCACCAACCCTTCTCGAAGGGTTTTATCAATTAAACTCAAGACACGCTTACGATTACCACGCGCCTTGCGCACGGCGTCTTTTAATATTCTGTAACGCATTGGATGCAATGCACTAAATCCATATTCTTCCAACTCGACCAAAATAGAACGCATACCCAAACGTCTGGCAATAGGCGCATAAATTTCAAGAGTTTCCTTCGCAATCCGCTGCTGCTTATGCCGTGGTAAATAATGCAGCGTGCGCATGTTGTGCAAACGGTCGGCTAACTTAACTAAGATCACCCGAATATCACGTGACATCGCAAAAACCATTTTGCGAAAATTCTCTGCTTGCGCCTCATCTTTGTTGGCAAATTCAATTTGGGTCAACTTACTCACACCATCAACCAACTCAGCGACAGACTGACCAAATTTTTCCGTTAAGGTGTTCTTATTAACATTCGTATCTTCAATCACGTCATGCAACAGGGCCGCTATAATACTTTGGTAATCGAGCTTCATCTCAGCCAAAATACAGGCCACTGCAACAGGATGGGTGATATACGGCTCACCCGTATAGCGTTTCTGACGCCGATGCGCTTCCAGTGCCACAAAATAGGCACGCCGGATCTGCTCTATTTGATCTGGCTCAAGATAATTGATTTTTCTGCGCAGCTTACGAAGTAATCGCAATACATTCTCCATGGGTGGCACTAAGGCGTCTTACGATAATAGAGAATATTTTGATGTGGCACAAGGCGGCTATGCTACGGCGAAGCATAAGCTAAAAATCGAGAATCGTCGTCACAGTATGGATGCGTTAGTTAAGAGAGTGTGCAACCAGATGTTGGCGCATTATGCAAATCAACCGTGGTTGGCAGCTGACCCGTAAAATTGTCAGGGCGATATACCTTTCACGGCGAAAAAAATCAGTCCAGATCATCCTCAAAATCGTCATCCACGACTAATTTTTTAACGTTCGCCTTAGGATGACCTTTATAGGAAGTCGTGAATTCAACCAAATCCACTTCAACATCATGCTCCGTACGCGTCTTCGTGATGTCGTTTCCAGCGGCAATTTCACGCAGTGCAATTACCGTTGGCTTATCATTCTCACGTGGCACAGTTGGATCAGCGGCCCCAAGCTCGAGCTGGTGCGCGCGTTTTGATGCTTTGATGATCAGGTCAAAACGATTTTTAACTTTTGTAAGACAATCTTCAACTGTAACGCGAGCCATAAAAACCTCATTAAATCATTATTTTATTTTGAATATCTGAATGCAGAACAATACGAGCCGGTATTTTAATCTATTGATCGTGCAAAAGATAGACCTATGTCTGAAACTTACGTTGCAAGCAAGCTCTCTAATAAATCAGCCAACGCCGGCACCTGATAAAGCTGCTTCAACCGTTCTGCGTGCACAATACACCGCAAATCATCCAGTGCCCGCTCAAATTCATCATTCACGATCAAATAACGAAATTCATGATAATGCGACATTTCAGAAATAGCCTGTTGCATGCGTCGCTCAATTACCTCTTCTGAATCTTGCTTACGCATCTGCAAACGTTGCCGCAGCGCGGTGCGTGACGGGGGAATAATAAAAATAGATTTAATATGATGAAACAGCCGCCCAACTTGGCGCGCACCTTGCCAATCAATCTCCAAAATGACATCCACGCCACGATTTAATGTATCGATGATCCATTGACGCGAGGTACCGTACTGATAATCAAAGACCTGAGCGTATTCTAAAAAATCATTGTCTTCGATCATCTTAGTAAACGTAGCGTCATCCACAAAATGATAATCCACCCCATTTTGCTCGCCTGGACGTGCAGGACGTGTGGTATAGGAAACAGAAATCTCGATGTTTTTTTCATTTTTTACGAGTGCATGAACAAGACTGGTCTTACCACAACCCGACGGTGCTGCAATCACATAAAGCGTGCCATCATTACTCAATATTTTGTACCTGCTCACGAATTTGTTCGATCAATACTTTTAGCTCAACGGCTACGTGTGTAACACTAGCATCAATTGACTTACTCGCCAAGGTATTGGCCTCACGATTCAGCTCTTGCGCTAAAAAATCCAAACGCCTGCCGACTACCCCGCCTCGCTCTATCGTTTGCTCAAACTCATCCATATGCCAGGATAAGCGTTTTAACTCTTCTGTAACATCGATTTTTTGCGCGAGCCACACCAGTTCTTGCTCCAGCCGCGTTGGATCCAATTCCAATTTCAATTCTGCAAAACGTTCAACAATACGCTGATGAGCCGCCTTCATAACCTGTGGCATCAGCTGAGTTACTTGCCGCACATTACCACGCATTGTTTGCAAGTGCTCATTAAAAAAATCAGCCAAACAATTTCCTTCACGCAAACGCATGTCACTTAGCTTTTTAAGTGTGGTAGTCAGCACATCTGTCGCTGCAGCCGCCACGACTTCCATATCAGCTTCTTGTGTTTTCAGCACGCCTGGCCAATTCAAAATAGCGTCAACCGATGTGTGTGCGTTTGGAAAAGAATCGGCTACCTGCTGTGCACAATGATTTAATTGCGCAAGCAACGTTTGGTTGAGTGCATACTCTGCAACAGATTCTTCTGGCTGAAATTTTAACGTGACATCTAATTTACCGCGCGTCACATTCTGTGCGATCACATGGCGCCACACCACTTCTAGATGACGCAACGCTTCAGGTAAGCGAAATGCCATTTCTAAATAACGGTGATTTACAGAACGTATTTCCCACGTAATACCACCAGAGGGTACTTGCGCTTGTTCACGCGCATAACCAGTCATACTGGATATCATGCATCACTCCCTAAGATTGATCAGAACCTATGAAACTTTATGCAGCTGGAGTTTACTCTATAACATGAACAACTTGCCAGCCTTAGCCAAACCCGTTACCCTTGCGCAATTAACTACCGCAGCAACCGAGGATCTAATATGAGACCCAGCCAGCGCCAACCTAACCAATTGCGTCCCATTAAATTTACACGTCATTTTACCTGCCATGCTGAAGGCTCCGTACTCACGGAATTTGGTAATACAAAAGTATTGTGTACAGCCAGCATTGAAGACGGTGTGCCGCGTTTTTTAAAAGACAGTAATCAAGGATGGCTTACAGCAGAATACGGTATGCTACCCCGCTCCACACATACACGCATGGACCGTGAAGCATCACGTGGCCAACAAAGTGGGCGCACAATTGAAATTCAGCGGCTCATTGGGCGTTCGCTGCGTGCCGCAATTGATTTAACTCTCATTAATAAATACACGATTAAAATTGATTGCGATGTTTTACAAGCAGATGGTGGCACCCGCACGGCAGCCATTAGCGGTGCATATGTAGCACTCGTTGATGCCGTGTGCGTCATGCAAGCGCGTGGTTACATTACAGCTAACCCAATCAAATACATGATCGGCGCCATTTCAGTTGGCATATACAACGGTGTCCCAGTTCTGGATCTCGATTACGCCGAAGATTCTCATGCTCACACTGATATGAATGTTATCATGACCAATGCAAATTCCTTTATTGAATTGCAAGGCACTGCGGAAGGACAGCCCTTTAGCGAAAGTGAGTTTAACGCACTACTTACACTAGCAAAACAGGGAATCAGTGAAATTCATCAGTTACAGCAAGCAGCATTGGCAAGTTAAAAACCTGGTGCAGGCCCATAGTCTTCAGCCTGCGTTACTAAAAATGCCTGTGGGAAGAAGAAAAGTTGCACCAACGCCATGGCACCGACACCTGCGAAAAAACAGGTTCGCTCTAGATCGGCATGATTTCTATTATGTAATCCATGTAAAACGAGCAAGAAAGCCGCGGCTGCTGTAGCTTGCTGCCTCTGTACATTAGACATGCTATTCAATTGGTTGACATTAGTTACAAAAAAATTGGCAAACACTCCAAAAAGAAAAACCCCAACATTTCTCATGACTTTCCCCTCTAAAAATAATCGGACGGATTCTAGCAAACAATCTATCATTTGTATATATTTTGGTGTCAGAGCAGGCGATTCTAGAAATTCCCAGCCTTTTTCAAGCAGTTAAACCCTTTAAATCGCCGTGTCGTTCACGACGATTCGTGAGCAAAGTGGTCAGCCTTAATATTTCATGAGCGGGGCAATACGTCAGAGTACCTATGCTTGCCAGACCCGTTGTTCAGCGGCGCGAGCAGTTTGGAGGAACACTTAAGTGAGCAGTGAAGCATATAGATAAATAGGTGAGCAGCACAGCGAAATTTCTCATGCAAAATGATCCGCTGATGGGCAAATCTTGCAGCGGGTTAAGCAAGTACTGAGTGAGCTATTCCGAAAGCCATATTCAGACTAAGCTATGCAATATAACCCGAAAAAACGGTGTTTTTTTACCGGCCATGAATCGCTGAATGACAAACTGGGTCCTGCGATACTCCATCATAAATTATTTGTAACAAGAATGTATGAAACACACCCGCAGCAAAACATAATTTATTTGTGGAAAATCCTTGAATAGCAGCTCCATACATAAGTAGAATCGCCGCCATAGAACCTATAATGGGCGACGCATAAGGAAATTCAGCGCCAAACAGCTGGGAATTGCTTCCTTTTATTGACGCCCCGCACAAAGCAAGTGTGTGCAGGGCGATTAAGAGGGAGAGGATAGCTACCCTCACGTATTACCAAGTGTGCAATCTGAAAACCATTTTTATAAGCTTTTTAAAAATAATTTTTAAGATTTAGACCAAAAAAAGCATTCATAAAATTCATCATTTTCAAAACCTCGGTCTTGACGGTACAAATGGAGGCTGAAGACGCCCTTCTGCGACTTCAGCTGCGAGTTTCTGTAGCGCCAAGTCGAACATGACTGTACTAGCAGCACCTAGAATGCAGCCCAACACCATGGGAACGCTTCGTCGCTCATAAAACAAGTTCGTGCCTAAAGAGATCAACACAAAAGCAGCTGTAATTTGCGATGCATCACCAATCTGACCAGTAACTACTCTACGCAAAGTATGCGCCAAAAGATGAGCTATCATCCCCATTTCAAAACCACGAAATCCCTCTGATACAACGCGCACACACTTTCTCATTACCAAACCTCCAACAAAAAAATTGTGTACATCCTATCAAATTTTTAAAATAAAACAAAATGATTTTTCGTCAGGAACTCCCGCGCGAAAATTCCTAGCCTTTACATATATTAGGCGATGACAGAACGCATATCGTAATCAATAATCACAGGTGCATGATCCGAAAACCATTGCTCCTTATAGATAGCAACTTTTTGAATACACTTTTTGAGATCTGGACTAATAATCTGATAATCAATCCGCCATCCAACATTTTTTTCACGCGCACGACCACGACTTGACCACCACGTGTATTGCTCTGCTTCATGATTGAGAACACGAAAAGCATCGACAAAACCAACTTCCGTCAACAACTGATTCATCCACGCACGCTCCTCTGGCAAACAACCCGAGTTTTTTTGATTGCTTTTGAAATTCCTAATATCAATTTCTTTGTGGACGATATTCCAATCGCCGCAAATAATGTAACTGCGGCCATCACGTATTTGTTTTTTAAGAATAGTTTCATAATGACGCATAAAATCAAATTTAACTGATTGGCGTATCTGGCCACTGCTACCCGAAGGCAAATATAATGAAACAATACTGAGTCGGCCAAAATCGACTTGAATATAACGCCCTTCTTCATCACAACACGACCAGTCGAGCTGCGTAATAATATTATCGGGTTTTTTCTTGCAATAAATACCAACACCACTGTAGCCTTTTTTCTTCGCATCAGCAAAATAGCAATGATATCCAGCTGGACGTAATGACTCATCGTGCAGATGCTCCATCTGCGCTTTGGTCTCTTGTACACACAGCACATCAGGTGCAAGTGGTTCGAGCCAATTAAATAGACCTTTGCGCACAGCAGCGCGAATACCATTCACATTATACGAAATGACACGCATGAGAGTTTCTCCTGAGCAGTTCCTGAAGGGAATTCCTGCTTTTTCCTTAACCTTATTTATTTATAGCTAAGTTAACCGTATAATCGCCTGCAGTCAAAATAATTTAGGAAAACACGTGTTAACAACGCAAAGCTTTATTGAATTCTTGCTCGAGCATCATGCACTGAAATTTGGCGAATTTAAACTCAAATCGGGGCGCATCAGTCCTTATTTTTTCAATTTAGGCGTTTTTAATAGCGGAAAAAGCCTGCAAACGCTGGGGCGCTACTTTGCAAAGGCATTGTGTGATGCCGGTTTTGCTTATGATGTCCTATTTGGCCCAGCTTATAAAGGGATTCCCCTGGTATGCAGCACTGCGATGGCGCTGTATACCGATTACCAATTAACCGTACCCTACTGTTTTAACCGCAAAGTTAAAAAGGATTATGGCGACGGTGGCGATTTAGTCGGCGCGCCACTTACAGGCAATAGCGTGATGTTTGATGATGTCATTACTGCTGGCACCACAGTACGCGATACCATCCAATTAATGCAACAACATCAAGCAACATTCAGTGGTATTGTGATTGCATTTGATCGCCAAGAACGTGGCGAAGCGGATATCTCAGCCGTACAAGAAGTCGAGCAACGCTACCACATTCCCGTCAAAAGTATTGTGTGTTTGGATGATGTTTTAACGTATCTTGGTGACAAACGTGAATTTACCAACGAGAAAGATAATATACTGGCTTACCGGCAAAAATTCGGTAAGCGGTAAACGATATGTCACGCGGCAACACAATCCCGACTCTCTTTTGCCACTGTCACTAACTCAACAATATTGCATAACAGTTCATTCAAAACACGTTTGACGACATCAAGTGGAATATCACTTAATACATTACTGCCAAAATCAGATGCTTTTAAAACGATAACCCCATCACGCTCTGGCGCAAATTTTTCCGCATCGGTCGGTCCAAATAAAAAAATCATTGGTCGATTAGCGCAATTGAGCAAATGACCAGGACCGCAATCATTACTAACGATAGCCGTTAACTGTTTGCCCAGTGCCATGTAATACAAAGGACCGTGAATCGTGTTGTCTGTATTGACCACCATCATACCGGGAATAATCGCATCTGGCAGCGCCTCTAAAATCTGCTCTTCATAACAACGTTCTTCAGGACCTAAGATAAATACCGGAATATAACCGCCTGTACGATAATATTGCGCTAATTGAATATACTGTTTGAGTGGCCATTTTTTTTGATCCACTGAACCACACGGGACAAAACCTATATAGTCTTGCCCAGGTGGTAACAATTTGTAAGCTTCATCAAGAAAACGTTGTGGTATCGACACACCGTAATCCATATCATAGGCATGACCCGTAATCATACTCACCATTTCAATTAAACGCTTGGTAACATTACGCGCTGGTTGATAACCACGTTTGGGCTTAATATCTGAAAATAAAAAATCAGCACAACCGGATACAAAATGTTGATGCTTAATTTTTTTAATAATTAGTGTTTGCTTCCAACGTTTTTGTGTATCAAAAATATAATCAAACTCACGCCCTGCCAACGACATACCCACAAAAGGATTTTTATACAGATCAGTTAATGTCGCGGAAAAATTAACATTACAAACCACTTCATCCAAAAGTACTGCACTGATTTCTTTGAGCAACCCTGCAAAGACACTGCTGCCATTGGCAAACCACACAATTCTATGATGGGGAAAACCTTGACGTATAGCATTGATATACGGAATCTTTTGAATCGCATCGCCTAAGCAGTCTGCGCCCACATAAACAAGAATCGTTTTACCAGTCATGGTCGTTTGAAATCCTAAAAAAATAATTGGAAATAGTAGCTTTGTGTTTTTACTGAGTCAAACAATACATTTTGTGTTTGCACTTTTATTAGGCGATGCGAGAGCGCTTGAAAAATAAATTCACGGGGAAACCGATATTCAATCGAGTAACCATTATTAAAAGCACAGCTGAAATCTATTCACATCAAAAGGGCAATAACAACTGCGGATCCAGCGCTCGCAATTCACGCTTAAAAACTCGCATAATGTAATCAAGATTGGTTTGAGTATCTGCTTCAAAACGTAAAATCAGATAAGCTGAAGTATTAGAAGGACGGACCAGCCCCCAACCAAACCCAAAATCAATTCGCAAGCCGTCAATCGTAATTTTAGTGACCTTGCCAAAATTGGCTTCTGCGGCAAGACGCGCCATAAATGCTTCTTTTTTATACTCGGGCATCGGCAATTTTAATTCGGATGTATTCACGCTGGTTGGCAATTCTTTAAATAAATCACTCAAGGATTTGGATTGTTGTGATAACACTTTTAAAAGCCGCGCGCCTACATACACGCCATCATCAAAACCAAACCAGTCGTCTTTAAAAAAAATGTGCCCACTCATTTCGCCAGCCAAGGGGGCTCCAACCTCAAGCATTTTACCTTTCAGTAACGAATGCCCTGTACGATACATAATAGGATGTCCGCCATGCTCTTCAATAACAGTGGCCAAATGACTCGAGCATTTGACATCAAACACAATATTTGCCCCCGGATGTCGTTTTAATACATCGCGTGCAAATAACATCGTTTGACGATCCGGCCAAATGACCTCACCTTGATTGGTCACCAAACCAATACGATCGGCATCACCATCAAATGCCAAACCCACATCAGCGCCAGTTTCTGTTACCTTGGCAATCAGATCCGTTAAATTTTCAGGGACACTGGGATCAGGATGATGATTTGGAAAACGACCATCCAACTCACAAAACAATTCGATGACATCACAACCCATTTGGCGATATAGAGTGGGAGCAGCAATAGCTGCTGCACCATTACCGCAATCAACCACAACCTTTAAAGGACGATCTAAATGAATACATTGCAGGATATACTGAATATAATCTTCAACAATCTCAGCCTGCACATAACCGCCATGACCGCTAGCGAATTGCTGTTCTTTAATGCCGTGTAAAATTGCCTGCACACCTTGGGTTGATAAGGTCTGTCCATCTAACACAATTTTAAAACCATTATCATCACGTGGATTGTGACTTGCTGTGACCATCACACCATTATTGGTAGACAAACGATTAGTGGCAAAATACAACATCGGCGTTGACACCACACCAATATCCACTACACAACAACCCGTTTGCCGTAATCCTGCTATTAACGCTAAGGTTAATGCAGGCCCAGATAACCGGCCATCACGTCCTACAATAATATCACTGCTATCACGCGCACGTACCATAGTGCCAACCGCCAAACCAATGGCATACGCAACGTCTTCATTAATACTATCAACACCCACTTCACCCCGAATGTCATAGGTGCGAAAACAACCTTCAGGCAACTTCAGAGGGAGTGTGTACGATTTTTTGTTTTCCTGTGCTGCCAAATCCACCATGACCACGCTCCGTTTTCTCAAATTCTTTAACAATTTCAAACTGTGCTTGCACGATCGGCACAATAACCAATTGCGCAATACGCTCACCTGGTTCAATCATGTAGGTTTTCTCGCCACGATTCCAACACGACACCATGAGCGGACCTTGATAATCCGAATCAATTAAACCAACTAAATTGCCGAGCACAATACCGTGCTTATGGCCTAAACCTGAACGTGGCAAAATCATCGCCGCCAAACTTGGATCTTCTATGTATACAGCAATACCGGTATCAATCAGATGGGTTTCACCCGGATTAATGACCATCGGCCCGCTGATACAGGCACACAGATCCAGCCCTGCTGAGCCGTCCGTCGCGTATTGCGGCATCGGAAAAAAATCACCAATTGCAGAATTTAAAATTTTTAATTGAATTGATTTGTACATTTAGTAGCCTCTTTAGCTCAGTATTCTAAGGGTGCTAGGTTACTATACAATCGAAGAATAGGAAAATTGATTTTGATGAGAAGAGCGCTTGCGCCAACCTATTCTTTCTGGTATAAATTCTGCCCTTAACGAATCAATCTGGAGAACTGACGATGACTAAGGTATGCCAAGTAACCGGCAAGCGCCCGACTACTGGAAACAACGTCTCTCACGCTAAAAATAAGACGCGTCGTCGCTTTTTACCAAATTTACATAAGCGCCGTATTTATATACCGAGCGAAAATCGCTACATCACTCTTCGAGTCTCGACTCAAGGGTTACGTCTTATTGATAAACTTGGTATCGAAGCGGTACTGGAAAAAATGAAGAAAGAAGCAGTGGACGGTGTTCACAAAGATTAACATCAGCCCTGTCGTTCATCGAACGAAATAAGCTGAATAGAAACAAAATTTGAGGAAAAAAACATGGCAGGCAAAAGCCCTCGTATCAAAATCATGCTACTGTCTACAGGTAAAAATAAAAAAGGTCATGATACAGGTTATTTCTATACAACCTATCTGAACCCACGCAATACGACTGAGAAATTAGAACGTATGAAGTTTGATCCACGTGCCTACAATCCTGCAATTGGACGTCCTGGCATGAAAGTACTGTTCAAACAGAAAAAGATTCCTAAGTAAGAATTCGGAGCCGGGAGTCTATGCCAGAGCTGCCGGAAGTCGAAACCGTACGACGTGGCATTACCCCCGTCGTACTCCATCAACGTATCCAATCGATTACCATACGCCAACCAAAACTGCGTTATCCGATACCCAGCCACCTCAACACAACACTCCCCGGCTTACACGTCTGTAACATCACGCGCCGCAGCAAATATTTACTCTTGGAAACAGAACTTGGGTCGTTGATTATTCATCTTGGCATGTCTGGGCGTCTGCATGCACTGAAAGAGGCAACACCACCCACCAAACATGATCACGTGGATATCTTGTTTGAAAACGGCATCTGTTTGCGCTATCACGATCCACGACGCTTCGGTATGATTCTGTGGACACAGGACCACCCAACACAACACCCCCTACTGGTGCAGTTAGGGCCTGAACCGTTAACCGATGACTTTAACGCGGATTACCTGTTCGCCCAAGCCCAAAAACGTAAAGTGCCAGTGAAACAATTTATTATGGACAGTAAAGTCGTAGTGGGTGTTGGTAATATCTATGCGAGCGAATCACTCTTTCAAGCAGCTATTGCACCACAAAAAGCCGCGTATACTCTTTCTAAATCGCATTGCCAGGTACTGGTCGATGAAATTAAAAATGTGTTGCATAAAGCAATCATTGCCGGCGGCACAACACTCAAAGATTTCTCATCCGCCGATGGCAAACCAGGTTACTTTCAACAAGAATTATTCGTGTATGGCCGCGAACAGCAGCACTGCTTTAAATGCCATGACGGACACATCAAGAAAATGACCCAAGGGCAACGCAGTACGTTTTATTGTTCTGTTTGTCAAAGTTGAGTCGGCAGTTCATCGTACTCATTATCCATCATTTTTTGCCTGCATTTAAAAAATTAATACCTTCCAAATCTGACAAATATGATCTCACATTTTCTATATGCGCCTATCCTTCTCTCAGGAGCCTTTCTGTATAGTTGT
>CAZFAA010000044.1:0-14930 GCA_964516605.1 uncultured Coxiella sp. | reverse complement strand
TCGATTGCATTGATCGAAGAAGATCCAGATAAACAAGCTCCACCTAAATCTTTCTTCCAAGGATTGCAACAGGTTCAATTTCATTCTTATACTGTGGAAAGTATTTTACATCCCAATTATTACATTAATGAAGAGCATGGTGTATTAGCTGTAGCAGCAAATATTAGAGACGATATTGGGCATGGATTGTTATTACTTGAGTATATGGGAGTCTTAGGTCAGGTTATTTTAAAAAAATACGATTTAAGAATGGGTGATAGGCAAGTGCCAGCAGATGAAGATGATGTGGAGTCGAGTTCATGCAGTGCGAAATTTGAGTGCACTACACAATCTAATGGTCAAGTAGAGAAAAAATTATATAACTTGATGGCATTTAGTCAAGCTAGACATAAAGACTATGGTTTTGAAACAAAATGCCCTGCACATGTTTCAAAAGAGAAAATTAAAAAATTAATCCAGCATCAAGAACATGATTTCCCTGATAAAAAATACCCTTTTTCTAAGACGGCTAGAAAGAACACATGGAATTGTATCGCTTATGCCATGCGTCATTTTGATGATACAGTGCATGGTCATCCATATGGAACTAGTACAAGAAAAAGTATGGTAGCACCTACTATTTTATTTAAAAGAAGACTCAATCCTTTTGATCGTCGCTATTATATTCCTAGCGATACTAAATTTTCATTAGATAACATGGGAAGGTAAAAATGAGACCAGATTTAGCGAGTGAAGAAATAATTCTCATACAAAAAATTAAGAGCTTAGGTCAGTCTGAAAATCAAGAATTTAAGCAACAGATTGAGGCTGCATTAGCAGCGCTAAATAAGTCACTATCGGATACAAAATTAACACAAAAATTAAAAACTCGATTTGTAAATCTAAAAAAATTTTTACAGAAATTACGAGAGCCTTGTGCTTATTTAATGCCAAGAGATGTTCGCCAACAGTCTATAACAGCAAAAAATTCTTGCTTTAAGACGTTACAGGAAAGTGTGATTAGCCAAATTCAGCAATATAAAGCTGCTGAAAAAAATAGCACTCTCAAGATAATTCTAGGATGGCTTGAAACGTTTTATGCTGATAGCATCCAAGACCTTATCAAAAAACCAGAAAATATAAAATACAAATACCCAGTATTAATTATCGGTATTAATGGTACGGATATTACATATATTGATGAGACGTGCTATCAAAAATTAGTCGGAATCAATTCCCGTAATTTTGTTAGTACACTGACTCCATTAAGTAACTCACATTATGTTGTAGATATTGATGGTGTATATTATAAATTGGATAAAAAAGACCAATATTCGGATGCTCCTTTAAAACCTAGCATAGAAGAAGTTGTTACAGCTTTTTATCGTATTATGGGTAGATTAATTAATGATAAGATTCAATTTTCAAGCACCTTCATAAAGGTTGAATCCACTTCCACCTCATCTTCACGTAGTTTTTTCATTCAAGCATCATTAAAAGTTGGCGATGACAATTTAAATTCCTGGCTAGAGACTCACAATTCAAGGCTAAGCGTAATAAATGTTAGTAATTTTGCTACATTAGTTTTTTCAAATTTATGTATGTCTGTAATGGATGGCAAGCCACATAATTATCAAGTTATTGCTCAAGCAGAAGATACAGTTAGAATTGAAGCAATTGATAAGGATCAGGTGTGGGATGGGGATATTAAGATACGCGAACCTGAACACTTGCCTGCGTCTGCAAGTTCTAGCTATAAAGATATTATTGCTTTTTTCCCGCATATGGATCAAATTATTGATAGGCAGGGTCCTTTTTATGAAGCATTAATAAGCATGAAACCACTTGAGATTATGTCAGAATGGCATAGCGCTATTGACGTGATTAATCAAAAATATCAGCAGGCATTGGATCGGTGTGTTATATCAGGTGATAGTTCTGATAGATTTGGACTTAAGATTAAGGTGCCTGAAGAATTTAATCGCTTTCTTTCTCATGCGTTAAATACATTACACTCAACTATTTTAGCTGCATTCCATGCGCAAAGATCAATTACCTATTCTGATCTTTTTAAAGCGGTTGAACCTACACTGGGGCATGCTTTTGCAGTATTAAGAAATAAAGCGAATTCTGATGCTAGTCAAGCCTATATACTTTGGACTGAAAGTCCTGGTTCAGGAGATATTTTAAAAGCTCTTGGAATACATGCCCCTTCAAACAGGTCATTACGCGAAAAAATTGAAAACTATTTGTCTCAATTGAGTCAGTCTTTAATAAATACACACTCCATTGCTGGCGCACAGGCTTTACTTGAAAGGGTGACAGGTAGGGCAATAAAAAATAATGGTAAGGAGGTTCTTAACTTAGAAAACCATCCTGTAAACGATACACAGTTACGAGACACACTTTTATTGGGCGCAAATAATGGAATCAGAAAAATAATATTAATTGGATGTCATAACATTACAGGTAATTCTATCCAGCAGTTTTTGACTCGTTATGAATTTGAAATTACGCAATGCAATGGGTTAACTTTTGATATTATTTTGCAGAAAATAGCACCTATCATAAAGTCAGCTCAAAAAATTAATATCATACATTCTTCAGGATCGCTAAAATATGATCCGAGAGATGATACGTTGTATATTAGACATGGGGCACATGAACATACGATTCAATTTAAACAAAACACGTGGCTGAGAGAGCTCATTGAAAGTGGGTTGCCTGATTGTGTTATTAATACATGTATTGGATATGCAAAAAAGCAAAATATTATTTTGCAAGAGGGTATAACTCTTTTGCATATTTGTATCCGTAAAAATAGAGTTGAATCAATTGCTGTGCTATTAAAACGTATTGCACAGATCAATGACTATGATTTTTCTTTTTATGATGATGCACTTGATCAAGTATTGACAGCATTGAGAATAGCTCAAGACTCTTCTAGAGAAGATGTTGTTACTCTATTAAGATCTCATGTGCCGCGAAATCGACAATATTGGATGGAGTGGTTGGAAAAATTAGACGCTCTTTTTGAAAAATCTACTGCATCGCATCATACAGCACAGGTTATTTTTTCCGGATTGCATATTGGGACACGAATTTTAAATTCCACAGGTGCTGATCTTATTAACGCTATGAAAAAAAACCAGGATAAGCCTGGTCGGCAAGTGGCTGATATGTTATTAAGACAAGCTTTATTTATAGGCATTAATGATGAGTATCCGCTGTGTGAATTCATAACGTGTAAAGAGGGAGCTCAGCAATACACCATGCTCTTATCTAATGATACGCCATTTAATAATTCGCCTGATCATATTGCAGTTCGTTTTCTTCAGTTATTATTGTTTGATGTGGATGCTCTTAAAGAAGTGGTTGATTCTGAAAGAAATTTTTCTGCGAAAATGAAAGATCATATAGAGCATGCTGTAGCGAATACCATTTTCCTCGAAAGAGGAGCAAATGCAATCGTCAAATTATGGTTAGAGCGTTGTCAGCAATACGAATCTTATTTCTCAACACAGCATCCTGCTTCTGTGATCTTAATTCCTAAATCTTTTTTGCATAATTTATATAGGAAAATTAATATCATTACACGTCTTTTAGAAGAGTATAAACCCGATCCAGAAAATGGAGTTTCATGCTTTACGCTGACCTATGAGAAGATCATAACTGAGTGTCAAGAGGAAGTATTGTCGGAAGACACACTGCTTTCTCCACAAGAGGCGCTGCAATTTTTAAAAGAAACTACTTTTATTCTAGAGCAATTGTGTATGCAAAAAAATAAAAGAGAATTTTTGCTATTAAGCTCGAAAGAGCGTGAAGACGTTATTAACAACATTCAGTTTCAAAGCATGGATCCTCAAATGCAGCAGTGGATACTTGAGGTCATTAAGGAGTCTCGTACACCATTAACTAGGCTATCTATAGTAAATTGTAGTGCATTAACCAATAATTTACTTGAAGCTATTCTTCGTTATTGCCCTGATTTAGTAGAACTAAAATTAGTTGGTTGTTCAAAAATTACAGGAAATTTTGATTCTATATTGCAAGAAGTAAAGAATATTCAAACAGTGCATTTAGAGGGGGTAAATTTAGAAACACTTTCATCTGATGTACTATTACAAAAATTATCTTCATTATTTATAAGAAATTGCGTGAAGTTAAGCGAAATAACATTAACGATTAAAACAAGTAAAGTTCATATAGAGCAGTGTACAAATTTATCAAAATTTATAATAACTGCTGACGGCAATAATACAGCAACATTAAAAGATTGTATTAAACTTAAGAATACTGAGCTATTTTCAAAAACCCTGTGGTTCTCAACACAAAAGCTCCCTAATTTTAATAATCCAAAGGCTATTCAAGAGTATATACATGGTTTTATTGTTCAAGCATATCAAGTCTTGTATGAAAAAAATTATGCTTTAGCGAAGCATATAGTTGAGCGTGGGCAATCAATTATAGCTGTTTTTGCACAGGGAGATACTCAATATCAGGAACAGGAAAATAAATTAAACTGCCTGCATGCTTTAGCTTTAAGTGGATTAGATGCTTTTGAAGAAAGCTATGATATTTTTTTCAAGTTGATAAATGAGTTAGCACTAAATACTTCAGTTAGCGCAATAGGTAATAATGATTTAACAGAAATAGATGTTCAGCAATGGCTCTGCGAATTAGTAAAGATTTTTTTAAAATTACAAGGTTTTTCTGATGTTAAGTTTGCATTAGCTGGTATCGCAAAAATAGTGAGTCATCCATTTAATGTGCCTGCGGTGAATGCGAAAAAATGTATTTCTACTATGGCATTATTGTTGCATGGTCAGTTACAGCGGTTATTTCGATCGATTGAATATACTCAAAAAATACTAGGATCTGTTGATACGAATACTCGTGCAAAAGCGTTCGCTGTGTTACCACCCTTAAAAGAGATTGGATTGGCTTCCCCTTTATTAATCGATAGCATAGTAGCTGCAATTAATGAGTTAAATCGAAATCACAATACCAATGTGAGTGCAGCGTTAGAGCAACCTATAATGCATATTATGCAATCTTGGGGAGCCGATCTTGCAATTCCAGGTAAAGTTAAGGGCAGTCTTGTAAATCATAGAAATACTGAGATTAATAAAATAATTCATCAGTGGGGTGATGGTGACAACACGGCAAACATAGGTGTTCATTGGAAAGATTTAGTTCCCCTTAATCAAGCTGTTGCTCCTGTTGCTAAAGCAGGTAAATTTGATGCATGTGCAAAAGCTGCTGAAAAATGTAGTGAGCTTACTTCGCGCAATGCAAAATCGCCCTCAATGCCGGTAGCGCCTTTGAATCCCTCCTATGCCATGCTGGAGAATACGTATGGCAGTATGGATCATGTGATGCAGAGTCTAGATGAAGCGCTTCACGCTCAACGTGTAGTAGATACGTTGGCTTATATCAAAATTATTTTTCAGTTATTTCAAACAAGCTTTGCGGAAGGTCACATATTTTTAAGTGTTATGAGGGCGTTAAATATATCGAGTATGACTTCTACGTCTAATCCACAACATAGTAGTGCCAATACCCCAATATCTTCCTCTAATCCAGTAGAATATCAACTTGTTACTTCAGCGGTTGCTCAACCTAACGCATGCAACGGGAAAAAGAGTTTCTTGTACGATTCGAAAGATGATTCACGTGCCTGTCTTGTCGGAAGTGGTAGTTCTTCTTTTTTATTTACTGTATCGTCGCCTCTAGGAGCAGATAGAGAAAGAATACATGCGATGGTCCTGCAACTATTCTCTGGTCAGTACGATATTGATGTGCAAAATGATCTGATTTGTTTTATCCTACAACAGCATCAAGAGTTACTACCAAAAGATGATGATTCTTTAGCAGATATTATAAAGAGCTATCAAAAAGAGTTTGAAGGGCAATCTATAGCAGCGAGTGCTGCGGTATGCTAGGATTCGCAGCTTCAATAATGAGAAGTGTATTTTATAAGGAAAAGATTTAGCGTATTTATTTTACATCAATAGAGGTGAATTGATTAAATATCTGTTTTTTACTAAGCTAGCTACTTATAAAAATGAATTTGATTGGTTAATTATGATAACAGAAAATGGTATTAATATTGCTTGTGCGGATGAGCTTCGAAAGTTAGCGGCTTATTCTTCTTTAGCGGGAAATAGTCTTATTGCTTGGAAAAACTATGACTCTCAATTTCTATTCGCAAATGAATTTTTCGCTAAAATAACAGGCTACCATTCTACTGAACATTTTTTAAAGCATGCCATTTTTGATCATGATCTTGCTTGTCCGGCGTCTGAGTTAGCGATGGATTTTCAAGAGGAAGATAAAGAGGTAGTTGAATTTGGTAAAACCATGAATTTTTTAACGTATGCTTATTATTCGGATTGGATTGTTCTTCTTGGTAAAAAGGTGCCTATTTTTGATTTTAATAAGGAAAAGGTTATTGCAATTGCATTGAACTATCTCGATATTTCTAATACAAAATTTGCTTTATCTGGATTTAAATTGTATACAAATTTAAAGAAAAAAAATGTAACAAAAAAAAATCAAGCCACATTCAGGCTTGATGCAAACTCTCCATTACAAGAATCGCTCACGGAACGAGAAAGAGAGTGCTTATTTTATTTAATTTACGGTAATACAGCGAAAGAAATTGCTTGTAAAATGAATATATCATTCAGAACGGTAGAATTTCATCTGGATAATTTGAAGCATAAATTACAATGTGATAAAAAATCAGCATTAATAGAGAAGGCAATACATATGGGTTATGCTAATTTTTTGCCGGTAAATATTATATAAACCGATTTTTCAGCTCTATGGGTATTTTCTTTATGGCTGCGTGCGTATTATGCGCGACGCTCTGCTTTAGCAATCGCGCGGATCAGTGAATCAGGATTGCCGAATTTTATAGAGTCACTGAGTTCCCATACCGAGATACCAAGGTAGTTATGCGCCACTAAATAATCTGCGTATTGACGAATGGCTATCGGATCGGGGTAGGAGATAAAGCGCGTGCCTTTAGTTAGCGCAAAAGCGCTGAAGGTGGGTCCATGTAGTGACTTAAAAATATATTGATGTGCGCTGTAACCATTTTTGGGGTGTGTATACGTGCCGTATTTCGTGTAGATAACCCAGTAAGGATAATACGTCGGTGCGTTATTGTGGATGATGTGTTGGCGTAGTCCATAATGTGTGCCCGCTGATGTGGTATCGCTGACCTGATCCATCGTGCCATACAATGGTAATATGATCACCATTTTACTTTTGGGAATGCCTTTTTGTTCATACTGTTTGAGCGTGCCAATCAGAGAAGTGTTGGTGTAGGTGGGTGCTTTCGCAGCATAGGGGATTGGATCGTAACCTAAGGTACCATCAAGCTCTGTATACGATAAGACATCCCCGTAAAAGTCATAGCCCATTAAATTTACCCAGTTTACATAGCGGATCCACAGTTTAGGATCCGGGTAGTCATCTGTATGATTGGGTGGGATATCCAGCGTGAGTAAATCACCGGTTAAGCCATAGCGTTTCATAGCCAAAGCTAATTCTTTTATAAAAATAGGAAAAGCCGCTTTTTCTCCTTTGCTTGGCCAATACTCATTTTCCCAATCGATATCCACGCCTTGCAGACCATAAGCGCGATTTTGCAATGTTTTAATAATGCTCTGAATAAAGCGTTGGCGTAGCGCCGGCACAATAATTGTCGCGCGCATGAATGGAGGGTCCCAGTAACCTAGAGACAGCATTAATTTAGTGTGCAACTTATGTTGATGAAGATACTGCGCCATAAAGCGTAAATTGGCGTCTGAAGTTGGTGGTAAGCTGTAGGTATCACCATTTGGCTGTAAGCTTTCTTTAGAGGTTGAATACATCAACACATTTAAATGCGCTAGGGCTTCTTTATTGGCTTCCATGTCATCGAGATTTAGTAGGCGATTGCCGGGGTAAAAAAAGGCTGTGAGCAGTGGCCTACAGAGAATGCAATGTGTGTAATAGGAGAGTACCATCAACACGATAATGACTGGTAGCCATACGTATGCATTGGCTAACGAAAAAAAAGCCTTAATCTTCATCCCAAATGCTGCCATGAGATTCCCTCTCTGCCTTAGGATTATCGCGTAACTCAAAGATTTTGTTGTATTTAGCTATTTCAGATAACTGGGATGCTGAGGGTTGGTGGGTGTCATTAAAGAGCTTAAGCTTTTTATCTATTTCGCTCACAAAATGTTTATTTACTTTTCTCATCAGTTATAATGCCTTGTTTTTTGCAGTTCCTGCTCGCTAAGAGCTGCAAGCCGTTTATTAATAAAGAGGTATTATGCCACAAGCACGGACACAACTTAACCTGAACGGAATGCAATTTCAAGCGTTGTTTACGGCAAGTGGACTTCAAGAATTAGATGTACGTTTTTTGCGGTGTTTAAGCGAGGAGAATCCGGAGCTGCATGCTCAGTTAGTGCATTATCGTCATGATGATACTTTTTTAAGCGACCCTATTGAGTGCTCCACTTTTTTATTGAGTGTCGCACCGTATATTGAACAGTTTATTATTGAGCTTTTTAATATCGAGGAACAAGCAGCCGGTTTGCGTCAGGTCATTCTGAATCAAGACCCCATCTTTGTATTCAAGCATCATTTTGTATTGCGCCTTGCCAAACGCCTGATTAAGCAAGGTGAGGCGTTACCTGAATTTTCAGAATTAACAGATTGGTTATACAGTGTTTGCCCTCCTGATGCAGATTATGAATTGTGTGTAGCACGCTACGCACAGTCTTTGCTAGAGCACAGCGCCGAGAACGCGCAGGCAATTGATCAGCTGGCACAATGGTGTGCGCAAGCGATTTTGACAACAGCTGGGCACGATTTTGTGTGCGAGTGGGTGAGTTTTAAATTTCCGCATAAATTGGATTTTGAACAGTTAATTGCCGTGGAATCTGTTGCAGGGGATGCTCTTGGGCGATTGCAGGGTGAGCCGCAGCAGTACCGCCACCGTGATGGTTTTCAGCTTACCGATACGCGCATGAGTGAGCGCCAAGTATTAAATGAAGTGGATTATTGCGTGTATTGCCATAAAAACGATGGTGATTTTTGCTCGAAAGGTTTCCCTGTGAAAAAGAGTCAGCCTGAGTTTGGCTTTAAAGTGAATCCATTTGGCCAGACGCTGACAGGTTGCCCGCTGGAGGAAAAAATTTCAGAAATGCATCTGCTGAAAAAAGAGGGTTTGAGTATTGCCGCATTGGCCATGGTAATGCGCGATAACCCAATGTGCCCGGCAACGGGGCATCGCATTTGCAATGACTGCATGAAAAGTTGTATTTATCAAAAGCAAGAACCAGTTAATATTCCTGAGGTTGAAACGCGTGTTTTAACAGATGTATTAACTTTGCCATGGGGTGTTGAGATCTATGATCTGCTGACGCGCTGGAATCCCTTGCGTCAAGATCAGTATGTATTAAAGCCGTATAATGGCTCGAAAGTATTGATCATGGGTATGGGTCCTGCAGGTTTTACCATGGCACACCATTTATTGATGGATGGATTTGCGGTGGTGGGGGCGGATGGCTTGAAGATTGAGGCACTCAATCGCGATTATATTGAACAGCCAATTTACGATTACAACACACTGGTGGAAAGTTTAGATAACCGTTTGGTGGCGGGTTTTGGTGGTGTGGCCGAGTATGGTATTACCGTGCGCTGGGATAAGAATTTTTTAAAGCTGATTTACATTACCTTAATGCGCAGGCGCTATTTTCAAATCTACGGCGGTGTGCGTTTTGGTGGTTCGATTACTGTTGATGAGGCCTGGCGTTTGGGCTTTGATCATATTACGTTAGCCGTGGGCGCTGGGTTACCTAAAGAATTAGCGATTGAAAACAGTTTGGCGCCCGGTATGCGCCAGGCTAATGATTTTTTGATGGCATTGCAGTTAACTGGTGCCGCTAAAGAAGCCAGTTTAGCTAATTTACAAATAACACTACCCGCTGTGGTGATTGGCGGTGGTTTAACGGGTGTCGATACGGCGACAGAAGTACAGGCCTATTACATCACTCAAGTTGAAAAAGCCTTGTTTCGGTATGAGACCCTGATTGCACAGACTTCAGAAGAAGCGGTACGTGCGCAGTTCACAGCATACGATTTAACGGTATTGGATGAATTTTGTGAGCACGCACGGTTGGTGCGTCAAGAGCGTAAGAGCGCAGCGCAAGAGCAACGTCAGCCCGATTTTATTCGCTTAATTCGCAGCTGGGGTGGGGTGACCGTTGTTTACCGACGGCGTATTCAGGACTCACCGGCTTATCAGTGCAACCATGAAGAATTAAACCATGCATTTAGAGAAGGGATTTATTACGCAGAAGGTTTGGAGCCACAGGCTGTGGTGCTCGATCAGACGGGGCAGTGTCACAGTCTGCGGTGTCAGCGGCGCCTACAGGATCAAGATGGGCATTGGATTACAGCGGATGAATTAGTGGTATTGCCTGCGCGCAGTATTTTTGTAGCAACTGGTGCGAAACCGAATGTGGCGTATGCGTTTGAACACAGTGAGGATTTGGAGCGTAAAAAATTTGAGTACCCACGTTATCGTGAAACAGAGGGTGAGCTCATTGCGGTGCTGGATCACGGTCATATTAAGATGACTGAGTATGGTGCTTTCACCAGCTATTCCAAGGAGCGTCGCTTTGTCAGTTTTATTGGAGATACGCATCCTATTTTTCACGGTAGCGTGGTTAAAGCAATTGCCTCAGCAAAACGTTCTTATCCACGTATTGTCAAAGCATTAGAGTATCGTTTTGAAGTGGGGGATGAGCAAGAGTATCAGAAATTTTCCAATAAGTTAGATGAATTGTTTAATGTGACAGTTAAGGAAATTGTACGTCTTAATGATCAGATTGTGCGTTTGTATGTGCATGCACCGCAATTGGCGCAGCAGTTCAAACCCGGTCAATTTTATCGATTACAAAATTTCGAACGCTCTAGCGCGCAGTTGTGTGAGGCAGTGGCGTGTCTTGGTATTAAAGATGAAACACGTGAGAATTGTTTGTCGTTTTTACTCATGGACAATGGGGTGAGTTCACGTATTTTAATGCAATCGCAGGTTGGCGAGCGTTTGGCGATTATGGGGCCGACGGGAGTGCGCACGGCCATTCCTCACGATAGACAAGCGATTTTGATCCTAGGTGGTCCATTGGCGATTGCGTATTTGTTGTCGGTCGGTCCTGCATTGCAAGCGATGGGTAATCGTATTTATTTCATCGCTGTACTCGATACAGCAGAGTCACTCATTTGTGAAGAAGAGATTGCCAAATTAACAACACATTTTTGTATTACTTTGCCTGTAAAATTAGCTTCTGTTTTATTGGCTTTTGCTGATCACCTTAGCGTAAATCTGAATGCAATTGATCAAGTGCATGTGATTGGTAACGGTGATTTATTGCGCCAAATTCAGAGCTTGCGCCATGGTCCGCTACAAGCACATCTTAAAGAAGCTACGCTTTTCAAAGCTTCTGTGTATGGACCGATGCAATGCATGTTAAAAGGTGTGTGCGCGCAGTGTTTGCAGTGGCAAATTGATCCGGAAACGGGGCAGCGCACGAAGGCTGTGTATGCGTGCTCGTGGCAGCATCAGCCGCTCGAAATCATTGATACGTATAATTTGGATGAGCGTTTATCGCAAAATCACATGCAAGAGCAGTTGACGCGGCTGTGGTATCAGGCGGTGCACGGTAAACGGTGAGTGAGTTGTGTCACTATGTTGCAAAGCAACCCTACTTATTGGCCGCTTCTTCCTGCTCTTTGCAAATCTGCGGATGACACGGCCGACTCATCAGCCATCTTACACCAAATAAATCGACAATGCCGACCCATAAGCGATTCATGACACCGTATTTAGATGTGCCACGTGTGCGCGGACGATGATTTACGGGGATATTAATGATCTGTCCGCCAGCTCGTTTGATAAGAGAGGGAATAAAACGGTGGAGGTGATTAAAATGGGGCATAGTCAAGAATAGCTCCTTGGAGAACAGTTTTAAGCTGCAGCCCGTGTCCATGCAATCATCTTTTAAAATTGCACTGCGCACACCATTGCCGATGCGTGAGGAGAGTTTACGCAGTAGGGAATCGTTACGTTTTTTACGATTCCCCGCAATTAATAAGGGCTCATGCTGATGCGGGTGTTGTTCTAATGCGGTCAGTAATAATGAAATGTCATTGGGATCATTTTGGGCATCACCATCCATGGTAACAATCCACGGATACTTTGCATGGCGAATGCCAGTGAGTGTTGCTGAGCTTTGGCCAAAATTAGTAGTGTGTTTGAGAACGCGCAGTGTTGGTAGTAACTGTGTTAATCGTGTCAGTTGCGCACCGGTACCATCCGTGCTGCCATCATCGACCACTACAATTTCAAATTGTGCTACGCGATCTATAAGGCTGGTATGGATTTCATTGAGGAAGGGCTCAACATTGTCTGCCTCATTATACATAGGGATGATGATGCTAATTGGCGTGGGGTGCATTAATAAAGAACTCCTGACAGTACAAAGTGAGCTAGATTATCGAGCGCGCATTATATCGTAGCAATTGCCGATTGCCAATTGCTACGATATAATGCGCGATATTTCTATAGCTTAAGGAGGATTCTTCATGTTTAAACAATTGTCGTGCCAGGAAGCAGAAGAAGTGATGAATAAAGGACGTCTTGTGATTGCTGATGTGCGTGACATTGACAGTTATAACGAAGGCCATATTCACAGTGCTATTCATCTCTCTATGCCAACGCTGCAGGACTTTTGTGAAACGGCCGATAAGAATCAGCCTATTTTAGTCTATTGTTACCACGGTATTACCAGTCAATCTGTTGCGCAGCATCTCATTGAACAAGGATTTGTTCAGGTTTACAGTCTCGTGGGTGGTTTTGAGACTTGGAAAGAACGTTATCCTACGTCTGACGAAAATGCATGACAGACGCACTGAATCGTAAAGCAGAGTCTTTGGCGCTCAATACCATCAAGCGCCATATTTTTTTATGTTGTAATCAAACACAAGCGAAATGCTGTAGCTATGAGCAAGGTATGGCGTCGTGGCAATACCTCAAAACACGCCTGCAAGAATTAGGTCTCATGAATCAAGGTGGTATTAACCGAAGTAAAGTTGATTGTTTACGTGTTTGTTGTGAGGGCCCTATTGCTGTTGTGTATCCAGAATGTGTTTGGTACAAACACTGCACGCCAGCAGTGTTAGAGCGCATTATTCAAGAGCATTTAATTGGTGGTAAGGTGGTAAAAGAATACGTTTTCGCACAAGAGGAGTAGGTCTTGGAAGGTGTATTGCATAAAATGCGTGTTCAATTAACAGATCCCGTCACCTATTGGTTGTGTTTGGGTGAAGAGGAATCGCCGCTCAATCAGCTCATAGGCCATGATGTAACACTCGAATTTAATGGTTCAATCTATTGTATTCAATGCGCCCGTAAGACTTCAAAGAGTTTTCAGCAAGGTTATTGTTTCCCGTGTATGCGGCGTATTTTAGAATGTGATAACTGCATGCTCTATCCAGAGCGCTGTCATGTCGAAGCGCAGACTTGCCCACATAATGACTGGGCACATACTCAGTGTTTTCAAGAACATTATGTGTATTTAGCTAACTCATCAGGTTTAAAGGTCGGTATTACTCGGCATAATCATATTCCATCCCGTTGGGTTGATCAGGGGGCGTCTTGTGCATTACCTATTTTGAAGGTGCGTAATCGCAGGCAGGCAGGTTTGGTCGAGGTTATTTTAAAACAATACGTGCGCGACAAAACGAATTGGCAGGTGATGTTGAAAAACGGTGCTCCTGAAATTGATTTGCAAAATGAGTGCATTTGTTTGTTGGAGCAGGCGCAGATGGAGTTGAAGACGCTCGCAGACCGGTATGAGGTAGGTGTAATTGAAGTGCTTGAAAATCAATCTATTGTGACGATAACCTATCCTGTTTTAGAGTATCCAGTAAAAATAACCAGCTTATCCTTCGATAAAACGCCGCGGATTACGGGTAGGTTACGCGGTATTAAAGGGCAGTATTTGCTGTTCGATTGTGGGGTATTGAATGTGCGAAAGTTTGGTGGTTATCTAATTCGCCTCACGACTCACGATTCTCAGCCTTCAGCAAATCAACCAATATCTCATTAATGAAATGAAAGCCCTTATCCGTTAGTACAAAATAATCAGAATGACAGCGAACAAGTGCTTGGTTACTGGCATCACTGAGTGCATCAATCACCTTATTTTTAGCGATAAAACAACGTGCTTCAACCAAATCATAAGGGATAGGCTGTTTGAGGCGTAGCGTATTGAGCATAAATTCAAACAAATGTTGATCCTGTAGCACCTCGCTTATTTGCACCTGTGTTGCAGTATTCATGTAAATCCCTGGATTTTTATGATGCACAGTTCGGATGATGCGCTTATTTTCTAAGGTAATTTTGCCATGGGCACCAGCACCAATGCCGATGTAGTCGCCAAATAACCAGTAATTTAAATTATGTCGACATTGTGCATTCGCTTGAGCATAAGCGGAAACTTCGTACTGCACATAACCGTGCTGTGCTAATAGCGCTTGTCCTTGCTGTTGCATATCAAAGATAGCGTCATCCTGAGG
Source organism: uncultured Coxiella sp. (assembly GCA_964516605.1). GTDB lineage: Bacteria > Pseudomonadota > Gammaproteobacteria > Coxiellales > Coxiellaceae. The sequence continues at coordinate 299 of CAZFAA010000044.1, read as the reverse complement.
TAGGTTGGGGGGGTGACGGTAAAAATGAGTGTTGGGTTCGATGGTGAGTTGGTACCACGAAATGTGCGTGGGGTGCTCGGCTATAATCTGCTGTAAGTCGCCGAGGGCGTCAGCCGTTGTTTGTTCGGGTAAGCCAAACATCAGATCACAATTAAATTGCTCAAAACCACTAGCTCGAGCCAAGCCAATTGCCTGTATTGCATTTTTTGAAGAATGCATCCTACCAAGGTATTCAAGCTTTTGGTCTTGTAGTGATTGTATACCCAGGGATAGGCGGTTGATGCCAAGCTTGCGGTACT
>CAZFAA010000043.1:0-14969 GCA_964516605.1 uncultured Coxiella sp. | reverse complement strand
GATCTTGCTGATGCCAAAGCCGCTTGTGAGACATTAGGAATCCCATTAGAGGTTGTGAATTTCAGCCGCGAATACTGGGATAGTGTTTTTGAATATTGCCTTGATGAATTTCATGCAGGACGCACACCCAACCCTGATATCTGGTGTAACAAAGAAATTAAGTTTAAATGCTTTCTCGATTATGCTCTAGCGCAAGGTGCTGATTTAATTGCAACCGGACATTATGCTGCTACAGCAAAACGCGATGGTGCAATTCATTTGCTTAAAGCGCACGATTACCATAAAGATCAAAGTTATTTTTTATATACTCTGGGGCAGCACGAATTAGCGCACACTCTCTTTCCTCTTGCGCACTTAACTAAACCACAAGTGCGTGATATCGCCGCCCAAGCACAGCTGATCAATCATAATAAAAAAGATTCCACGGGTATCTGCTTTATTGGCGAACGTAATTTTAAAGAATTTTTGCAAGAGTTTATCCTGGCAAAGCCTGGTGAAATTCATACAACAGAAGGTCTCATGGTTGGCAAACACGATGGCTTGATGTTCTACACTCTCGGTCAACGTAAAGGGCTTAACATTGGTGGACTCAGTGATTACACGGAGGATGCTTGGTACGTTATTGATAAAGACCTGCAAAAAAATGTATTGATTGTAGGGCAAGGCCATAATCATCCACGCCTACTATCTTCCTCGTTAACCTGCACAAAATTACACTGGATTAGCGGGACGGCACCGCAATTACCATTGGCTTGCTGCGCACGCACACGTTATCATCAACCCGATCAAACCTGTACAATACTAGCTATAGATAACGATAGCGCGCAGGTTACCTTTGAAAAACCGCAACGTGCAATTACCCCAGGACAATCAATTGTATTCTACCTGAACGATGACTGCCTTGGCGGTGGAACGATTATAAAATGAGTTCAACGATGACAACCCACCCCATCCTCAACCCACCGCTACCATCAAAGCATGACACCAAACTGCATTGGGGTAATCTATCGCAAAGCGCAGAATCACTAGCTCTTGCTCAATTTGCTAAAAACTCTCATCACTGCACACTGTTGGTAACGTCTGATATTCAGGAAGCCAATCGTCTCTACCGTGAATTGCGCTTTTTCTTAAATCACGACACGATTACGCTATTGCATTTTCCGGATTGGGAAACGCTAGCATTCGATCATTTTTCACCACATGAAGATATCGTGTCGCAGCGCCTAGCTACCCTACACCAACTGCGTCATCTTGAACACGGCATCATTATTGCCGCACTACCCACGCTATTGCAGCGCGTTTTACCTAAATTGTATCTGGATGGTCATGCGTTCTTACTACAGATAGGCCAATCTGTAAAATTAGATGCCTTAAGTAATCAACTCATTCATGCGGGTTATCAGCGCGTCGATCAGGTAAGAGCTCATGGTGAGTTTGCCGTGCGCGGCTCAATTTGGGATATTTTTCCAAGTGGTACTACCACGCCATTTCGTGTTGAGTTTTTTGATAATGATATTGAAACCATTCGCACCTTTGATCCAGAAACCCAACTCTCTAATACACACTGCGAGCGCATCGAATTATTACCAGCACGTGAATACCCGCTAACAGAAGAAGCGATTAAACTTTTTAGGAAAAATTTCCGCAGTCAATTTCATGTCAGCCCTCGTGATTGCCCAATATATGAAGCGATTTCAGATGGCAATCCGTTTCCTGGCTGTGAATACTATCTGCCTTTATTTTACGAATCACTAGCTACTTTTTTTGATTACTTACCACAACACACTTGCATTTTTGTGCCGGATACACTACCTGACACCATTCATCAGTGCTGGAGCACTATCAATAATCGTTATGAACAACTGCGCTATGACGTAACCCGCCCTGTATGCGAACCAAAGCAACTGTATCTGAATCTTGATGAATTTTACGCGCAACTCAAACCATATCAACAAATTGCAGTAAGTGCTCATACCCTTGAAATCAAACCTGGATACATTAATTTTAATGCACGCTCCTTACCTGACATTACGATTGAATCTAAAGCAAAGCAGCCGTTGCAAAAATTGCAACACTTCCTGTCTGATTTCTCAGCTCCGGTTTTATTCACAGCAGAATCCAATGGCCGACGTGAAACATTATTGGATCTGCTCAAACAAATTAACATCGAGCCTATTTATGTTAATCATTGGAATGATTTTTTAAAACACGCACAAGACACTCCATCACAAACCTACATTACTGTCGCACCGTTGGACCATGGCTTATTACTCGACAACCCAGCACTATGCCTCATTCCAGAGTCGGATATTTTTGGTGAGCAAGTGATGCAACGGCGTTTGCGTGAGCATCGCAAAACAGACGTCGCCAATATGATTCACAGTTTAACGGAACTGCAACTGGGCTCACCAGTTGTGCATATTGAGCACGGTATTGCAAAGTACCAAGGGCTGCAAATTATTCAAACTGGCAACATTACTGCTGAATATTTGACACTGGAGTACGATGGTGGTGATAAAATTTACGTACCCATCAGCTCGCTACATTTAATAAGCCGTTATACCGGTCTTGATTGTGAACATGCCCCTCTGAATAAATTAGGTAATAATAGATGGTCTAAAACAAAATCCACTGCTATAAAACAAATTCACGACGTAGCCGTACAATTATTAAAGCTGTATAGTGAACGCCAAGCAACCCAAGGCCATGCTTTCCCTAAACCCAGCACGGAATACAATGCATTTCGCTTAAGCTTCCCTTTCGAGGAAACACCCGACCAAACCAGCGCCATTGATAGTGTCATCGCTGATATGAGTAAACCACAAAGCATGGACCGCCTCGTCTGCGGTGATGTCGGCTTTGGTAAAACAGAAGTAGCGATGCAAGCAGCTTTTCATGCAGCCATCAACGGCAAACAAGTAGCGTTATTAGCGCCCACGACTCTACTAGCAGAACAACACTATACAAATTTCAAAGATCGCTTCTCCAATTGGCCTATTAAAATTGGTATTTTATCTCGCCTGCAAACAAAAAAAAATCAAGATGACACACTGAAAAGTTTAACGACAGGTACTCTGGATATTGTAATTGGCACACACAAACTCTTGCAAAATGATATTAAGTTTAAAGAGTTGGGGTTGTTAATTATCGATGAAGAACACCGCTTTGGTGTGCGTCAGAAAGAGAAAATTCGTTCACTACGTGCTTGTGTTGATTTACTGGCACTAACCGCAACACCCATACCACGCACATTGAATATGGCTCTCGGTGGCATCCGTGATTTATCGATTATATCGACACCACCACAAAAGCGCTTATCGATTAAAACATTCCTGTTTGAACACAATGAGGCTATTATCCGAGAGGCAATCACACGTGAAATTACACGTGGCGGCCAAGTTTATTTCCTGCATAATGATGTCGCAACCATTAAAGCCACTCAAGATAAACTCACAAAAATCGTACCCGAAGCACGTATTTTGATTGCGCACGGTCAAATGCCAGAACGTGAACTCGAACAAGTCATGTCTGATTTTTACCACCAACGCTTCAATGTATTAGTTTGCACAACAATTATTGAATCCGGCATTGATATCCCCTCTGCTAATACTATTATTATTGATCGCGCGGATAAATTTGGTTTATCGCAACTGCATCAAATTCGTGGGCGCGTTGGACGATCACACCATCAAGCCTATGCATATTTATTAGTTCCTGATAAAAAAACCATTACCCCTGACGCGCAAAAACGCCTCGATGCGATTACCACATTTCAAGACTTAGGTGCAGGTTTCATGCTGGCGACACACGATCTAGAAATTCGTGGTGCAGGAGAATTACTTGGAGAAGATCAAAGTGGACACATAGAAGCTATCGGTTTTTCATTGTACATGGAATTGCTTGAAGAAGCAGTTACAGCACTCAAAGAAGGACGTGACCCGAAATTTCACATCGAAGGCGAGGCTTCTATAATCGAAGTGGATTTGCATGTCAGTATGTTACTGCCCCACACTTATGTACCAGATATTGGTACACGCTTAACTTTATACAAACGCCTTTCACAAAGTAAAAGCAGCGATGACATCGTGCAATTCAAAGCAGAGCTCATAGACCGTTTCGGCCCACTTCCAGTTGAATGCCTAGATCTTTTACGCGCCACAGAATTAAAGCTGATTGCCAAGCAAGCCGGTCTCACCAAAATTGATATCACCAAAAAATTTGCTTACCTGCACTTTAGCGCCAAACCCAATATCAATACCAAAAAACTCATTGAGCTAATTCAAACGCAATCACAAACCTATCAACTACAAGGCCAATCGATACTGCGTGTGGTACTTAAAGACGAAGCACTCGAAGTCCATACTCAAGCGATTAAAAATCTTATTAATGCTATTTCTAATTAATTAGATTGATAATTAATTGGCAGATTATTTGTGCTGCTTTTATTTTTAGGTAAAATAGGCGCCAACAATCGATGCCGTGCCGTCCCAACAAAACCAATATCTGATTTTTTTAAAAATTGATCCAGCTGCCACAGTTTTTTTTCAAAAACAGGCAATAATTGCAATAAATCGCTTGGGACAGTGAGCATAGCCAACATGCTTTTATAAGCAGTGATAACAGATTGCTTATCGATTAGTAAGGTATTATCTCGGTACCATTTTTCTACTGATCTGTAATAATCCATTCGTATAATTGATAGAGTACTCTCTGCCAGACAATAAAATAATCTTCGCAACCTATGAATAGTTGAAATCTCAGAGTCAGAACTACAATTAACACATGCTGCATATTCATTATTATATTCAGTAAATTTAGCATTAAAAGAATCATAATCTTTTAAATTATACGACTCAGTACGTTTGATTAACATTGGTAGATACTGTCTTAATAAATCAATTGCAACACAGCATTCTAATGTACTTTTTAAATAACTTAATTGCTGTTCAATACAATTTAATTGTCGCAACAGCTCATTTGGATCAACCGAATCACTTAAATTTAAAATAGTTTTGTAACTCTCTGCACGCCACTGTGTTAGCGCGGTGAATACACTCGCTGGCGTACCCTGTAAGTCACAGTAAGAGGCATCAATTACTCTCTGAAAATGCTCTATAGAATCTAATTTAAATTTCAATTGCCGCATTAATGTACCCATTTCGGGCATCCCAAAGATGCCATCCTCTATTTTCTCTTCAATCGGCTTTCATGATTCGCGATTTTGCATGAAATCGCCTTGCACTGTAAAGAGGTACGATTCACGTATTGAATACGTTCAATCCAATCTATTTAATACATCGCTAAGATGCATTGCTAAATTAAAATAAATAAAGATCTACATACGATTTGATGCAATACGTGATACTGAAAAATCACATCAATGAACTGAATCTCACACAAGCTACATAACATGCAGCTTTAATCATTGGACTGGCCACCTTACCGGCCAATCTGCTAAATCACTTAGTGTTACTGTATTACTTTTTGGTGCGCACACTGACCTCCACAGCCATTGTGATGCCAAAAATAGATTCAATTAAAATCAAATTAACGCGTCACATAATGTATCAGAATTTGTGTAATCATTACCTCAATACTGTGTGTTGTTAGTCTATCGCCTTGGATACTCATTCCCATGCAGCAATCCAATTAATATAATATGCTGCTTTAGAAACTCTGCTCACTAGCGCCATGTGAATCTATCTTCAACCTTAAAAAGCAACCTGTAACATAAACGTAAATAGGATAAAGAACGATGCATTCTCCTTGATTACCCATATAATTTCAGGCATCATACCGAAGTCTAAATTGACCAAAAGAGATGCAGATGGCGAAAGAAGAATCGATTGAAATGAATGGCGTTGTTATTGACAGCCTACCTAACACTACATTTAAAGTAGAGTTAGAAAACGGCCATGTTGTGAATGCCCACATTTCAGGCCGTATGCGCAAAAATTATATTCGTATCTTAACCGGCGACAAAGTTATCGTAGAGTTAACTCCCTACGATTTATCACGTGGACGTATCATCTACCGTGACAGCGGAAAAAAACGCCTTCCCGACGAAGAATAATTACATCACTAGACCCGCACTGGAACTTTGTCTGCAACGGTAAATATGATATCGTCATCTTTAACACCTATAGTGACGTCCTTATTACCTTGCGCTAGCTTACCAAACAATAATTCTTCAGAAAGAGGTTGACGAATTTTCTCTTGTATCAATCGCTCCATGGGTCTGGCCCCCATTCTGTGATCGTAACCATGCTCTGCCAACCAACGTTTTGCAGCGGGCGTCACACTCACCATAATTTTCTTGTCGCTCAATAAAATTTGAAGTTCTTGAATACCCTTATCGACTACTTTCAAAATAATTTCTGGCGTTAAATTTTTGAAATTAATCACTGCATCCAATCGATTGCGAAATTCAGGTGTAAACATTTGCTTTATAGCTTCATGACCATCTTCTTCACGACTGCGCTCAGAGAAGCCCATTGAATTACGTTCCAATTGTTGCGCTCCACAATTGGATGTCATCACAATAATGACATGACGAAAATCTGATTTACGTCCATTATTATCTGTTAAGTGACCATAATCCATAATCTGCAGTAACATGTTAAATAAATCGGGGTGGGCTTTTTCAATTTCATCTAACAACAACACAGCATGAGGATGCTTAATCACAGCTTCTGTTAACAACCCACCTTGATCGTAACCTACATATCCAGGAGGCGCTCCTATCAAACGCGATGAAGAATGCTGCTCCATATATTCAGACATATCAAAACGCAACAATTCAATACCCAATAAATCAGCTAACTGTTTTACGACTTCTGTTTTACCCACACCCGTTGGACCTACAAATAAGAATGAACCCACCGGTTTATTTTTATCACGCAATCCTGAGCGCGATAATTTAATCGCATTCGCCAAGGCATCAATTGCAAGATCCTGCCCAAATACACGTTGCTTTAATTGTACCGGTAATTTTTTTAACATTTGCAGATCAGATTGAGATACCGTACTCACAGGGATACGCGCCATACGCGCAATTACTTCCTCAATTTCGTTGACATCGATCGTTGTTTTACGCTTCGCTCCAATCTGTAAGGCTTGAAACGCACCCGCTTCATCGATAACGTCAATTGCTTTATCAGGTAAATGGCGGTCAGGCATATAACGGGAAGAGAGATCAACAGCGCGCTGTAATGCATTAGTGGTATATCTAACATCATGGTACTCCTCATAATATAATTTCAGTCCTTGTAAAATTTCTAATGCTTGTTCTGGTGTAGGCTCTTCAATATCAACTTTTTGGAAACGACGCAATAAGGCGCTGTCTTTGGCAATAAAATTGCGGTATTCATCATAGGTTGTTGCACCCATACAACGCAGGTCGCCTGAGCTGAGTAACGGCTTAATTAAATTGGAGGCATCCATCGTGCCACCTGTTGCTGAACCAGCGCCCACTAGATTATGAATTTCATCTATAAATACAATAGCACCTGTGTGCCGTCCTAAACTTTTTAATACCGCCTTAAAACGTTTCTCAAAATCACCACGATATTTAGTACCCGCTAACATAACGCCAAGATCCAATGAATAGATAGTACAATGCGCTAAAGAACGGGGAACGTTGTTATTTACAATTAACTGTGCTAATCCTTCTGCTACAGCTGTTTTGCCGACACCAGCCTCACCCACAAGTAACGGATTATTTTTAACTCGGCGAGATAAAATTTGAACACAGCGCAATACCTCATCACGACGCCCCACCAACGGATCAATTTTACCCATCCGTGCTTTATCGTTCAGATTAGTGGTGTATAACTCTACTAAATTCTCTTCATTTGGATCACGCACCATTGCAGAATCCGATAATGGATCTACCTCAGCACGAAACTCATCTTCACGTCCAGGCTTAGCCATACCTTGAGTCGCATAATTAATCACATCAACTCGAGTTACATTCTCTTGATTTAAAAAGTAAACAGCCTGGCTATCTTGTTCTCCAAAAATGGCCGTTAATACATTCAGCCCCGTTACCTCGGCTGAACCTGAACTTTGCACAATCGCCCGCTGCAACACACGCTGAAAACTCAAGGTGGGTTGAATATCACGCTCTACATTCATAGGAATATGAGGAGTTGTTTCATCAATGAAAATACCTAATCCAGCACGTAAGCGATCTAAATTAGCACCACAAGCAACCAATGCCATGCCAGCTTCAGGATTATCTAAAAGGGATAATAAAAGGTGTTCTACAGTAATAAATTCGTATCGTTTATCTCGCGCCTGAATAAATGCATTATTCAGGGACATCTCTAATGATGGACTAAACATTACTCAACTTCCTCCTCGTTTGTGCCGTTACTATCGGTCAAACATCCTTGTTTCCCTAACTCAACTGTAGCCAAAAAAAATAAGCTTTTCCTATAAAATTGCCCTTAATTTTTACTCGCAGAATAAAAAGCTATATTTTCAATTGGTTAATAGTGCCAACATAAAGTAATCATTAGGATGAAGGTTCATTATAGGTTTAATTTTTAGTCAATCGCAACGAGTTTCTACGTAAAATGAGATAAAAAAAAGCTTGAAAAAACTATGTTATTGAACGGTTGTAGTAGCAGCTAAGATTTTAGAAAACTGAGAAACTAACCACTAAATAAGTAAAAATACTCTCAACCCTACTCTTTATCTCGATCAACTTATAATGTATTAATCTTTACTTAAGGATTAAACGGGTGGTAATATTTGAACAGTTCTACCGAGAGCTACCCTAAGGTTAAATACTACAGGATGGAAAAAATGACTGAAGCAATCAAAAAACCTCAAAACGAAGAAGGAATTCGTCGTTTGAATTTATGGGGCCAGATTGCGCAGCAAAGTCGCAAGGATGTGACACAAAGTTTTAGTTACGATCCTGAGCTCATTGCTGCGATAATCCGCTGTGATCTAGATAATTTAAAACAAATTGAAGCTGGCATTCATGACCAAAGTAATGAATTGTCTTTTCAACAATATGATTTTCTAGTACGTAAATACGGTTTAAATATCTTAAAAAATCCTGTGCTGTTTGCAGCACTGCTAGCTAATGAGGGACTGTAAAAATGGCTATTAGTATCCAAAAGCAACAACAACAAAGGGAAATGGTTGAGGCACTACTCAATTCAAGTTTAGTTACTCCTGAAATGGTACAAGACGCAGCAGAGGCGCTCGCAGCTGTCAACGCAGACAGATCTATCTTAGACTTATTAAAAAATCATCTTGAAAGATCTGCAGGAAGAGCAGCAACTTTCCAACCAGCATGATAATTTGTGATTCCCGCGCCCATAATCTTTATTGCGCGCGGGAATACACTTCACAACTACATTACATGCACTCAGCCATCTTCTCACCAAACACTGAACAACTGACTTCTTTAGCATCACTCATCAAACGCGCAAAATCATAGGTCACAGTTTTACTGGCAATCGCTTTGGCCATTGCTATCAATACTAAATCGGCTGCTTCTACCCAACCCATATGGCGCAACATCATTTCAGCTGACAGAATAAGCGAGCCTGGATTTACTTTATTTTGACCAGCATATTTAGGTGCGGTACCGTGCGTAGCTTCAAACAGCGCTACGTCATCGCTTAAATTTGCCCCCGGTGCAATACCAATGCCACCAACTTCAGCCGCTAATGCATCGGAAATGTAATCACCATTCAAATTCATCGTTGCAATCACATCGTACTCATCTGGACGTAATAAAATTTGTTGTAAAAAAGCATCAGCAATCACATCTTTAATAATGATTTGCTTACCTGTTTTAGGATTTTGCATCACATGCCAAGGGCCACCATCTAATGGTTTAGCACCAAATTCTTTAACAGCAAGTTCATAACCCCAATTTTTAAATGCACCTTCCGTGAATTTCATGATATTACCTTTGTGTACCAAGGTCAGGGAATCGCGGTCATTATCGATGACATACTGCAGCGCACGGCGTACAAGACGAGTTGTACCCTCTTTTGAAATGGGCTTAATACCAATACCACTGGTTTCTGGGAAGCGAATTTTTTTCACACCCATTTGCGTTTGTAAAAATTGCATTAATTTTTGAGCTTCTGGTGAGCCTGCTTCCCATTCCACACCGGCGTAAATATCTTCTGAATTCTCACGGAAAATAACCATGTTAACACGTTCTGGGTGTTTCACAGGAGACGGTACGCCTTCAAAGTAACGCACAGGGCGCAAGCACACATACAAATCCAAATCCTGACGCAGTGCCACATTTAAGGAACGAATTCCGCCACCTACCGGTGTTGTTAAAGGGCCCTTAATTGATACCACATACTCTTTCAACGCATGCAGTGTCTCGTTGGGTAACCATTCATCTTGAGTGTAAACATGAGTTGCTTTTTCGCCAGCATACACTTCCATCCACTCAATCTTGCGCGAAGCACCGTACGCCTTATGTACAGCTGCATTAATCACCCGCTGCATAACTGGTGTAATGTCGGCACCAATACCATCACCCTCGATAAAAGGAATAATTGGATGATTCGGTACATTAAGTGATAAATCTCGATTAACCGTGATCTTTTCGCCTGTGCTTGGAACCTTTATATGTTGATACGCCATGCGTCACACTCCTCTTTGATTGTATCGGCAGAATAGGGTCGAAAGCATAACAAATATCAAAATGGGATGCTATAGAGGACGTCAAAATGACTCTGATAAATGACCAAGGAATCAATCATACCTCCACAGGGTAACTACAATATCAAAAAGTGGTACACAAAATTCGACTGCAAATACAGGCATAAGAAACTGCCTGCTTAGGTGATAAACATCGCATCACCGTAACTGAAAAAACGATACTTCGCTTCAATAGCGGCACGGTAGGCATGGCGCGTGAGGTCTAAGCCTGTAAATGCGGATACCAACATCAGCAAGGTGGATTTAGGTAAATGAAAATTGGTAATCAGCGCATCAACGCCTCGAAACTCAAAACCCGGATAAATAAAAATATCAGTCTCACCTTGATACGCCCTTGGTGTACCAGATAAAGTACAGGTTTGCAGCGCACGCATCGCTGTAGTACCAACCGCAATCACCCGTCCCGCCCGCGCTTTGCATGCCGCCATCGCGTCAATCGTCCTCTGTGGCACATCGATCCACTCGCGGTGCATCACATGCTCTTCGATCGCCTTAACGCGTACAGGTTGAAATGTGCCTGCGCCGACATGCAAAGTTACGTGTGCAATAGCCGTACCCCGCTGTTGCAATTGCCCCAACAAAGTGTCGCTAAAATGCAGACTCGCCGTTGGGGCGGCGACAGCGCCAGGCTTTTGCGCAAACACTGTTTGATATCGTTCACGATCTTCATTAACATCACGGCGTGTAATATAAGGCGGCAGTGGAATATGCCCAAATTTTTCGAGCAAATCGAGCACAGGTAACTGTCCATCAAAACGCAACTGAAAAAGCTCATCGCAACGCCCGAGCACTGTTGCCCAAGCGACCCCTTCAAAACACAGCCGCGCACCCGCTTTAGGGCTTTTACTAGAACGAATATGCGCGAGCGCTTCGCGTTCATTCAAGACTCGCTCAATCAAGCATTCGACCTGACCACCACTTTGCTTAACGCCAAATAAACGAGCAGGAATCACTTTGGTGTCATTGAGAATAAGCAAATCATCCGCGTGAATAAAATCGATAATATCGCTAAAAATGCGATGCTCTAACTGCTGTGTATCTCGATTGACCACCAATAAACGGCTCGCCGTACGCTCTGGCAAAGGATATTGCGCAATGAGCTCATCGGGCAGCTCATAATTAAAATCATCAGTAGTTAACATACGCGGGAGGGTAGCACAGCATGAGTATTATGCCAACTGATCAATAGTCATTTACCCGACGAATTGCTGCTAACATAGATTCTGATTATACTAGCTGCACATTACCACCTGAGGAATTGCCATGCCTGAACTTATCCTACTACGCCACGGTCAATCACTGTGGAACCGAGCCAATCGCTTTACTGGCTGGGTCGACGTCGCTCTCTCACAACAAGGTATCGAAGAAGCGATCTGCGCCGGAAAAGCTCTAGCACACATTCCGATTGACTGTGTATACACATCACTGCTCATTCGAGCACAAATGACAGCGCTACTCGCACTCACTCAACATGATGCACAGCACACCCCGGTATTAATACATGAAGGACAAGATAAAATGGCGCAATGGTCTGTGATTCACTCCACAGCAGCCCAGCAAGACATATTACCTGTGTATTTGGACTGGCGCCTGAATGAGCGTGCCTACGGAGCATTACAAGGCGCGGATAAGCAAGAAACACGCGAACAATACGGCGAAGAACAAGTTAAAATATGGCGCCGCAGTTACGATGTACCCCCACCTGATGGCGAAAGCCTTAAAATGACCGCAGCGCGCACCATACCACTACTCAATGAAAAACTCATTCCCGAGCTGCAGGCAGGACGCACTGTTCTTGTATGTGCACACGGTAATTCACTACGCTCGCTCGTCATGGAAATTGAAAGCTTAACGAAGGAAGAATTGTTGGAATTGGAAATTGAAACTGGACAACCCATTCGATATGAATACACAAAGAATACATTTTGCAAACTCACCTAAGGCTTGAGATCGAGCATGGAAAAGGCTTCACGAGGTAAAAAAGGGCGTATTCTTATAGTATTGTCACTACAGCTATTGCAGCACCACAAACGCTTATTTATTTACCCCCTGCTTGGCTACCTGGCTAAATTTTTAATTTACGCAGCCATCATCACACCATTTTTACACAGCCGCCAACAGCTCTTGGATCAAGTTAATAATTTACCCGCACAACAAGTAGTCCTGCTCATTGTTATTTTTATGATATTGTTATTTTTTATCAACGTTGTGTTATTTTTCTTTAATACAGCGATGATTGCAAATATTCTACATTTTATACGCTATAAAAAAGAAGCGCGTGTTTATTTTGGATTTCTACAAGCCATAAAAAATTATGGTCGCGTGTTTCTATGGGCTTCTTATGCAGGCACTGCTGGAATTATTTTTAATTTATTACCTCGCTCTAGTCAGTACCGCCTAAAACTCAAAAAATTATTGCGCGGCAACCATTGGACCGTGGCTAGCTTCTTATCTTTATCACTCATCATGGATCAAAAAGTAAACCCCATCACTGCCATGCGTGAATCTGGTCGTCTTGTACATAACTTGTGGGGTGAAAACCTACACCCTAATTACAGCTTTTTTGCTTTGTTATTTTGGCTACGCACACCACCTCTGCTAGTGTTTGCTTGTTCAGCCTTATTCGCCACCTCCCACGCCACTCTGATTATCATCGGTCTTATTGCAGGTTTTTTAATTTTATTAGCGTCTTCTTTTTATCAGATGATCAATACCACTATACGTGTGGTTTCCTATTGTTATGCACAATACCAGTTAGCACCCACCCCTTTTAGTGCAAATATTATTCATAAATTATTCACAGCCCGCATAAAATAATGCTTGTATTTTCAATGAACTCGCCCTATAGTCTGGTTTTATTTTTCAATATTTAGAAACGAATTTGGAGGTTTTATGAAAAATGTAGTTAAATTAGCCTTGGTTACAGGAAGCCTATTGTCTATGGCCAGTAGTGCTTTTGCGGGACTAACTCTATGTAGCAAAAGCGGTGACAACATCCCCCAGATCAGAGTAAAATGCGGTCCGCTTCATGGCCCATTAATTGACACCAATATTCCTATAAATACGAATACATGCACTATAGCCTTGCCTTGGAGCATGATCCGTGGACATCTTGATATACATACCGGTCTGGGTGAATGTGACTTTTTTATTAGTGGGACAAAAATTGCTTCTGCGCAAGTTAACGCACAAGCAAACTCCGGCACTTTATCAAATGTTGTAATCACAACATCAGATTATACGACCGATCCAAATCCAACAAACTTTCCAATTAGCGGAAGCAGCCTTAAAGTAAGCGTAGAAAAGAAAACAACTTAAATTTATGTACGATGCTATTCCCCTCGCATGGGGAATAGCATTCATGACGCTACTCAAACGTCCAAGAAAGCTGCCCACCAAACACATTCGCTGACATAGTCGCTGAACCTTCTTGATCAGGTATAACATCACTCGAAGCCTGTGCGGAACTTGAATTATTGACGTTTGCTTTAGGTGTCATCAAATGTGTATAACCCATATCGACACCCCATTGTTTGCGCAATTGCCAATGAAAACCCGTTGATAATGCAACTCGATTCACATCAGGCAGGCGCACATCGCGGTATCCTGTTATCGTTGGCGTTTGATCAACACCACCACCGACTTTCCAGATAAACGTTGGTGTGATATCGATATGCATACCCAAACCAAAATTCCAGGTATTACGGTATTCTTCATATACAGGAATATCCAACCCTTCACTCGTTACGGCTGTATTCTCAAGTTGCAGCAATGTAAAGATATTCCAGCGTGTATAAAATGCACTACCCATAAAGGCTACACGCGAGCTCACACGCTGGTAAATTGAAAACATCGTGGTAGACGGCAAATTAAACTGCGCTTTAACATGAGTCTGATTATCCGTATAACTACTATTTCCAGAAGCAGTGACTCGTATTTTCGAACGAAAACTTGCACCCAATTGCGTTTTATATGGTAGATGCAGCATATTAAATTTAAAGAAAACACCCATATTGTAACCGGCACCCCAGCCAGTTAATTTGTTCTTAAAAGGTGTATCGACATCTGGAAGATTATTGTAAGCCGCTAGTCCATACAATAAATCAAAACCTGTAGCAACTGACATCCAATCTGTAATTTTATAGGCTAAGCTCGGATTAGTATTGAGCGTTAATAACTGTGTTTTCGTCGCCGCAGATGCCATCACAGCATCATCACTACCATAATTAGTATGCAAACCAAATGGCGTTGTTAAACCA
>CAZFAA010000042.1:0-15159 GCA_964516605.1 uncultured Coxiella sp. | reverse complement strand
CCTGTGATTATCGATGATTATAAAATTGCACCGCCACCGCGTGAAGTAATGAAACAGGATATGGAGGGGTTGATCCATCATTTTAAACTATTTACCGAAGGGTTTGTGATTCCCGCTGGCGAAGCATATGCCGCTGTAGAACATCCTAAAGGTGAATTTGGAGTGTATCTGGTTTCAGATGGTGCTAATAAACCCTACCGCTTGAAAATACGTCCACCCAGTTTTCCCAATTTGGCAGCCCTTGAAGAAATGATCAAGGGGCATATGGTTGCTGATATGGTGGCAGTGCTATCGAGTGTGGATGTGGTGTTTGGGGAAATTGATAGGTAAAACACATGACATTAACTGAAGCAACAAAAAAACATATCGATGAGTGGATTCAAAAATTCCCAGCTGACCAAAAACGTTCTGCGGTGGTTGCCTCATTGCTAGAAGTGCAAAAACAAAATGGTGGTTGGTTGAGTGAGGGTGCGATGGATGCCGTTGCAGCATATCTGGATTTAAGTCGCATTGAAGTATACGAGGTTGCAACTTTTTACGATATGTTTGAATTGGCACCTGTGGGGCAACATAAAATTGCTATTTGTACTAACGTGCCGTGTATGTTGCGTGGGGCTGAAGAGATTGTTGCAGCTGTTCAAAAACGTTTGGGCGTGGCCCCAGGGCAAACCACTCGAGATGGTAAATTTTTTGTAAGGGAAGTGGAGTGTATGGGGGCGTGTGTGGGTGCGCCGATGTGTCAAATAGATGACAAGGCGTATCATTTAAAATTAACGCCAAAATCGATCGTTGAATTGATTGATACACTGGATCGGGAGCCAACAGATGGAACTTAATCAAGTTTGTTATCGCACGTTGGGGCTGGTAAATCCAGCATCGATTAACACCTATGAAAGTATTGGTGGCTACAGTGTAGCGCGTAAAATTTTTACAGAAAAAACTGATCCGGCTTTGATTATTGCTGAATTAAAAAAATCCGTTTTACGTGGGCGTGGTGGAGCCGGTTTTCCAACGGGGCTTAAGTGGAGTTTTATCCCACGCGATAAACCCGGACCTAAATTTATTTTATGTAATTCCGATGAAAGTGAACCCGGGACGTGTAAAGACCGCGAAATTTTATTGAATAATCCGCACCAGCTGTTTGAAGGTATTTTGATTGCGTGTTATATCATGGGCGCGCAGACTGCGTATAACTTAATACGCGGTGAATTTTGGGCGCCTTTTGAAGCCTGTGAAACAGCGTTACAAGAAGCCAGAGCTGCTGGTTATATTGGTGATAATGTATTTGGCTCTGGTATAAATATCCACATCTACAATACCCGCACAGCGGGGGCTTATATTTGCGGTGAAGAAACCGCCTTAATGAATGCTATAGAGGGGCGTCGCCCCTTACCGCGCTTTAAACCGCCATTTCCTGCTAATTTTGGTTTATACGGCTATCCCAGTAATGTAAATAATACAGAGTCGTATGCATCGGTTCCGGTTATTTTGGCCAAAGGCGCAGAGTGGTTTTTAAATTTAGGTACTGAAAAAAGTGGTGGCACGAAGATTTTTTGTGTTAGTGGTCATGTAGCTAACCCAGGTAATTTTGAAATTCCAATGGGCACACCGTTTAAAGAGTTATTGGAACTGGCTGGTGGCATGCGACAAGGATCGCGTTTAAAAGCAGTGATTCCAGGTGGAAGTTCGATGCCCGTTGTACCAGCAGATATCATGATGCAAACCAATATGGATTTTGAAAGCATTCAAAATGCAGGGTCTATGTTAGGTTCGGGGGGTGTGATTGTGATGGATCACAAAACCTGCATGGTTAAAGTATTGCAGCGTATATCGAAATTTTATATGCATGAATCGTGTGGGCAATGCACGCCCTGTCGTGAGGGTACTGGTTGGATTTACCGTTTGGTTAGTCAAATTGAGGCCGGTCAAGCGACGATGCAAGATTTGGAACGTTTGCGCAAAGTTGCAAAAAATATTGAAGGTCGTACCATTTGTGCGTTTGGTGAAGCAGCAGCATGGCCAGTTGCAGGAATGCTTAAGCATTTTTATGATGAATTTGAATACCATGTTCAGCATGGTAAGTGCATGGTAGATGATCATGATTGAATTTGAAATTGATGGTAAAAAAATAACAGCGCCAGCAGGCTCAATGATTATTGAAGCGGCGGATGAGGCAGGTATTTATATCCCGCGTTTTTGCTATCACCGTAAGCTATCGATTGTGGCGAATTGTCGTATGTGTCTTGTTGAAATTTCGACGATGCGCAAACCTGTGCCAGCATGTGCCACACCTGTTACTCAAGATATGAAAGTGTTTACGTGCTCTCCTATGGCGCTAGAATCACAGCGTGCAGTGATGGAATTTTTATTAATTAATCACCCGTTAGACTGTCCGATCTGCGATCAAGCGGGAGAATGTGAGTTACAAGATTTGTCATTGGGTTTTGGACGATCCTATTCTTTTTACGATCAACCTAAACGTGCAGTGGCCAGTGAGGATATTGGTCCTTTAATTGAAACCGAAATGACACGTTGTATCCATTGTACGCGTTGCGTGCGTTTTGGTGAGGAAATAGCAGGCTTACGCGAATTGGGTGCCACGGAGCGTGGTGAAGAGACTGAGATTGGTACTTATGTAAAGCATTTTCTAAAATCTGAATTATCTGGAAACATTATTGATTTGTGTCCTGTTGGTGCATTAACGTCTAAACCATTTCGTTATCAAGAGCGCTCATTTGCCATGAAAGAGCATGCCAGTATTGCGCCACACGATTGTGTAGGTTCGAATATTTATATCAATACCCGTTCACAAGAATACACGCCGGCGTGTCAGGTCATGCGCGTGACTGTGCGAGAAAATGAAGCGGTTAATGAATGTTGGATTAGTGATCGCGATCGTTTTTCTTATGAAGGTTTGCATCATCATGAGCGTATCTTAAAACCGCGTATGAAGAAAAATGGTCAATGGGTTGAGGTAGAGTGGAAATACGCCTTGATGGCGGTCGCTGATCGCTTACAAACGATTGCACACGATCAATCTGGCGCACAAATAGCTGGTTTGTTATCACCGAATAGCACAGTTGAAGAAAGTTTTCTGTTACAGAAACTGTTGCGGGCTTTGGGTAGTGGCAACATTGATCACCGTTTACGTGAGCTTGATTTTTCAGATCAAGATAGGCTGCCTGCTTTTCCTGATTTGGGTATCTCATTCGTGGATTTAGCGCAAACACAAGCTGTGTTGTTAATTGGCTCGATGTTGCGTTATCAGCAGCCATTACTCGCACACCGTATGAATATGGCCTTCCAAGAAGGGGCCAAGATGATGGCAATTAATCCAGTTGATTATCATTTTACCTTTGGTATTCTGCATAAATTGATCGATGTGGATCTAGTGAGTCGTACTGCAGAAGTTGCTAAAGCATTGGCTGATTTAAGTGGCCAACATTATGCTGCATTAGATGCCATAGTACCATCCGAAGAGGCAAAGCAAATTGCTCAAGTACTCAAAGAAAACGAACGGTCATATGTCATGCTCGGTGATGTGGCGATGCAACATCCACAAGCGGCTTATTTGCGTGATTTACTGCGTATTATTGGCGAGCTGAGTCAGAGTCGTTACGGTGTTGTGAGTGAAGGTGCCAATGGTGCAGGAGCCTGGTTAGCCGGCGCGGTACCACATCGTGGTGTGGCAGGAAGCACTGTTGCTCCTGTTGGATTGACAGCTCAAGCATTACTGACGACCGATCCGGTGCGTGCTTACATCTTATTAAACATTGAACCTGAATTGGATACAGCCTATCCGGCTGCGGCATTAGCCACGTTACGTGATGCAGGATGTGTGGTGTGCATGAACTCTTTTGCAACGCCTGCGATGGAAGCGTATGCCGATTTTATATTACCGGTGACGCCTTTTGGTGAGACGCCCGGTACGTTTGTGAATGCACAGGGGGTATGGCAACATTTTGCAGCTGCATCTGTTCCGCACGGTGATTCAAAGCCGGCGTGGAAAGTATTACGTGTACTGGCTAATTTTTTGCAGTTAGATGGCTTTGATTATGATACAGCACACCACATTTGTCATGATGTTAAAGAACAGGTGGATACTATGACAACTCGCCCACCAGTGGGCGTAGCGCTTGCAAAACTCCCATTTCATCGGTTGTCGTGTATGCGCTTGGCTAGCCCCCATTCATACCGTGTCGATGGTTTGGTGCGCCGTGCGTTGTCATTACAAAAATGTTTGGATCAGAAGGATTATGCGGTACGTATGAATCAGAACACAGCGACTGCGTTTGGCCTTAAAGCTGGGCAGACGACAACACGTGTGCTACAAGGCGATCAATATATCGAGATGACGTGGGTACTGGACAGTTCAATTGCTGATGGTGTGGTGGTTGTGCCTGCTGCACTTAATGAGACAGCTGGTTTTGGCGTAGCCTTTGGAGAAGTGAGTTGTACTTAAAACAATTTATAGAGTTGCTGTGGATTATTTTATGGATTGTGGTTACCTTGGTGCCATTGTTTGGTTGTGTTGCGTATGTCACATTTTTTGAGCGTAAAGTAGTCGGTTACATGCAGTCTCGTCCTGGCCCCAATCGTGTTGGGTTGCGTGGAATGCTGCAACCCATTGCGGATGTCATTAAATTGTTACACAAAGAAGTGATTTGTCCGACTGCGTCGAATCGTTATCTCTATTTAATTGCTCCAGTATTAGCGTTGGCTCCAGCGTTATCTGCCTGGGCTGTGATCCCATTTAATGTTGGCTGGGTGAACGCTAATGTGAATGCTGGATTGCTGTATATGTTTGCGATGACTTCCCTTGGCATTTACGGTGTGTTGATTGCTGGATGGGCGTCTAATTCAAAATATTCTTTTTTAGGTGCCATGCGTGCTGCGGCCCAAATGGTCTCGTATGAAATCGCGATGAGCTTTACTTTTGTGGGTGTCCTGCTCTTATCGAATTCGATGAATCTATCGACTATTGTAGTCGGTCAAACGGGTGGTGTGTGGCATTGGTACTGGTTACCTTTATTGCCATTGTTTGTAGTGTATTGGATTTCAGCAGTGGCTGAAACCAACCGTGCGCCATTTGATGTCAGTGAAGGTGAGTCGGAAATTGTAGCAGGATTTCATGTTGAATATTCTGGCATGGGGTTTGCCTTATTCTTCTTAGCTGAATACGCCAATATGATTTTAGTATCGGCTGTTGCCAGCGTGCTATTTTGTGGGGGATGGTTATCACCTTTTCAAGGCATTCCTGGATTAGAGTCCGTATTTGCTTTTGTGCCTGGTATGGTATGGATGTTGCTTAAAATGTCTGGTTTCATTTATTTGTATTTTTGGATGCGCGCGACGTTTCCCCGTTATCGTTATGATCAGATTATGTATTTAGGTTGGAAGGTATTAATCCCCGTCACATTGGTGTGGATTATTCTCGTGGCGTTGTTTGTCGAATACTTACAGTAGTGCTGAGAAAAAATATGAAAAAATTAGTCAGACTTTTTAAAACCTGGACACTGTGGGAATTGTTTCGCGGCTTAAGTGTCACGGGCCGTTATTATTGGAAACGTAAAGTTACCGTGCAGTATCCCGAAGAAGAAACACCAATATCGCCTCGTTTTCGTGGTATGTTGGCTTTACGCCGTTACCCCAATGGTGAGGAACGTTGTATTGCGTGTAAATTGTGTGAAGCGGTTTGTCCTGCTTGTGCTATTACGATTCATGCCGGCCCGCGTGCAGCAGATGGGTCACGGCGCACGACCAAATATGAAATTGATATCTTTAAATGCATTAAATGTGGTTTTTGTGAAGAAGCCTGTCCTGTTGATTCGATTGTGTTATCGCCTGAGATGCATTACCACATTGCAAAACGCGGTGATAATATTTTGACGAAGGAAAAGCTATTGATGGTGGGCGATCTTTACGAACAGCGTATTGCTGCGGCCCGCAACGAAGATAAGGAGTACAGGTGATGACTGGATTTCCTATCGGTGAGATTGTATTTTATGTATTTGCTGTATTGCTGATTGGTTCAGCTTTGTTTGTGATTACCTGCCGTAATACTGTGTATGCTGTATTGGCGTTGATTTTTGCATTTTTTTGCAGTGCTGCATTGTGGATTTTAATGCAATCTGAATTTTTAGGTTTAATTCTGATAGTGGTGTATGTGGGCGCGGTCATGACACTGATGCTGTTTGTCGTCATGATGCTCAATATTGATCTTGAGAAAATTCGTGAAAAATTCAGCAAATTATTGCCTGCAGCAGCGGCAATCTTAATTGTGTTGGTGGTGATACTGGCACTGGCCTTCAATACACATCAAGTGACTTCCTTAGCGCAGCTACCTGTGGATTATCCTGCACAGTATAGCAACACTAAGGCACTGGGTACCTTATTGTTTACGCAATATCTTTATCCGTTTGAGATTGCAGCGATGGTATTATTGGTAGCGATGATTGCCGCCATTTCGCTTGCTTTTTTTGGACGTAAACCGGGTACGCGTACTCAATCGATACGCACTCAACATGATGTCACCAAAGAAAGTCGTTTGAAAATTATTGATATGAAATCGGAGAAATCGTAATGCCATTACATGCCTACCTCATATTGGCAGCGATCTTATTTGCATTGAGTTTTGCGGGTATTGTAATCAATCGCAAAAATGTAATTATTTTATTAATGTGTATTGAATTGCTGTTGCTAGCTGTGAATTTTAACTTTATTGCCTTTGCGCAATATTTCCAAAATGGTGCCGGCGAAATTTTTGTGTTTTTCATTCTGACGGTAGCGGCCGCGGAGTCGGCAATCGGACTTGCGATATTGGTACTGTATTATCGTAAGAATAAAACAATTAATGTCCAAGCAATGGATAAATTGAAGGGTTAAGCGTGTGGATACTCAATTAAAATACGTTGTATTGACTGCGATTATGGCACCGTTATTGGGTGCGTGTATTGCTGGTATCTTGGGTCCTGTGATTGGTCGCACAGCCTCTCATCGCACAACAATTGCGTTGATGCTGCTGTCATTTGTGTGTGTGATTCTAGCGTGTAAATGGGTGATTTTTGATGGACGACACTTTACCGGTTCGCTGTATGTGTGGGCAATAAGTGGTAATTTTAATATGCATCTTGGTTTTTTAATCGATCCGTTGTGCGTTATGATGATGTTAGTAGTCACTTTTGTGTCTTTGTTGGTGCACATCTACAGTATTGGTTATATGGCTCATGACCCTGGTTATCAGCGTTTTTTCTCTTATGTTTCCTTTTTTACGTTTATGATGTTGATGCTGGTTGCAGCAGATAATTTTTTACAGCTATTTTTTGGTTGGGAAGGTGTCGGTTTAGTATCCTATTTATTAATCAGTTTTTGGTTTAAAGAAAAAGCTGCAATTGATGGTGGTCTTAAGGCTTTTTTACTTAATCGCGTTGGTGACTTCGGATTTATCTTGGCATTAGCGATTGCCATGAATACTGTAGGCAGCCTTGATTATACTGCGTCTTTTACACAAGTGCCGTTGTTATTGCAAACGCATTACACGCTGTTCCCAGGGCATTCCTGGAGTGCTCTTTCTGTCATGTGCGTACTGCTGTTTATTGGCGCGATGGGTAAATCGGCGCAGATTCCGTTGCATGTGTGGTTACCTGAATCCATGCAAGGTCCGACACCAATTTCAGCGTTGATCCACGCAGCTACAATGGTGACCGCGGGTATCTATATGGTGGCACGCATGTCACCAGTGTTTGAATTTTCCATACCGGCCATGAGTTTAGTATTGGTAATCGGTGCTAGTGGTGCGTTGTATCTTGGGTTATTAGCCTTTGTGAATTATGACATAAAACGCATTATTGCTTATTCGACGATGTCGCAATTAGGCTATATGATGGCCGCTAATGGTGCATCAGCTTTTAGTGCGGGCATGTTTCATTTATTTATGCATGCTTGTTTTAAAGCGTTATTATTCTTATGTGCGGGTTCGGTTTTGATCAGTATGCAAGATGAACATGATATCCGTAAGATGGGTGGCTTGCGTCGTTATATGCCGATTACGTATATCTGTTTTCTAATTGGTGCGCTTTCACTTGCTGCGATTCCACCTTTTTCCGGATTTTATTCAAAAGATTCCATTATTGATGCAGTGCGCTTAGCGACTATACCAGGAGCCGGGTATGCTTATGTGTGCTTATTACTGGGTTCATTTGTTACCGCATTTTATATTTTTCGTGAATTTTGGTATGTCTTTCACGGTAAGCCACGTATGGACGCGGCAGTGCAGCAGCAATTGCGTGAAGCGCCGTGGACAATGTTATTTGCACAATTAAGTTTGGCAGTGCCTTCTGTGATAGCAGGCGGCTTTATGATTAAAGCGATTTTATATAACACGCCAAGTTTGTTAGGCAACAGTATTTTTGTCTTACCACAATACGATGTAGTAGGATTCTTGGCGAAATTCTACCACGGTGTGTGGGCAATGTGTGCGGATGCACTGGTGAGCATACCCTTTTGGCTGGCTATAGCGGGCATTGTGTGTTCTTGGATATGTGTTATCGGTTATCCACGTGCTGCGCAGTGGTTGCAACAACATCTCAAACTTCTGTGGTGGATTTTGTGTAATCAATTTGGTTTTGATGCGTTCAATAATCTGGTTTTTGTTAAAGGTTCCATTAAGCTCAGTCAAATCTTGTTTAAATACGGTGATGAAAAAATTATTGATGGTTGGTTGGTGAATGGCACAGGTCGAGATGCATTGTGGATCTCCAGAATTTTGCGCCGTTTGCAATCTGGTTATGTGTACCATTATGTATTTGTCATGGTCATTGGTTTGGTGGGTTTATTAGCCTGGATTTTTTTCGGGCATGAATTTCGTATTTAAGGGGGATGGAATAGATTATGTTTTATGAAATACCTATTTTAAGCATCCTCATTTGGTTGCCGGTTCTGACAGCTATCCTCGTGCTGTGGTTTGGTGAGCATCGAGCGATGTTAGCGCGATGGATTACGTTGGTTTCGACGAGCATCAGTATGATTCTGTGTATCATGATGTGGGTTACCTTTAACACCAGTACCAGTGTGATGCAATTTCAAGAATTCATGAACTGGATCCCGATGTATCATATTAATTATGCATTGGGAATTGATGGTATTTCGATGCCGATGATCGTGTTGACCGTGTTTACAACATTGATTGTCGTCTTGGCATCGTGGACGATGGTCAAAACTCGAGTGGCGCAATATCTGTCGACATTTTTAGTGATGCAGGGGATGGTTATTGGTGTATTTTGCGCACTGGATTCCATGCTGTTTTATTTTTTCTGGGAAGCAATGCTCATCCCTATGTATATTAATATTGGCGTTTGGGGTGGACACAATCGTTCTTATGCGGCAGTTAAATTTTTCATTTATACCTTTTTAGGTTCAGCGGTTATGTTAGTTGCTCTGCTGTACTTAGCTTTGCAAACCAACAGTTTTAGCATTTTGTCGTTTTATCCATTGCACATGTCTTTGATGGTACAAAAGTTGATATTTTTTGCCTTCTTGCTTGCGTTTGCAATTAAGATACCGATGTGGCCAGTACACACCTGGTTACCGGATGCGCATACCGCAGCACCGACAGGTGGTTCAGTGGTGCTGGCGGCATTAATGCTGAAAATTGGTGCTTATGGATTCATTCGCTTTAGTTTACCTATTGTTCCGGATGCGTGCCGTTACTTTACGTGGATGATGATTATTTTATCGCTCATTGCAATTATTTATATTGGTATGGTAGCGATTGTGCAAAAAGATATGAAGCGTTTGATTGCGTATTCGTCTGTAGCGCATATGGGTTTTGTAACCTTAGGTTTATTTGTGGTTTTCATTATTGTGCAGCAGGTAAACGCTACGCAGTATGCCTATATGAGCTTGGAGGGTAGTGTAGTACAGATGATCTCGCATGCTTTTGGTTCGGGTGCGATGTTCTTAGCTTTTGGTCTTCTCTATAAACAAATGAAAACGCATTCCATTTCAGAATTTGGTGGCATTGCAACTAAGATGCCAATTTTAGCCGCATTTTTTATGTTGTTCGCTTTATCCAATGTGGGCTTGCCTGGAACCAGTGGTTTTGTAGGTGAGTTCATGATTATTTTAAGCACCATTCGTGCTAATTTTTGGGTGACATTTTTTGCAGCGTCGGCGTTAGTGATCAGTGTGGCATATACTTTTTATATGTATCAACGTGCTTTTTTTGGTGAAGTCGTCAATGATAAGGTGGCCGCTTTAAAACCGATTGAGCCGGTCGAGATTTTTTCTTTTGTATTACTGGCGCTCGGTGTCTTATGGATTGGTCTGTATCCAAATGCATTGCTTAATATCTTACATGCCAGTGTGAATCAATTATTACAATTAAGTATGGTGACGAAACTATGATAACAGCCGTTGTATCTTCGGATTACATGCCTGCATTACCTGAAATAGTGATGATGGTGATGATCTGCGTGACGTTATTAGCAGGGCTGTTTGTTAAAAAAGACAGCATGCTGACGTATGTGTTGAGCCAGCTTACCTTGTGTGCAGCACTCATTTGCACCTGGTATAGCTTTACGTATTACGCAGCAGGTAGCGCGGGTGGAGCACTCATTTTTCATCAGCAGTTTGTGTTAGATGGATTGGCTGCTGTGTTAAAAGTATTTGTGTATGTCATCGTGTTGATTGTGTTTTTGTATTCACGCCAGTACAACAAAGATCGCAATATTCCACCTGAATTTTATGTGTTGGGTTTGTTATCGACATTGGGCATGATGATTCTGATTTCAGGGCATAATTTGCTGCCTATCTATATGGGGATTGAATTATTTTCCTTACCCACGTATGCGATGGTGGCATTGGAGCGTCGTCAAGGACGTTGCATTGAGGCCGCGATGAAATACTTTATTATTGGTGCACTGGCTTCGGGTATTTTATTGTATGGGTTATCATTAATTTTTGGCCTGACGGACAGTTTGGATATTGGTACGATCGCTGAGCATATCTCTATTATGACAGGTGGCTCACTGGCGATTTTAGCGGTCGCCTTAGTGTTTGTATTTGCAGGAATCGCTTTTAAGTTGGGAGCGGCTCCATTTCACATGTGGGTGCCAGATGTGTACGATGGTGCGTCAACATCGGTTACGTTATTTATCAGTACTGCGCCTAAAATTGCAGCATTTGCGCTGGTTATTCGATTGGTGGTTGAGGCGCTTCCGGAGTTTAGCATTGCCAGTCAGGATATTTTTATTGTGTTAGCGGTGCTGTCGATTGGTATTGGTAATTTAGCTGCATTGGTACAAACCAACATTAAGCGTATGTTGGCTTATTCATCGATTGCGCACATTGGTTATATGTTATTAGGTTTGACTGCGATGACACCAGAGGGTGATGCTGCAGCACTATTTTATATTGTGACCTATGCACTGACCACCTTAGTGTCTTTTGGTATGCTGGTTTTATTAAGTCGCGCCGGTTTTGAAGCGGATAAGGTGGATGATTTTGCAGGCTTAAGTTCACGCAATCCGTGGTTGGCTTTTATTATGATGATGGCCATGTTTTCGATGGCAGGTATCCCACCATTCGTTGGATTTATCGCTAAAGTGAGTGTGTTGGGTGCTTTAATTAATGCTCATTTAACCTGGCTTGCTGTAGTGGCATTAGTATTTGCAATCATTGGTTCTTATTATTATTTAAATGTTGTGAAGGTGATGTATTTCGAAGAACCAGCTATTAGAACACCACTTGCTTGCACCATGGATAACAAGATTGTGATGTCTTTTAATGGGTTGATTGTTGTAGTACTTGGAATATTTCCCGGTGGCTTCTTTACCTTATGCCACAGTTTATTTCAATAATTCAATTAGGGAAGCTTATGCCAAAGCGTATTTTAGTAACAGGTGGTGCGGGATTTTTGGGATCGCATTTGTCTCGCCGCTTGATAGAGGAAGGTCATGATGTTATCTGTGCGGACAATTTTTATTGTGGTTTTAAGCACAATATAGCTGATTTACGTGACCATCCTAAATTTGAGTTGCTGCGTCATGATGTGACATTTCCACTGTATGTTGAAGTGGATGAAATTTACAATTTAGCGTGTCCAGCGTCGCCTATTCATTATCAACGCGATCCTGTGCAAACTACGAAGACCAGTGTGCACGGTGCGATTAATATGCTGGGGCTGGCTAAACGAATCCATGCGAAAATTTTTCAAGCGTCGACAAGTGAAGTGTATGGTGATCCTGCTGTGCATCCACAGACTGAAGGTTATTGGGGTAATGTCAATCCGATTGGTTTGCGTGGTTGTTATGATGAAGGTAAGCGCTGCGCGGAAACACTCTTTTTTGACTACTACCGCCAGCATCAGCTTAAGATTAAAGTCGCGCGTATTTTTAATACCTACGGCCCTAATATGCACCCGAATGATGGGCGTGTTGTATCGAATTTTATTGTGCAAGCCCTTAAGGGTGAATCGATTACGATTTATGGTGATGGCTGTCAAACACGCTCGTTTTGTTATGCAGATGATTTGATTGAAGGGTTTTGCCGTTTGATGAACAGTGATGACAGTATTACTGGCCCCATTAATCTTGGCAACCCACATGAATTTACCATGTTGGAACTGGCTAGTCAGGTTATTGATTTAACGGGTTCATCCTCTAGGATTATTTATCAACCATTGCCGTCAGATGACCCGAAACAACGTCAACCGGATATTACTCTGGCACGTGAGTTGTTAGGGTGGGAGCCAAAAATTCAATTGCGTGAAGGCTTGATGAAGACGATTCATTACTTCGAGCACCTATTGCGCCAGGTAGATGTTGTAGCGTAGTGTTGGTGTATCCTAAAAACCTGGAAAGAACTGTAGCTTGGGTTGGATGATGGACGCAACAAACACTCTCATTTATGGGGTTGCCTTGAAACCTATCATTAGGGCAAGAAAAAATAAGATAAGGATGCTGCAGCCATGCAAGAAATGTTAGACATTGTAGTCGGTTTTTTAACCCTCACCGCATTAGAAATTATTCTGGGTATTGATAACCTTGTATTTTTAGCGATTATTTCTGAACGTTTACCAAAGCATCAACAAAAAACCGCCAGGCGCATTGGTTTGAGTTTGGCGTGGATTATGCGTTTATTATTGCTCGCCTTTGCAATTTGGCTGGTGGGTTTGACCAAGCCCTTTATCACCATTTTAGGGCATGGTTTGTCATGGCGCGATGTATTTTTTCTGGTAGGGGGTTTGTTCTTATTATTCAAAGCCACTCAAGAAATTCATATTGAATTGGAATCGCAACATGCACAGGTTGTTGCGAGTAACAAAATAAGAGGCTTTGCTCTGGTTGTAACACAAATTGTTTTGTTGGATTTGGTTTTTTCATTTGATAGCATTCTGACCGCAGTGGGGCTGACCAATCGTTTTTGGTTGATGGCAGCAGCTGTGACGATTGCGATTATTGTCATGCTGTTTTTGAGCGAACCGATCACACGTTTTATCAATAAAAACCCCACCATCAAAATGCTAGCCTTAAGCTTTTTAATTTTAATTGGTGTGATGCTGCTCGCGGATGGCTTAGGTTTTCATATCCCCCGTGGTTATATTTATTTTGCGATGTCGTTTTCTTTACTGGTCGAGCTACTCAATGTGTGGCGCTATAACAAAAGAAAAAAAGCAAAAATTAATTTACCACAGTAGGGCTTGAAGCGAAATTTGGTTCTAATGTGTCGTTACAACCTTTATTTATTGATTTAAACAGTTGACT
Source organism: uncultured Coxiella sp. (assembly GCA_964516605.1). Lineage (GTDB taxonomy): Bacteria > Pseudomonadota > Gammaproteobacteria > Coxiellales > Coxiellaceae. The sequence goes on along the minus strand of CAZFAA010000042.1, from coordinate 1,396 downwards.
CTGCCTAATGTCTGTGGGTAATGCTTTCATAAACTCGTCCCTTTTTGTCATTAACTTGTCCCTTTCTGTCATTAACTTGTCCCTTTCTGTCATTAACAGGTCCCTTTTTCTCCTTGATTCTAACTCGGTAGCGCGAACTACTCCTAAATCAGCATATACTTTTAAGCAATGCGGTAACGTAATGTTGGTCGCTTGCAGTTTGCGTGGTCTGTCTGGCGTAGCCTCACCTTCTGCTGGCTTTCTTGAAGCTAATTCGAAGAGTAATCCTTCTAATGCTTCTGCTTTTCTTGCGCATTCATCTTTGTCTTCGATAATATCCTCTGTGATAATCGTTTTGAGTACGGCGATGAGCTGTTCCATAAATCTACAATGTGTTTGCGCAGGTCCTAAAGGATTATTTTCGTCTTCTAAAAATTTATATAATTTTAGGTTCAATGCGGATACGGACAATAACCAACAACTTTTTGAGGTATGCGCAATACGCTCTTTTCTAAAAAGCATGGGTAATACTTGTTGTATTAAAGGATGGCCTGTATGAAAAAAAAGTGCAAAATCAGTTTCTAATTCAATTTGGAGGAGATTTGCATCAATCAGTTCTTTAAAATAAAGCTGGCAGTTTTCGTTGACCTTCTTGGCTATACTAGTATATTTAAAATGTTTGTTAAATTTTTCTTCTAATTGTGACAAATCCACTTGATTGCCAAAATTATCTAATAATTTGCTGCAAATAAGCAGTTGCTCTAAATTAATTGCCCGAAAATACAGGCCGAGTTCAGGATTATTCGATTTATATTTTTTGCAAACAGCGGCATATAATTCATTCGCGTATAATTGCGTTAATATTTTTTCATGATCTTCAAAATCTGTCCTGCACAGTGGGGTATTTAATAATTTAGCCAGATCATCAGACTCACCTGCATTGATTTGTAAATCGGATTCTTCTGTAAAAGTAAATTTGGATTGAGCGCAGGTCATTTTCAGGAATTTCTGAAATGCTGTTAAAGCCGTAGGGTCACCACTCAGTACAATCATATTTTTTGGTGAATTAATCTGTTGTATAGAAATTACTTTTCTCAGCTCTGCTAAAAGCTGCTGAAGATTTTTTCCTGCTTGATCCGTCATACGCATTAGCTTCTTACTCCTTGTTTTTGTTTTTGAGCAGTGTAGCAATCAGCGTTCAGTAGAGCATTAATCCGCATCAATTTTTAAAGGGATATCTTTGCATATTTTTAAGTACATTAAATACAGTCACGAATACTTGTGGCAATCATTCAAAATCACAGCCTTCAATACGGATTTAGGCTTGTATTTCGAACGCTTTATGTATAACATGGCTCTTCCGATGCGGGGTGGAGCAGTCTGGCAGCTCGTCGGGCTCATAACCCGAAGGTCGTAG
>CAZFAA010000041.1:0-15469 GCA_964516605.1 uncultured Coxiella sp. | reverse complement strand
CCCCGACATCCTGCTCCCAAAGCAGGCGCGCTACCAGACTGCGCTATACCCCGAAAATGTCAAAACAACCAAGAGGTAGCGATGATACTGAGGTCAACAGAAAATGTAAAGCCCAAAGCCTAGCTAAGCAAAAACGATCCATCTATAATCTGCACCTAATTAAATGAAAAGGACAGCAACATGCAGGATCTGCAAGAAATAATCAGCATATCTTTTGAACATAAAGATCACCTTACACAACAGGAATTGCAGGCAGCTAAAGAAGCTGTAGCACGGGTGTTAAGCCTACTGGATCAAGGAACGATTCGTGTTGCTGAAAAAATAAACGATGCATGGCATGTCAACCAATGGATCAAACAAGCCATCTTACTATCATTTAGATTACACAGCAGCACCCCCATTGAAGCAGGCTACACCACTTTTTTTGATAAATGTGCTTTGAAATATACCGGATACACACCAGAACGCTTTGAAGCAAGTGGTGTGCGTGTTGTCCCACCAGCACATGCGCGCTACGGCTGTTTTATTGCTAAAAATTCTATTCTCATGCCAAGCTACGTCAACATTGGGGCGTATATTGACGAAGGCACCATGGTCGATACCTGGGCCACTGTAGGATCGTGTGCGCAAATTGGGAAACATGTACATCTTTCTGGCGGCGTGGGCATTGGCGGTGTTCTGGAACCGCTGCAAGCAAATCCAACGATCATTGAAGACCATTGCTTTATCGGCGCGCGCTCTGAAATTGTGGAAGGCGTTATCGTACGCAGCCATTCTGTGATTTCCATGGGTGTCTTTATTGGCCAAAGCACGCCCATTTATAATCGTATGACCGATAGCATTACCTATGGTGAAATACCGCCAGGCTCTGTTGTCATCCCAGGAAATCTGCCAAGCAAAGATGGTAAATACAGTCGCTACTGCGCATTAATTATGAAACAAGTCGATGAACGCACACGCAGCAAAACATCGATTAATGATTTATTACGAGGGGAATAGTATGTTACCAACAACAACATTAGATCTGGCCAAAGCGCTCATTAATATGCCGTCCATCACACCACAAGATGCCGGTTGCCAAACACTATTGCGTCAAATGTTAGTGGGTATGGGTTTTGACATTACGGATGTATCGCAACAGGATGTAACGAATACGTGGGCACGCCGTGGCAAGCAAGGCCCATTACTTGTTTTCTCAGGACATACAGACATTGTTCCTCCTGGCCCTGAACACCAGTGGATTAGCCCGCCATTTGAAGCAACGGTGCGTGATGGCGTGCTGTATGGTCGTGGCGCTGCGGATATGAAGGCAGCACTAGCGGCCATGATTATGGCATGCAAAAATTTTCTTGAAGAATACCCGACACCCCGTGGTTCTATTGGTTTTATGATTACCAGTGATGAAGAAGGTCAAGCACATCATGGCACTAAAGAGCTGGTGGCATTTTGTCAAAAAAACAATATCGCCGTGGATTGGTGCATTATTGGCGAGGCCACATCCAATGAGAAACTTGGTGATTCGATTAAAGTAGGCAGACGTGGCTCATTGCACGGTACTCTCAAAGTGATTGGCAAGCAAGGACATATTGCATACCCACAACTAGCAGAAAATCCAATACACCGCTGTTTTAAAGCGCTGGATGCGTTAACACAAACACAGTGGGATACAGGCAACGAACATTTTGATCCTACTTCATTTCAAATTTACAATATCAACGCTGATACCGGTGCAACAAATGTAATCCCTGGAGTGTTAACAGCGAGTTTTAATTTCCGTTATGCTCCGTGCAGTACACACGAAGACCTTAAAAATAAAGTACAGGCTATTTTTGAGGAGCATGATCTTAAGTATGAAATTGAGTGGAATCATGCAAGTAAGCCCTTTTATAGTAAGCAAGAACAGCTTTTACCCGCATGCCAAAAAGTGATTGCACAAATTTGCAAGATTGATACACTACCCAACACTAAAGGTGGCACCTCTGATGGACGTTTTATTGCGGATCTGGGCACGGAAATTGTTGAGCTCGGCGCAATCAATAAATCCATTCATCATGTGAATGAACATATTGCTGTTGCAGATTTGCAACAATTGCAACAATTATACGAGGGAATATTAAAAGAGTTGTTACTTTAATAATTGCACATTCGGGCGGTGTCACTACGTAACTTACATTCGCAAAAACTCCTAATGTGCGACATGGATGTCAGCTGCTAATAATCGGAGAGATGCCTGAGTGGGTGAGCCCGTATACGGCGAACGCCTGTACAAGGAGCAATGCGAGCGAGCGCAGCATTGCAAGTACAGGCTGGGGTTTGCAAAAATTCCTAATGTGCGACATGGATGTCAGCTGCTAATAATGGGAGAGATGCCTGAGTGGTTTAAAGGGCTCGCCTGGAAAGTGAGTGTACGTTTAACGACGTACCGAGGGTTCGAATCCCTCTCTCTCCGCCAGTTTACAGTGCTCAAACTTTAAGCGAAAGTCTGAGGGAGCCGCACGGTGAAAATATTCACCTAAAATGGCCCGTATAACCAAACGTTACAAAAGCCATAAAAATTTGTGTGAGGAAATGGAGTTCACTATGGAAAATACCCTGCTGATCTGGATCATTTTTATATCAATTGTGCTTGGCTTGCTAGTGCTTGATCTTGGCGTGTTTCATAAACAAAACAGGGAAATAGGTCTTAAAGAAAGCTTATGGATGAGTTCTTTTTATATATTTATCGCACTCATTTTTGGGTTATGGATATGGTATATAAAGGGTGTCAATAGTTTTGCAGAATACATCACAGGCTTTCTTGTTGAAAAATCACTTGCCCTTGATAATATTTTTTTAATTTCCCTTGTATTCTCTTCTCTTTCAATACCTCTAAAATATCAACACCGTGTACTTTTTTGGGGTATTTTAGGTGTGCTGGTTTTAAGGGCAATTATGATTGGATTAGGCATACAAATCATCACCCAATTCGAATGGATTTTATATATTTTTGCAGCTTTTATGATTTTTACCGGTATTAAAATGTTTTTCATTTCCAATAAGCCGGTGGATATTTCTCACAACCCTCTATTGATTTGGATGAAAAAGCATTTAAACATCACAACCAATTTACATGGTCAACAATTCTGGGGGTATGAAATTGACCCTCACTCTAAAACAAAAAAACTCTTTGTAACTCCACTTTTTATATCTCTGGTCATGGTCGAATTTATTGATCTGATTTTTGCTGTGGATAGCATTCCTGCAATTTTTGCAATTACACAAGACCCTTATATCGTATACACAAGCAATATATTTGCCATATTAGGATTGCGAGCTCTTTATTTTGTACTGGCCTCAATTATGGATCGATTCCATTACTTACAATACGCTTTAGCTGTCGTCCTTATTTTTATAGGCTCAAAAATTTTTATAGCAGACGCACTAAATATTACAAAAATACCACCCCTACTGTCATTAGCTATTACATTCACTATTTTAGCTTCTGGTGTACTCTGCTCTTTAGTTAGAAAAAAAAATCACAAAAAAGATAATGGGATTATTGATAAATAAATTTACTCTGCATGCTCTAAACATAATTTAGGTAAGCTATACGCTATTACTCATAAACGGTTTAACTATTTTCATTAACACGCCTTACTTTTTTAAGGGTTACAATAATGACAGCAGCCTGGATCTGCTTCTTTTTTACCATCCGCACGCCCTTTATGTTCCTCATAACCACATTTAACGCAACCGAAAATTTCCGACTTCATTAATTCTGTTTCTGATCCACAGCAGCTACAAGCCAACCCTTTCTCATCTCTGACGTGACCCCAACCCGGGTTATTACAATTCGGGCAGTGTGTCTTTAGCCTATGTGAAAGCTTATGAGCGAGCTCACCTATGACCTGCATACGTGAAGGATTATATTGCGCCCGCATATCTGTTTCCACCCATACAGCACCATCTTCTGCGTATTTAATACACTCCGCAAACGCCTCCTCAAGTGCTAAGTATGTATTCAATCCTTTAAAAATTGGAGCTTTTGCTCCTCTATTATTAGAGCGTATGACAAGAGCATGCGAAGGAAAATCAACTTGCTCAGCAAATTTATTCATTTCATCAAGTGAGCTAATTTTCCCTGTACGATAATTAGTTTTTTCGCTTATTTGAGAGACATGTAAATGGTAATCGCGCTGCCGATCAATAAAATATAAAATTTCGTGATCGCATGCAAGGAATGGAATAAATGGATGAGGCCCAAAACTACCTTCACTGGCAATTGCAAACTCAACGTCATGACCAAGCTTATTTAAAGACCATTCACATTTTTTGCGTGCACACTCTAATGCACTACCCTGCCGTTCCACTTCGCCTGAAAAAGTTCCAAGCTGATCAGTATCCACGACATATTCTATAACACTGGCTCCTAATATTTCTAAAAATGGCGGAGCAATAGCAATAGACTTAGCATGCTTTGTTGTTAAGATTATGCAACAACCCTGGTATAAAGATTGCTTGACTACTTCACTTCTTGCCATGAAAAATCCCTATTAAGTAAATAAATTTTATTGCTATCTGGCTCTATCACCCCCATTTGCACCCAACCATTACCAAATAGTTTTTGTAAAACAGGCTGATCTTTTATGATGTTGTTCAACATAATTTGAGGCGCTAAAACCACAACCATAAGACGCTGCAGCTCATGATAGGCTTGCGTATCAGTCTGGTATAAAGATTGTAATGGCAACCCATTCATTAAATCACTAGCATTACCTTGAATAATACCAATTTTACCAATGATATTTTTAGTTATTTTACTACCACCACCATAAGAAATAGTATTAATTGTAGAAAAGAGATATTGCATGTTTATCCATTCTGCAACAATCATTGGTGCCGTTAAAATAGTTGTAAGCAATAGACCTTGAGGATCTTGCTGGTAATCATAAGAATGCAAAAAGCACCGACCATCCAAGTCTAATGAATCACTACGATCTCGAGGCCCTATAATAAAAGCAGCGTTACGTGCTAAACCCCATTCTGGCCGCACTTGGGCCCAATCCTGAGCACGTCGCATAGCCTTTTTAGAATGACTATTCATTCCGCCTAATTTCTTCAATCGTGTGGCGCTATTTATGTGACGCGCTTTTGAAAGGTTATTTTTTAATTTTTGAATGGCTAGCGTGTCATGTTGATAAAATAGTACCACCTCATCTGTGGTGGTATTGTGCTCTGCCGCAAGAAATTGAGTCGTTTCAGGTATGTTAATGTTATTTCTTGCGAGCTGCATTTTCACTTCTGAGCAATTCATAATAGCCGCAAGGATTTTAGCATTGACTCCCCCATGTCGCCCGCCACATGCACCACAATCTAAAGCTGTAGCATACGCATTATTTTGCGTAGTACTACCATGACCACAGAATACAATAAGGGGTGCAAAGTGGTGTGTTAAGCCCATCATTCTAAGAGCATTTTCAGCATAATCACATTTTTCTTGCAAAGATAGACTGTCGATTGATGGCTGTATCTGTTGGTTGATGTCGATATTACCATTAAAAATATCACTTATTTTATCTGCAAGCTTAGGGGATATGGTTCGAACACCCATCCATAAACCAGCCAATCCACCTAAAGTTTCCACCAGTGCAAAAGGTGTGGCAAACGTATATTTCAAAGATTGGTAAAGTCTTTTGAAAAATTGCCTTAGATTATAGTTATTTTGATACTTTGAACACCCCTCAATACTACACGGCGCCTCAAACACTTCATGTTTTGGCTGAATCAAAACAGGACAAGAAGGATAGGAAATTCCGGTTATCTTATTTGTAATTTGTGCTGGTATACCAAAAAATCCTGCAAATCCCAAGGTTTGATAGTCACCCGTTAACTCCAAACTTTTACGAAACGGTTCGGAGCGCACATCAATGCAAAATACCAGCTGCGCTTCTGGTGTATGGATTTTTTCGCTTTGTTGTGCCGCCAGTTTTTTTAACAAAGGAATCCTATAAGCATTTTCTGCTGCTTCTATTTTCTCAAGGATTGGCTCGCGTGGCTTTTCTAAAGCCCGTTTGTGCCAATCCAGTAAGGCTCTTGCTTCTGGCCAAAGCACGGTGATGATAACGATCCTTACCGCAATATAATCTAATTGCGTAACAGGATGAGAATGAGAACATGCCGCATCCCACTCAGTTTTATATTTAATGTAGGACGCCCACCCTGGAAGCGTAGTGAGAAGCAGTATTAGGAATTCATGTTGTTCTTCTTCTTTGATACCTAAGATGATCAAGCATTCACAAATAATCTGGCCTGGTGTTTTCGGTAAATTTTTCAGAAATTTTATTTTTTCTTTTTTACCTCCATGAAGTTTTTCATCATAAGGAGCGAGCTTACTCCAAGCATGATATAAACCATATTCTCTAAGAGGCATTGTTATTGTTGCTTGCCCTTCGTCAAAATAAGCCCCAAGCCACTTTATCGTTTGAATGTTTGCCAGCAACATTTGTGATGGCAAATCAGATTGTTCAAAATAAGCTGCACCTATTTTTAGCGCATCTTCTATAGGTAAATCCTCACATCCCTGCAATGGGTTCACTGCAATCAAATTTTGGAGTGGCCAAAATGGCGCTATTTTAGAGAAACTGCTGGTTATCACATTGCACAAATTCACATTATCTTCCTCAACTGGTGGCCGTTTTTCGTATTGAATTGACGTATTCACAAACTTTCTCATTAGTATTGATAATGATTACGATGAGACGTAATCGTATCTTGGTGTGGTTGACTCGAGTTCAGTGCCTTAACATAAGCCTTCAGCCACCAAGATGACTGTTGATTTTTATTTTTTAATGGGGTCCGAATGAACAACACACCAAACCACGCCAGAGTTAAAACAGCCACACCTGCTAGAGAAAAAATATTCAGCGGCTGTGCGCGCATCAAATCCATAGGAGCCAAAATCCACATGATCAATTGAGCACTACCACCATATAAAAGCGCAGCTAAAAATGTGATGACAGACGCCAAAATAACGCTCTTTAAGTTTGCTATACGTATCACCGAAAGCCCTAGCTGAGTTCCGGCAATAAAAACAATCACCATCAAAACTAAGGTACTATCCCCTGCAAACCAAGATTTATGACTAACATAAGCAAACACAAAACTACCTAACGCCCCACAAAAAAGAGCACACATCAAAGCCGAAGGTTTTGGTGGATACAATAAATCCAAACGTTTCTCATGCGCTGCACTACCACTTGCAAGAAACAAATACGCTTTAAACATACCATGCCAAAACAAATGCGCTATAGCCAAAGGAAACAAGCCAAGGCCACATTGAACAAACATAAAACCCATTTGCCCCATCGTAGAGCATGCAAGCATCCTTTTTACATCACTTTGCATTAATTTCCATAACGTACCAAGCAGCACAGAAATCATGCCCACAATAAATATAACAAGCATAATATTAGGGTGGCGCACATAAAGGGGCGAAAACAGCACCAGAAGGAACCCACCACCATTCACCAGCCCCGCGTGCATAATTGCTGAAACAGGTGTAGGTGAGTTTAATGAACTGAGAAGCCACCTATGAAATGGCCATAGTGCTGATTGTGCCATAGCGGCTACCAGCAGTAATAATAAGGCTATTTGTACTGCAATCGAGTTGTTACTGTCACTTACTATTGAACTGATACTGATTTGGCGGGTATTAAAGTAAAATAGCGCAAATGCTGAAGCCATACAGATTGCACTGAATAGATAGTTCTTTGCTGCGAGAATTCCAGACGCCTTAGCGGCTTTCCATTTTTGCTTATGAATCATTAAACTGACTAAGATAGCATTACTTAGACAGGATGCGCCAAATAACACCCATAAATTATTGATACTGACCATAATTGAAACCACGCAAATCAATACAATAAGGTGCACAAAAAACGATTTATATTTTGAATCGCCCACCATATAACGTGACGCAAAAGCGATCACACAGATTCCAATATAGGAAATCAGTGTAATCATAATGATTGCTAATTCATTTGATTTATAAGTTAAATCTAAAAAATAATTGGCCATCCCCGAACCTCCACACCCTAAAAATGTTTTAAACTTGACTCACTGTATCAAGTTATATAGTATTAGTTAAATTAATTATTTTTATAAACATAATTAGATAATCTAATGAATATAGATACCATCACCCTACAATGTTTTATAGCCGTTGCAGAGACAGCAAGCTTTACGAAAGCAGCCGAGCGTGTTGGGCGCACACAATCTGCCATGAGTCAGCAAATAATGAAACTAGAAAAAATGCTAGGAAAGCCACTTGTCATACGCGGTAAAACGGTGGCGCTCACACCCGACGGCGATATGTTCCTGAGTTATGCGAGACAGATCTTTGCGTTACACAGAGAAGCTCTAGATAGATTTAGGGAGCCAGAACTAGCAGGTGAAGTACGATTTGGTCTACCTGAAAACTTTGCTAGCACCTACCTCTACGAGGTGCTAGCAGATTTTTCTCGTATTCATCCTCGCATTCTGCTTAATATCGAGTGTGATCTCACCCTCAATCTGTTTGAAAAATTTAAAAAGAAACGTTTTGATATAGTCCTAGTCAAAATGAATCGTCCTGAAGACTTCCCTAATGGAGTCGATGTGTGGTCCGAACCCCTCAAATGGGTTGGTAATTCAAAGCTGATCTGTGCAAATACCCCTATTCCTTTAGTTCTTTCCCCGCAACCTTGCGTTTACCGCAGAGCCGCTATCGATGCTCTTGAACGAATAGGACGTTCATGGCGTTTGGTTTTTTCAAGCACAAGCTATACAAGTACTCTTGCCGCCGTAAAAGCAGGCATGGGTATTACAGTCATGCCAAGCACTATGATTCCAAATGAACTGACAGAGATAGAAAAAAAATATGTTCCCAAGCTTCCCGATACGCACGTTTCTTTACTAAAGCAAAAAGCAGATAACAGTATCATTAATACATTAGAAGGTTTTGTGTTAAAAAAATTAAGATACCTAGCAACTCAATAGCTTGCTGTTTGCACACTGCGTTTAATTCAACACATCTTTAAAAAATACCTGACAATATTGCCATGCACGTCCTGCGGAATCAGCATTATAAACACGCCCTACTTTTGCACCGCCAATTTTGTCAGCATGCGGCTCCGTATAAGCGTGCTGTGTATGACTAAAATAAATAAACTGCCAATCGACATTTTTTGTATTGAACTCATCGGCCATAATTGCCAATTGATCTTTACCAATTTGCGGATCATCGTAGCCATTTAAAATGAGCACTTTGGCTGTTATATCACCTGCCATAACATGTTGAGGCGGTGTTAACACACCATGCAAACAAGCAACACCCTTGACTGACGCACCAGAGCGCGCTAAATCCAAAACACTCGTACCGCCAAAACAAAAACCCATTGCAACAATTTGATTGCTGTCTACAATAGTCTGCTCTTTACATGAATTGAAACCTGCTAAGATACGCTGTTGTAATAAAGCACGATCATTTAAAAAAGGCATGATTAATGCCATGCAGCTATCCATATCACCAGCTGTCTTCCCATAACCAAACAAATCAACACAAAAAGCAACATAGCCTGCTGCAACAACCTGCATAGCATAATGACGAATGTGATCCGTAATGCCATCAAATGCGTGCGCAATTAAAACGGTGGGCTGAGGTGTAGTTTGAGCGGGATCAAATGCAAGCCATCCTTTACACAATACATCTTGATCGTAGTATTCTATAACGGCTGTTTGCACTGCAATTCTCCAAAAAATGGGCATAATTAGGGACTGATTACATTTAATATTTGCAGTCCAATAATATAAATAATAACTGTCCCTAATTAATGTCCCAAAACGTTAAATTCAAAGAAAAAGAAAACCCTTATTTCTCTGAATAACCTTAGGTATAATATACGTTGCTGTTACACCAGTCAATTAACGAAAATAAACTGGTCGCCGCATGAATACGTTACTGCGCAACTTGAATATGACGTCCCCGCAAATTCTGGGTGGGTCTGTGATTATCTGAATAAAAACTGCGTAACATCTGTATTTGATGACGAGATAGCGATACAGGATGCATGAATACAATCCAAATCAAATTATTTGTACAAGGAGGTGTTGTAAGAGAGCCTGTAAATTGATAATAATTTCGCACAGCGGGTAACATACTATTCAAATCACTCCCTGTGAACGCAAATGCAGATGAGCTCACACCTGCTTTATGCGGGGTTTTTTGCAATATAGTGGCAATGCCTGGATGAGACCGACCCTCATCTAACAATACTGCTAAAACACGCACTGGAGCTAAACTTGTATCATTTAAAACAAGTTGCAACTCGCCCGCAAAATGCCTGTGGGCGAGAGTTGTCTCAGATGGGGTGCGCAAATGAAACTGCAACACGTGATAATAATCCTTACCTATTGCCACTTCTGGCATCTCATGTGTAAATACAACCTGAATATCATGCCCTGTATTCATTACCTTCGCAGAATAATGACCAGGAATCACTTTGATTGACAGACGCTTTACAGATAAACAGCCTTGATATTGTCGATTGATATCAATCGGAGACTGATAACCTCGATGACAACTGGCAAAACTATACTTCCCATCAACTGCATTGGCATGCCCCCAATTACTGGCTTGCGCACTCATACAGACTAGTACTACAACGCACGCTAATACGTAGTTTAATAGTCTACACATCATAATAAACGCTCCTTATTTAGGTGAGCGGACACAATAAAACACTGATTGCATAAACACAACATTTTAAAGGTTGTTTTGACCATCACTCCAGTGTATCCTTAGCCAAAATTTACAGACCCATCCAATGATGGGTAAAACGAGTGTTGGTGACTCATTGGTCCCCTCGCGACGAGCAACCGCAAACCCCGCCAGGCCCGGAAGGGAGCAACGGTAGTGGCCAGTTCGGGCGCGCAGGTGCGGCTCTTGGGTCACCGCCTTTTTGAGGTGGTGATGGGTCATCTGGCATTAGCACGAAAATGGCGACCAAAACGATTTGAAGACGTCGTGGGGCAACCTTTTGCTGTTCAGGCGTTAACCCATGCTCTCAATCAAAATTTCCTGCATCACGCCTATCTCTTTACCGGAACACGTGGCGTAGGCAAAACCACCATTGCTCGCATACTAGCCAAATGCCTGAATTGTGAAGCCGGCATGAGCGCCACACCGTGTGAACAATGCTCTGCATGCACTGCTATCAATCAGGGTTTTTTCCCTGATTTTTTTGAAATCGATGCTGCGTCGCGCACTAAAGTAGAAGATACGCGCGAGATTCTCGATAACATACAATACGCACCTACCATAGGGCGCTTTAAAATTTATCTAATTGACGAAGTGCACATGTTATCAGGGCATAGCTTTAATGCACTACTCAAAACATTAGAAGAACCCCCTGAGCACGTTAAATTTCTACTCGCAACAACTGATCCACAAAAATTACCCGCCACCGTTTTATCGCGTTGTTTGCAATTTCATCTACCTCACTTAACAGTTGATGATATAGACCAACAACTGCAACATATTTTACACGAAGAAAAAATTCACTTTGAACCTGAGGCAATTTACTTAGTGAGCAAGGCGGCCGATGGTAGCCTGCGTGATGCATTGAGCTTACTGGATCAAGCGATTGCATTTGGCCATGGCGCAGTAACAACCACCAATACACGTAATATGCTCGGCACAATTGATCAAACGCTTATTCTTGAACTGCTCAGCGCCCTAGCTTGTCACGATGCTAATAAAATTGTGTCAACAACGACAAAATTATATGAGCTTGGTGTCGATTTTAGCTCAGCACTCAAAGAGCTACTGTCTTACTTGCACACCCTCACATTATTACAAGTAATCCCCAATTTTGTTGCTGATCCGACACTAGTTCAATTTGCCCAGCAAATCAGCCCCCAAGACGTACAGCTTTATTATCAAATTGGCATGATGGGTCAGCGCGACCTAACTTTCGCACCAACATTACGTAGTGGCTTTGAAATGACGCTCTTGCGAATGCTCGCCTTTACCCCTATTACTCAAGAAGTCAAAATTGATGTATTACAACACGACACGCAGCCACCTCAGGCACCCGCGGCAGCTAAATCTGCGGCACCACTTAACAATGATCTGAATTGGAATAACGTGTTTGATCAGCTTGAATTAACTGGTGCCGCTCGCATGCTTGCAGAGCAATGCACCTTAATTCGGCAACAAAATCAACGTATTGAGCTGGGTCTTCACCCCAAACATAAAGCGCTGCTGCAAGATGCCTTGGTAAAACGTATCAATGAGTCTGTAAACAAGTATTTCAATTCTGTGTTGCAATTAACCATTACACTGGTAGAATCAACGCAGGAAACGCCGCATAGCAGCCAAACGCGCAAAATAGAACAGCGACAAGAACAGGCTGAAAAAGCTATCTATACTGACGATACCGTGCAAAAAATTATTAAATCTTTCGATGCGAATATCGTTAAAGAAAGCATAAAACCAATACTATCAAGTGGAGAAAAACATGAGTGATGATGAAAAAAAATTATTAGACGATATCAAATCCAGCATTATGGACATGCAAAACCAAATGCAAAGTACGTATTCAAATCTAGCCGATATAAAAGTATTTGGCGAATCACATGATAAAACAGTACGTATCACCATGACAGCGACGTATCTATTTGAAGACATTGAGTTTGATGAACGTGCTTTATCAGGTGGCGTGCGTGAATTCAAATGGCGTGTCCGTGAAGCATGGAAGGATCTTGCTGAAAAAATCCAACAAACGACCCAAGCAAAAACCATGGAATTACTGCAAAGTATGCAAATTCCGGATGAAATTCGCAACATCTCAGCGGATCAAAATGAGGATGATAAATAGTATTGTCATGATACTTCAAGACGTGGATAGCATGTTGATGCGCCTGAAAAGCAAAATTGGGGCTTCACTTTTTTGTTCGGATTTTTGTTGGCAAATAGCATAGGAGCGCCAGACAGGATGTTTAGCCCATTAACAAAAAATTTGATTGATGCACTACAGTGCCTGCCTGGAATTGGCCCAAAATCAGCACAACGGATGGCGTTTCACTTGTTGGATCAACAGCATCGTGGCAAAGGTGAACTCCTTGCAACACAATTGCAGCAAGCCTTAACACAAGTAAAGCACTGCCAAAGTTGTCGAATTTATACAGAGCATCCTGTATGTGATCTCTGTCGTAGTGAGCGGCGTGATAACCGGCTTTTGTGCGTAGTGGAATCACCTGCTGACGTGGTGGCCTTAGAACAAACGCAAACGTATCACGGAAAATATTTCGTCTTGCAAGGGCATTTATCGCCTCTAGACGGAATTGGGCCGCTGGACATAGGTATACCGATTCTGCTGCAAAAATTGCAACAAGAACCGATAGAAGAATTGATTCTCGCCACCAATCCGACAATGGAAGGTAAGGCAACTGCGCATTACATTGCAACACATGTCGGGCAATTTAAAGTGCGTTGCAGCCGCATTGCTCAAGGCGTTCCGATTGGCGGTGAACTGGAATATTTAGATGGTGGCACACTTGCGCATGCACTGCGGTCACGTGAGCCCTTAACAATAGAATGAGGTAATAATATGTTTGGTGATAAATTAAATTTTGGTGCTTTACTTAAAAATGCTAAAAAAATGCAAGAGATGATGGAAACAACCAAAGACGAACTGTCTAATATTGAAGTGATCGGCGAAGCTGGTGCGGGTGCTGTGCAAGTCACAATGACAGCTCGTTACCAGGCAAAAGCCATGACTATTGATGAGGATATCTTTAAAGAAGGTCAGGTTATCGTAACTGAACTGGTGCTTGCGGCATTCAATAATGCCACCAGTAAAGTTGAAAAAATCACCCAAGAAAAAATGCTAAGCGCTAGCAAACTATTTGGTGGCTTAGGCGAAGGTGACTCAGGTAAGGAATAAGACAGTATAAACACTACCCCCCGACTTTTTTTGGGGGGAGTATAAAGCGTTGTTGATTTGCTGCTAAACGAATAAGCTCACTGCGTTGGTGGTTTAATGTTTACTGTTTTTTGATTATTACTACCATAACGTGGCCACGCACGCAGCACGACATCAATTAAAGTCGCTAAGGGGATTGCAAAAAATATCCCCCAAAAACCCCAAATGCCTCCAAAGACCACTACCGCCAGAATGATAACAACTGGATGTAGCTTCATGGATTCTGAAAATAAGTAAGGCACTAGCAAATTACCTTCCACAATAATAATCACAGCATAGGTTATGATGACATAGGCAAAATGCGCTGACCAACCAAATTGCACTAAAGCTACAATCACAACTGGAATGGTCACTACAATCGCCCCCACATAGGGAATAATCACAGATACACCCACAGCCACGCCCAACAATACTGCATATTGCAAACCTAAAATAGAAAAAGCGGCTAACGTGACAATCGCCACAATAATAATTTCCAGCACACGTCCTTTGACATAGGCACCAATCTTAATATTTAAATCAGACCAGACACGTTGACTCAAACCACGATTCTTAGGCAAATACTGTGAGAACCATTGCGTTATCACCTGACTGTCCTTCATAAAGAAAAACACAAACAGTGGGATTAACACTAAATACAAAACCAAATGCAGTAAATTGGGGATGAATGATACGGTATATTTCAATACAACTTGCCCACCATGTGCCAATTGACCCTGAAGCATCGACGCATAGCTATGTAATTGCCCTACAGAGAGGTATTTGGGATATTTTTGTACCTGCAAATTCAGCCAATCCTGGCTTTGGACTAACGCATGAGGCAGCGCATTAACCAGATTGCTCAGCTCTTTAATCAATAATGGTATCAACCCTAATATAGCGTACAGTAACGCCCCTAAAAAAATCACGTAGACGATAAAAACAGCTAACATACGCGGGCAATGCCAACGCTGCAAAAACCGCACCACTGCATTGAGTAAATAAGCAATCACGATACTGACTAATACCGGCATTAAAATCGTTCCAAACAGCTCTAAGAAAATCAATGCGAATACCAGCGTCATAAACAACGTGATCGCATCAGGATCGGAAAATGTTTTCTGAAACCACTGAGAAACCGATTTAATAATGGGATTGTGACTGATCATTGAAAGATTATACCCATTACACTATGAAATGCGAAATGGTATTTTACCAGGAATTCCCTTTTACAATCAGAACAACATGCATGAGTCGGGTATGCAATATAACCCGAAAAAAAACGTGTTTTTTAGCGGCCTGGAATTACTAATATTTTGCAGTGTAACAGGCCAATTTTAAGAGTCCGTTAATGTTAGCGTGTTAAATTGAGTGCATGATGAGCGAGGGTTATTATGCAACTAAAGAAGATGTGGGGTATCGTATTGGGTCTTAGTATTTTAATAAATGCCCAAGCAGGAGTCATATATTCAGCAAGTTGCTCTCAA
>CAZFAA010000040.1:0-15604 GCA_964516605.1 uncultured Coxiella sp. | reverse complement strand
AATCGCTCATCAATTAGCCACTACAGAATTTACAGCATTATACGGACACAACCTTTTTTTGAAGAGATGAGATTTTAATACAGCCCTTTAAGAATGAACTATGCCAAGGAAATTTATTAGAGTCATGCTCTATAAATTTTTTAAGATGCAAATCAAGTTCTACCAATTTATCAATATTGTTAATTTGATGGAATCCTTTTATTGAATGGAAATAATCAAAGGAAACATTATTAACAAGTTCAAATATAGAGGTATGATAAATATTCAGATCCCCTTTTTTAATTTCATCAAGAAATTTAGCCATAATAGATTTAATGTTTATTAAATCTTGAATTTTGCTGGTTTCTTCGGTAGATCTTACAGAAAAATTTGGAGTTGTTGGGTATTCTAAAGAGTAGTAAATGGATCTGTCGTCTGTTAGTTTAAAATTGTGTAGATGCATGAAAATTGGTTCATAAGTTTTTAATTGATAAATATCACGATAGATATCTTGAAGTAGTGTTATGGGCCCGGCGTAATCATCGATGGCGGGTACAAATCCGGGTGACATGCCAATTGCAACTGTTATTAAATGTTTTACTGTATTGATGATATAAGCTTCTGCTTTTATATTTTTTCTTTCTTGGATGATCGAATAAATTAAATCCCATATAAATTGATTCCTAAAATAATTGCTTCCCCTCCACGCTTTTTTCAACAGGTACAAATGTAATTCCTTAAACCGAGCGTTATTTATTTTTTCAAACCACTTTTTCCCAAAAAATAATATTTTTGTTTCCCATTTTTTATTTATCGATTCATGAGCTAAAATCTCTCTGAATATTTCCCATTGACTCAAAAAAGTTTTGGGTTTATTTGTAGTTAAGAGATTAAAATGCTTTTTAAGCCGTTTATTTCCTGCGGTATCAGATATTTTAGAGAGCATAAAAAGAGAGCGTGCACCTGAGACTACATCCCATAAAAAAGCAGGAGTATGTGCTTCAGGATCGCTGATTACTTTCCAGGTGCTCATTATGGATCCTGGTGCTACCAAGCCATATAAAAAAGGGATGCTACATTGATTAATAATATAAAAAATCTCTAATGTATTTTGCAGAATCAGACTGACAGGATTGGCAGCGTAGTTATATCCTAATTCACTTTTTAGCTCGTTGAGCGATGTAGATTCGATTATAGGTGGGAATACAAACACCCCATCCTTTACAATATATTCGCCATAACTATAGGTTCCGACATACAGCTTAAAAGAGTCATCGGGATCAATTTCGTCGATGATTGCGGCAATTTCTAGATTTTTTGTTCTGACTTCTGCTCGAATATCTTTCCAAGAGACTGATTTTATTGAGGCCATTTTGAGGTGTTCTCGTAACTTATTGATAAAAAGCAAATTGATATGAAAGTATAGTAAATCTACTTGCGTGTTCAAGTTTATAGGTTAAGTTAATCCCTGAAATTTTAGGGTAAAATCCAGGGTATGAATTTGAGCCTGATGAAGTTACATTACAGAGCTGAATAGGAATGCGTAACCACGTAATAAATCAGGGAGTGAAATTATGTCTTATCTGAGTTCTAAAATAGCCACACATTCTAGAAATCAAACATGCACACTATTTTTTGTTTGTACGGATTTATATCGTCAATAAAAAAATAGTTATTGGGATAGGGAAAAAAGGAGCGATTATAAATGATATTCAAAAACTATAAAGAAATAGCCGAAAACGCATTATATATAAATCATAATCGTTATGGGCTAGCCGCGGCGGATATTGGTATTAACTCAAAAACATTGCAAGCTATTTTGGCGGGTTCATCTCCCACTGCTAGGGCGGCGCATAAATTATTGATGTATTTTTCGCATTTGCATCAGAAAAAAATGATTAAAACGACTGCTGGGGGAGAAGTATGATGGTAGGAAGCAAAATCCATGTAATGGAAGGTCCGAATGGCAAGCGTATTTTTTTAGGCAGTTTATTTCCTGGTGTGTATTTTACGACACGTGAAGCGGAAATGGCACAGTTATTGGTTGATTATAAATATCGTGAAATTGCCGTGTTGTTGATGATTTCACGTCGCACAGCGGAGTATTATGCGACGAACATGAAGAAAAAGTTACGTTGTATAAATAAACGTGAGTTAGTTTATATCTTAAAGAACTCAGGTTTATTGGAGCAACTGCGTGAAGAAGTGGACATCAGTTATATTTTAAAGACCCGCAACATGAGTACTGAAACAAGACCTGTAGACTACTAAGAGTAAGCCTGGTTAAAGTAAGTGTCATGATGGATGACATGATGCTTACTTTTTTATGGTATTTTCCTAGTCCATGTAAAATTTCACAGTGTGCTTGATAACAGTCTTTCGCTGCCAACGGGGGCTACGTCTATACGTGCCGTGAACAGTTACAATCATTTAACTAAATCTGATGGCGAGGACCTGGTCTGGTTTCAGTGGTATTGTTTGAGGAGAAGAGGTGATTAACGCCTTGTGCAAAGCCAATCAAAGCTCCTGTGAATGTAATTGCTAGGCTACGACGGATTAGATCCATATCAAGATCTATACTTGGCCTAATTCCCATCATGCTATAAATCATTCTACAGAGTAATATGAAACAGAAACCACCAATAGCACCCATTTCCGCGCCTTTGACCGTGTATAATGCCAGAACCATTAGTAAATTATTATTATTATTATTATTATTATGGTCTTCAGGGTCTGTATTATTAGGGTCTCTTCGCATAGTGTTTCTCCGTTATCATTTACTCGGCATCATAGGTTCTGATTGTGCTATTGTCAATTTCTTAATAAAGGAAATGTTTATTTTGCAAATTTCATGATTCATTCTGCATAAATTTATTATGCATACATATAAAATAAAGATTTTATTTGGCACTACGAGCGGACTAAAAATTCAGTTATAGCAGTGAGTTCGGCTAGCAAAATTGCTCATGAATTTTTGCAGTGTGGTTGAGGGGCGCTTATTAAGGTATTAATTTTATAGGAAATTCAAAGCGAATAAGATGGTTTCACTGTGTACGTTTCACTGTGTACTAAGTGTCCTGTAATTCTCGTAATTCATATGGAGTGAGCTGTATTGTTCTTGATTTTACAGTATCTAATAGGTTATATTTTGCCCGACCTTAATGTTGAGAAATTGGAGTTTCTATGAAAAAAGTATTCGTTGCAAGTTTAATGGGGTTAGTCGCATCTTCTATTGCTATGGCAAATCCTGCGCCATCAAAATTAGGCGGTAGTGTTTTTAATGTTATTAATATGAGTAGCTCATCTTTTGAGGTACGTGATTTAACAGCAGATCAAAATGCGTTAGTAAGTGAATATACTAAAGCTAAAGTTGTGGATGTAGATAACCGCAATTTTAGTGTTGTAGATATGGGTGATTATGGTGCGCGGTTATGTAATATTACATTTTCAGCAGCCGGCCAGCCTAAGGCTACAGCAGTTGCCTCGACAGGTGCTAAAAAAATTGTTTGCTTAATGAAACAGGTTAATAGCGCTGCTTATAGTATTTTAGTGATCTAATTGATTCTCTGTTCCCGTTCTTAATATAGAGGACGGGAGCTTTTACATATCTTTTTTTGCTGCACTTTAATTACATTTAATTTATTGAATAATGTATTTGAAGACGTTACAGTTGTTGTTATGAAACTATTCGAACGCAGAAATGGATTTACATTATTAGCTCTTTTAATTATCGTGGCGATCCTCGCTATTTTAGCGTTGACAGCTGTGCCAAGTTATTTGGCCTATTTACGTGAAGTAAATTTTAAAGCCACCGTTTTGGCAGCGGAACAATTAAAATCAGTGGTCATTTCCTGCATACAAAAGCATTCAAACATTACAGCATGTTCGCAAGGCAAAAATGGTATACCGCGTGATCGCGTGGCTACCAATGGGCAGCCTGGCGTGAGCGTATCAAATGGAACGATTACAGCCATAGCACCGCCTGATGCGCATTATGGAGTTGCAGGGGCAACGTATATTCTAACACCGTATTACAGTACTCAAGAAGAACCAGTTTATTGGCACATCCAGCCGCATTCAATCAAACGCACTATTCACTGGCATAGCTCTGGTACAGGTTGCGTGCAAGACTATGCGGACTGCTAAAAAAAAGATGCCACATCAATATCATCAACGTCTTTCATGGCATGCTGCCATTTTGGTTTTTTATCTTTGTCAATTACTGCTGCACGTATACCTTCAAAAAATTCCTCACCTTGTAGAAATTGCTTCACCATATGAGTATTCATTTGCATAATTTCGCTAAAGCTTTTATTAGCTGATTTTTTTAAATATTCAAGGGTGACTTTTAAGCTCAGCGGTGATCGAGACTCTAGTATTGCCGCTGTATTTTGACACCAGTCATCTTTAGTTTTGAGTGTATTAATGATTTTAGAAATAGTCGTATGGCTAAAGCATTCTTCTATGTCATCTTGGTGTGCTAATAATTCGGAGTGGGTGTTCAGTGCGATGGGGTCAGGAGTAATAATATTTTTAGGCTTGATATCACGTATAAAATTAGGCACAGACTGATGATGCATCACTGTTTTAACTAAACCTAAAGTTAACGCTTCATAAGCGTTAATGGGATTGCCTGTAAGACCGAGGTACCAGCCAATGTGTTTTGGTAAACGAATCAAAAAATAACTTGATCCAATATCAGGAAAAAGGCCAATAGCTGTTTCTGGCATGGCTAACACTAAGCGTTCTGTTGCAATAGGGTGTGATCCCCAAATTGAAACGCCCAGACCACCACCCATGGCAATACCGTCTAATATGGCAATATAAGGTTTTTTAAAATTAAAAATCAGTTCATTTAAATAATATTCTATTTCAAAATAAGGCTGTGCTTTTAAGTGAGTGGGGTGTTTGTTTTCATAGACAGCGCGGATATCGCCTCCCGCACAAAATGCGCGCTCACCAGTGCCTTCAATTAAGACAGCAGCGATCGTGTTATCGTCTTGCCAAAATTCAAGTTGATCGCGCAACGTTTGCAGCATGGTGAGAGATAGAGCATTTAACGCATTAGGTCGATTTAGTAGGATGTGACCTATATCGCCATCAGTATGATGCAGCACAGATGTTTTAATTTCAGGTTCCATAAGATTTCCACAGTATTTTTAAACTATGCACAGTATATCGAATGTATTATAGATTGGCAGCTCTAGATTGGATTATTTTACCTGAGGTTTTTTTATTGTATGGTACATGTTCTGGATTAGCTGTATCTGTCGCTTTGCGTTTTTTACCTGATTTAAAAAAGTGAGTAATCGATTTTGTATTTTCAGCCTCAGAATCCTTCTTTTTTGAGTTATTGTAGGGTTATAATACCGCATTTTTATTAGGCCAATCCTCTAATTGTTTTTTATTAAAATTTTTAGCGCCTGTGAAGTAGGTTCCTGAAACATCTGAGTTACCAAATTTGGTTTTTTCTAATTCGTGTCACGAAAAAAACTCTATTGAGATACATAATGAACCATAATAGCTGACATTAATCGTTTTTTTTTTGCTTGTTATATAGGGATCTTGCTCGACGCTAATAACTGTTGCGTATAGGCATGTTGTGGATTGAGTAGAATCTCTTGTGCTGAGCCGTGTTCAATAATGTGACCTTGATACATCACTGCAACTTGATGTGCCATGTGTGCAACGACACCAAGATTATGGGTAATGAGTAGATAGCTTAATTGTTGTTTTTTCTGTAATTCAATTAGTAATTTTAAAATTTGCGCTTGAATAGAAACATCGAGTGCGCTGGTTGGTTCATCGAGTACTAATAATTTTGGTTTCAGACCCAGAGCGCGAGCAATGCAAATACGTTGTTTTTGTCCCCCTGAAAATTCATGTGGGTAACGGTATTTCATGTCAGGCGACAGCTCGACTTGCAGTAGTAACGCATCCACCAATGCATCCACTTCTTTTTTAGTTACTACTATTTTTTGTGTCATGATACCTTCTGCGATGCTATCGCCGACTAAACGGCGTGGATTAAGCGCTGCATATGGATCTTGAAAAATAATTTGAATATCACGACGATGAATTTGAAATTTATGTTGCGACAGTTCAGAGATGTCTTGGTTTTCAAATAAAATATGTCCAGAAGTGATGGGTATGAGCTTGAGTAAGGTGCGCGCTAGAGTTGTTTTACCAGAACCGGATTCGCCCACTAAAGCTAATGTTTTTGCGGTGTGTATCTGAAGAGATACATCATCGACAGCTTTAATATCCCCTTTTTTTAAGCGCAATGCACCGCGATAAATGGGGAAATAAACACAGAGTTTTTTTGTTTCCAGCAAGATTGAATTTGTTTCTGGTGGTGGCATTTTAGGTGTCACATCAAGCAATGAAGCCATTAAGTTTTGACTGTAGGCATGTTGCGGCGACCGAAAAAAAGCACCTGTTGTATTTTCTTCTACTTTTACACCTTCTTTGAGTACGATAATGCGATCACACAATTGTGATACCAAGCCTAAATCATGACTGATAAATAGTACGCTCATGGGATGTAATTGTGAATGCTGCATTTTTATTTTTTTAATTAGTGCAATAACTTGAGCTTGAATTGTCACATCCAGCGCGGTTGTTGGTTCATCAGCAATCAATAGCCGTGGCTTTGAAGAAAGTGCCATGGCGATCATAGCGCGTTGTAACATACCACCGGATAGCTGATGTGGATAGGATTTAAGGCAACGTATAGGTTCTTTAATTCCAACTTCATCCAATAGTGCTAATGCTTCTTGATAGGCTATTTTATAGCGGCATTTACGGTGCGCTCGAATTGCTTCAATGATCTGGTTACCAATAGTGAAGACAGGATTAAAGGCGGTCATTGCATTTTGAAAGATCATCGCAAAATCATGGCCGCGTAAGCGGCGCATACGCTGTTCACTGTGGCTGAGTAAGTCCACATCATCATAAATAATCTTGCTCTGTTGTGACACGCGTGCATTCAGAGGTAGCAGTTGCATTGCGGCTAGAGCGGAGATGGTTTTACCACTGCCAGATTCTCCAACTAAGCCGACGATTTCATTTTCAAAAATTGTATAGGATAAATTATCGAGTGCCTTAATTGCATCAAAGCATACAGTTAAATTTTCCATCGTCAGCAATTTTTTTGGTTCTAATTTCATAATTTTTTACAATACGCGCCCATTATACCTATCAAACCCAGGAAGCTATATCAACGCTATTGAGTTGATATATCTATTCCCATTCTTCTCGCGGTGGGGGTTTTTAGGGGGAGGAGAGTTAACTCCTCCTAAATGATGATCAAACACTTGTTTTTTGATCATCATCAAACCCAGGAAGCTATATCAACGCTATTGAGTTGATATATCTATTCCCATTCTTCTCGCGGTGGGGGTTTTTAGGGGGAGGAGAGTTAACTCCTCCTAAATGATGATCAAACACTTGTTTTTTGATCATCATCAAACCCAGGAAGCTATATCAACGCTATTGAGTTGATATAGCTGGATCAAACGCATCACGCACCGTGTCCGAGAAAATATTCGCTGCTAGAATTAGCACAAACATAAATACAAGTGCTGCGAGCAGTGGCCACCATACCAAAGGCTCACGTGCTAATTCCAAACGTGATGCATTAATCATGTTACCAAAGCTTGCTGTGGTGGGATCTACACCTACGCCAACATATGATAATACTGCCTCAGCTAATACCAAACTGCTAAAATCGAGCACGATGGTAATCAGCACGATATGCATGACATTCGGCATAATGTGACGCCATATTATTTTGAGTGGTTTTACGCCAAGTGCTTTCGCTGCTTGAATGAACCCAAGTTCGCGTAATTTTAATGTTTCTGCTCGCAACAAGCGGCATAAGCTGGCCCAACTGGTAATCCCGAGAATAATACATAAAGCCAGCAAGCGCGCATCGGCACGATCACGCAGCGTTGGGAAGGCACTTTCGTGTTTGGCGATATACACTTGAATGACGAGAATGGCAGCTGAAATGAGCAGTACTCCAGGGATGGAGCTTAAGGTGGTATACAGATATTGAATAGCGTCATCAACCCAGCCTTGAAAGTAGCCTGCAAGCATACCAAACATCAAGGCAAAGGGTAGCATAAATAAAGTCGCTAATGTGCCAAGCAGTAAACCGGTTCGAATGCTGCTGAGCGATTCATAAAAAATATCACGCCCTACTTGATCGGTGCCAAAGATGTGGTAGTGCGTTGCTGTCAGCGCGGTTATACAGAAGACAGTGCAAATAACGCTAAACGTCACCACAAAGGAGCGCCAGGCAATAGTCGTTTTTCCACATAAAAAATTATGGCCGTATATCCAATATAAAAGACTGCTGAGAATGAAAAAAATGATCAAACCAATGCCGCACCCTATTGCGCAGCGTAATAAAATATCGTGTATTTTTTCAGTAGCTGGATCTTGAAGGTGTCTGCCAGCATAGTTTAAGCGCGCATAATCACGTACTGTGTGACCATTTTGTTGGGTGATCAGCTCAGGGTTGTATAGTGTTGTGGAAAAAGGTGCGGAATAGGTTTTCTCTTGCTGTTGACCCAGTGGTGCAATCAAGATATCCAAAACACTTTTAGTGATCGCCGTTGAGTCTCTTGATTCACTTTGTGGTGTGGTAACGTTCACGTGAATGGAATCGACTAATCCAATGACGCTGTAACAGGCTAAGATAATAATAGCCATCATCCCGAGTGGTTGCGTCAAGACATAACGCCATGCTTCGCGCAAATGACGGCGTCGGCAAACCACACCAATATAGATCAACATGCCAAAAAATAAAGCCCACACAAACCAGTCGGTTGGCAGCATGTCCAGGTGTATTTGCATAACATCATTCCTATTGATGGCCGCCTAAGCGAATTCGAGGATCAACTAACGAGTATGAAATATCCGTTAGGATCAATCCAATAATATAAAGTAATGTTCCAATAAATACCATGACGCGTACGATATCAAAGTCTTGCTGTAAAATAGCATCGATTGTGTAACTCCCAAGGCCGGGTATACCAAAAAAAGATTCTAAAATAAGACTGCCCATAAATAAGCTCGGAATAATCACAACGATACCGGTTAAAATAGGGATCATGGCATTTTTGAGGACGTGTTTAAATAAAATTTTTATTTCAGATAAACCCTTGGCGCGTGCGGTGCGCACGTATTCTTTGTTGATTTCCTCAAGAAATATTGTGCGATACCAGCGTGTGCCCATGCCAATACCAGATAGGATGCCGATACTAACAGGCAATATAATAAATTTAATTCCATCCAGACCACTCTGATAACCTGAGATAGGTACCCAATGCAGTATTTTGGCAAACAGATATTGGCCAAAAATAATATAAAATAAGCTTGAAATAGACATCAATACGACGCACAGGATGATGCCGGCTGTATCAAAAAAAGTGCCGCGAAATAAGGTAATAAATAATGCAAAAGTAATATTAATTAATACGCCAATTGAGAGTGTGGGTACAGCGATTGCCAGACTTGGCCACATGCGCTCATGGATATCATAATTAATATGCCTTCCTTGAATGGACTCTCCAAAGTCAAAGGCAAATAACTCGAGCGATTTTGTATAAAATAATGTGTCACTTATTTTAGCTATGCCTTGTTGTGCTGGATTATAGAAAAGTGGTTTATCGTAGCCGTGAGCCGCTTTCCATTGATTGACTGCTTGTTGTGTGACATGTTTGTGGCCCAAATGCATGCGCGCCATATCATCGGGGCTGTTGACGATAAAAAATAAAATAAAGGTAAATAAATTTACCCCAATTAAAATTGGTATGGCGTATAAGCAGCGTTTTATAATATAAAATATCATGTGTAGTGTTTATCTCGTTTAATAGTAGTTTTACGTTGTCGCATGATATAGGCCAATGCTAATCCAAGGATAAATGCTAGGATGCAGCCAATCAATAACCACAATGGCCATAGAATAGGTTGATTCCATTTTTGTTGCAGTTGTGCTCGCAAATGAGCATCAGATTTTTGATATTTAAGTAGGTTATTGGCGATGACATTCGGTTTATTACGACTGGTCCATTGGTGTGATAATTTAAAATCAACCGGATAAAATCCCCACACCCATGGGCTGTCTTCACGAACTATTTTCAATGCTTGATCTATTTTTTGTTGGCGCGCAGTGGTATTGGGCATACTTTTTATTTGGGTAAATAAGGCGTCAAATTTAGGGTTACTGTAATTGGCTGCATTTTCGCCGCCGTATTTTACTTTGCCATTGGGTCCATATAGCAAAAATAAAAAATTTTCTGGATCTGGGTAGTCGGCCATCCATCCCCAGTCAAATAATTGTGCGTTGCCGGTTAGGATCTTTTTTTGAAATTGATTGTATTGCATCGTTTCGATATTCAATTCAATGCCAATTTTGGCAAATTGTTTACGCAGCCAATTAAAATGTGCTTTATCATCAGGGCTGTTGCCAGTTGCTGCATAATTTAAAAGAAGGCGTTGCCCTGTTTGGGCATTCACTCCATTTGGGTAACCTGCTTGTGCCAGTAATGTTTTAGCAATGTGTAAGGATTTGCGCTGCGCGTGTCCATTGCGCCACTCATACACCACGTCATTCATACCAGGTTGACCGTTGGTGTAACCAAAAATGCCTTCGGGTATTGGTCCCATGGCAGCTTTGCCACGGCCATTGCGAAAGAGTGCAATAAATTCCTCATAGTCGATAGCAATCGAAATGGCTTGGCGTAATTTTTTGTGTTGTTCAGAATAACCACCGATAACAGGATCGAGCATGTTAAAGCCCATGTAAAATAACCCGGGTGTTACTGCAGTTTCAAGGCGCATGCCTTGTTGTTGCATCGACTCTGTTAAAATAGGGTGGCCTGCTGTATCCAGTTTTACGGCTTGATCAAAACTATCTGGACCAATACCGGATACATCATAATAACCTTGCAGAAATTTATTCCATCGCGGAATGCTTTCTTTATCCAAGGTAAAAATATACCGATCTGTTAGTGGCAATCGTTCACCCGCGTGTTGCAAATAACCTTGTGCGCGATCACCAGGATTGCCGTCGCTTGGGTAATACTCAGGATGGTAATTTGGATTGCGCTCCAAAATCATTTCCTTATTTGGGTTATTTTCAATGAGGCGATACGGGCCTGTCCCAACTGGTTGCCAATCAAATGTAATATTGCGCTCAATCAATGGGCGTTGGCTGTAAAATTTATCCGCTTCCCACGGAATGGGTGCGAAAAATGGCATGGCAAGCCAATATTGAAATTGCGGGTAGACGCCCTTAATTTTAATTTGATAATGATAAGGGCCAAGCACTGTGGCGCCAAGCAATGGATATTGGCGCAAATCCAACCAAGATCCAGGCGGTAATTTTTTTTGTTGTACGTTCAACAGGCGATTGTAATCGTCTAAACCGACAATGTATTTGCTCATGACACTTAAAATAGGCGATTGCGTGGCAGGGCTAGCAAGACGTTTTATTTCATAAACGTAATCAGCTGCTGTCAGTTCACGTGTGCTGCTGTAATGAAAATCTTTAAGCGATTTTATGGACTGTACTTGTTGCTCTGTTAAATGATGGTAGCGATACTGTCCGGCTGCATCGCGGGCAAAGGCGGGGTGCGGCTGATAAAAAATATGCGGTTGAACATATAAATCATAAACGGAATAAGCCACTTTATTAGGAGCGGTAGTTTGAGGCAGCACTGTGCCGCGGCTATTGTAATACGTGACCATCGGCATGCGCGTTAACGTTAGTGGCACTAACGTGTAAGGACGTTTGAGTAAATGATACTGTAGTGGTGGCTCATAAATTTGCGCCGTAAATACAGCTTCATCGCTGGAATAGGAGCGCGCAGGATCGAGTGTTTTAGGTGATCCAGCAAAGGCGGAATAGCGCGTATTACTTGCTTCTTGGTGTTTGTTGGGGTTATTCCAGCTGCTGGAAATCACAATGGTTGAGTTGAAAACCAAAAGGCTTGTGAGAATCCATTGTGTTAATCTAGTAAGCTTTTCCATAAGATTTTGGATTATACCATAGACAGGATATTTCTACAGGCTGTTGTTGGTTCAGCTACGTGCCACATAGCACTTAAAATAATTTGTAGACAGTTTTTATTTAAGGGTGATGTATGGCCTAAAACTGCCTTATAGAGCACGCTATGGATTAATGTGTTGGGGCATTTTTAAATTCGCATTTTCAATGGCGAGCAGTATATACTGCCATCCTATGATGACTTGGCAACAACAATTACAAACAGCTATCACCAGTTCAGCGCAACTGTACGAATATGTGCATGTGGATCTTCCTGTAGCGGATGACGCAGGATTTGCTGTGCGTGTTCCCACTGCATTTGCAGATAGAATGCAAAAAGGTAATCCCCGCGATCCATTGTTATTGCAAGTGGTTGCACGTGCACCTGAGGTACAAGCCATTTTTGGATTCACACAGGATCCACTTTCCGAATATGATGCGAGTCCCATTCCTGGTCTATTGCACAAATATACAGGTCGTGTGTTGGTGGTGCTCACCGGAAGTTGTGCGGTTAATTGCCGTTATTGTTTTCGCCGCCATTTTGCGTATTCCGAAAATGGTGCTTTGAAACAGTGGCCTGCTATCTTAGATTACATTCGTCGTGATGAGTCTATTTCAGAAGTTATTTTAAGTGGGGGTGATCCCTTATTGGTGGATGATGCAAAATTAGCATCACTGATTGCCGATATTGAAACGATTGCACATGTGCATACCTTGCGGGTGCATACACGTTTTCCGGTGATGATTCCAGAGCGCATTACCGAGCAGCTCCTGCATCTTTTTGAGCAGACGCGGTTGCATGTAGTGATTGTATTGCATATTAATCATGCTCAAGAAATTGATGCAGGCTTGAGTGCTCGGATTAAACAATTGAAGCGTGTTGCGCAGGTATTAAATCAATCTGTGTTGCTTAAAGATATTAATGATTCGGTAAGTGCATTAGAAAATTTAAGTCAGCGCTTATGGAGTATTGGTGTGTTGCCGTATTATCTGCATCAACTGGATGCGGTTGCCGGCGCGCATCATTTTCACGTTTCACTTGATGAGGGGCGACGGTTGATAACACAATTGCAAACCCGTTTACCGGGGTATTTAGTGCCGAAATACGTTCAAGAAGTTTCGGGTGAGCCGAATAAAGTATCCATTACGTTACGTCCGTGATGCTATTTTTAACTGCATAATCCATTTCTTGTTGCACAACTTTGCGAAAATGTAGGGGTTGGGGCACATTCATGAAAGGATCTTTACTGCCGCCAGTGCCAATAATGGTGACACTACCATAACCCAGTAGGCGCCCTGGTATGGTTTGGTCGACATAAACCGCTTCAATTTTATCAAGGAATAATTCTAAAGAATTACGCTCGATCCAGCCGGTTTTCATGATAATGCGTTTATCTGTCACGCCGTATTCGGATGTGCGGAAAAAAATGTAGGCTTTTAAAAAATGAAACGCGCCGTACAAACCACAACACAATGCGATAATTTCATACGGTGTAAAATGGAATATGCTGAGATTGAGCGGCAGCAGTTCAGCGCCAAAGCCATAGATCAAAACAGCCAGCACAAACACAATGCTCGATGGAATGAATATATTCCAATGCGGGTGGGTTACGTAAACAATTCGTTCATTTTCTAGTAGCGTGTTATGTATGTAGCGCATGTTTGAGTCTCATTTTGGTGGAGGGAAAAACGTTTAAGCCTCTATTTCAACACGTTCTACATGACGAAAGCCACGCGGTAGTGTATTGCCGCGTCGTCCACGCTCACCTTGAAAATGCGCTAGATCCTGCGGTGTTAAGGTGAGTTTACGCTTTCCTGAAATAAGGGTTAGGCTTTTTTTGTTATCCAGCGCTGTGATCGCGACGCAAAACTCAGTGCGATTTTCAACGTTTTTACTCGGGATGTTAATAATTTTATTGCCTTTGCCGCGTGCTAGCTCAGGTAAATCAGCCAGTGGGAATAGGAGCATGCGCCCTTCATTGGTGATGGCTGCAATAGAATGGTGTTCGATCTTATCGATAGACACGGGAGGTAGGGCAAGCGCACCTGCTGGGCATTTTAAAAATGCTTTCCCGGCTTTATTTTTGGAAGACATATTTTCAAGGCGCGTCACATAACCGTATCCAGCGTCTGAGGCAACTAATATCCGTTGCGTTTCTGGCCCCATCAGCATGCCTACAAAAGACGCGCCAGCTGCGGGTTTGAGTTTTGAGGTGAGTGGTTCACCGTGGCCACGCGCAGAGGGTAGTGTGTGCACACTCAGAGAATAGCTGCGTCCGGTCGAATCGATAAAATAAACAGGTTCATTGCTGCGACCACGTACTTGGCATAAATAGTCATCTCCGGAACGATACGTTAATCCCGCGCCATCAAGTTCATGTCCTTTAGCAGAGCGAATCCAGCCTTTGCTGGATAAAATTACAGTTGTTGCTTCCACAGGAGCAATTTGCTCGTCACTGAGTGCTTGAGCCTCTTTACGTTCCACTAATTGCGAGCGGCGTTCATCACCAAAATCGGTCATATCTTGAGTCAATTCTTTTTTAACCAGTGTCTTAAGGCGCGCGCTTGAGTCGAGAATTTTTTCCAATTCATCACGTTCTTTAGAGAGCTCGCCTTGTTCGGTTCTAATCTTAACTTCTTCAAGCTTGGCCAATTGGCGCAATTTAATATCTAAAATCGCATCAGCTTGAGTTTCACTTAAATTAAATTTCTTCATCAAGACGGCTTTGGGTTTGTCTTCCGTGCGGATGATGTGAATCAGATCATCAATATTTAAGTAAGCAATCAGCAAGCCATCTAAAATGTGCAGGCGCTCAGTTACTTTTTCGAGGCGAAACGTTAGGCGCTTTTTCACAGTATCTTTGCGGTATTCCAGCCACTCCTTCAAGATATCTGCCAGCTCTTTAACGCGTGGGCGTCCATCCAAACCAATCATATTTAAATTGATTCGGTAACTACGCTCCAGATCCGTTGTCGCAAACAAGTGTGACATCAGTTGATCCGCATCTACCCGGTTAGAGCGCATGGTAATCACTAAACGAGTTGGGTATTCATGATCTGATTCGTCACGCAAATCTGTGACTGTGGGTAATTTTTTTGCGAGCATTTGCTCTGCAATTTGTTCCAAGACTTTCGCGCCGGATACTTGATATGGCAGGGCATTAATGATGATTTCATCCTCATCGATTGCATAGGTCGCGCGCATACGCACGCTGCCTGTGCCACTTTTATAGATTTCAGCAATATCACGTTTGGGTGTAATGATTTCGGCATCTGTTGGAAAATCTGGTGCAGGTATGAATTCGCACAGTTCTTTTGTGGTTGCTTGTGGATTATCTAATATATGCAAACAAGCACGCACCACTTCGCGTAAATTGTGCGGTGGAATATCGGTTGCCATGCCTACTGCAATTCCTGATGAGCCATTGAGTAAAATATTTGGTAAACGTGCTGGTAATAAACTGGGTTCATGCAGTGTGCCATCAAAGTTAGGTACCCAATCCACTGTACCGTGTTCCAGTTCATCCAATAATGTTTGTGTGTAGAGTGTTAAGCGTGATTCAGTGT
>CAZFAA010000039.1:0-15618 GCA_964516605.1 uncultured Coxiella sp. | reverse complement strand
ATGGCATTTATTTTAGGTATCTGCAGCTGGTGGTATTTTGCGACATCCGCACCTCAAACGGTAGCAACCACTGTGGCTACGCCTATTGTCAGTCCCGTGCAACAATATGAAGTTGAATTATCATCACCTAACCCTACAGAAATCATTACAGAGTTAGCACATAACATTGATCAGCTGTATCTCATTCCCGGTTGGCAGCTCGCTCATATTACTTTTGGTGGTGATCATTATCAGATTGATATGCAAGCACAGGGCGGTGATTTGTGGTATTTGACGGACTGGGCAAAGCAGCATTATTATGACGTGCGCATTAGCCCGAGTGGGGCCGAATTAACGCTTGAATCGCACTTGAGTAAACGTACGTTGCCGAGCTCTTATCCAGCGATGCAAGTGACGGTTGATACATTTATGACGCGGATTCGACAGGTGCTCATGGATGATGCAATTCATATTGATTCGAGCACTCAAGATGGTGTGATGCAGCAAACAAAATTGACATTGGATTTACAAGAGATATCACCGGACTTATTGGATTTGATTGGACAGGAGTTAGAAAGTTTACCCCTTTCTTTGTCATCGATTGATCTGCGTTTAAAGGATGGTTTAATTGATGGAACAATACAGCTTTCTTTGTGGGGGAAATAATGAGTAAGACAATGGATATAAAACAAAAAAGTTTATTGGTATTAACGCTGGCCGCATTGGGTTTTCTTGGGTATCAAGTTTTTCAGCTGGTCGATCGTGATATTACGCAAACTCCTGTGATTGCGCAGCAGCAATACAACACCACTACACCTGACACACCTACAAGACCGGTTGCCGCTGTGACTGTTGCAACCCCTGTCGCGACTGTAACATCACCTACAGCAACGCTTGTATCAACACCGACAGCCATAAAACCTGCTACGGTGACTACTGCGACCGCAGCACCACAAATTACGCCAGAGCAACATGCTTACATACAAGCTTTAGATTCGTATGAAATGGCGCGCATGCATCATCAATTATTAGATGAGGAAGCGGCCATTGCAGCTGCACAACAAAAAATTGCCATGATGCGCACTCAAACAGCGAAAATAGTCGGCAATACTAGTGGTGTTGCTACAGATTCAGATGACGCGTTGGTTGCAAAGCCGGCAGAAAATTTTGTATTGAGTTATATTGATCGTCAAAATGGGCAATGGAGTGCGACATTGCATGTCGGTTCTGATTATGAATCTGTAGAAATTGGATCCCACTTACCCAATGGCTATGAGGTAAAAGGTATTGATCATGATGGTGTGACCTTACAAAAAGGTGCGCTGCGTGAATTAGTCAGTTTTAATGGTACGGATATATTACCCGCATTACCTGTTGCGGTGCATACTGTGCAGCCAACACTCAAACAAAATTCACCTGTCATTGTAGCACCTGTTAAAGTAGCGCCACACGTTGCGAGCAGGCACCCCAATTTGATGGTCGCGTCAACACCAGCGCAAAAAACGGCGTCTTCTGCAACACCTGTTGTCACAGCCAGCTTAGCAACACCGGCATTACAAAAAACAGTTGCACCACCGGTGGTGCAAAAACCGGCACAATTACCGTATCAAATATCGATTCATGATATGAATGCAGAAGAAGGGCTGGATGATTTGGATAATACGCAGTTATCGATGGACTTGAATTTGCGTTCAGTTGAAATCATGCCGGTGATGACTCAGGCATATAATACGGATGCGTACCTACCAAGAGCCGCACCGATCCCACAGACGTATCATTTAGACAGTGATGTCTCAGCAGATACCGAGCAACAGTATTCAATTGAAGCACGTGATGATCAAGCGCCGCGTATTCACCCAATCAGTTTAGCGCAGCATAAAATGCTTAAATTACCGAGTCAGTCGTATACGATACAGTTGTTAGGCTCCGCCGATGCGACAGTGATCAGTCAGTTTATTACGAGAAATCATTTACAACATCTGGCATTGAAGTTACCTGTTGGTGTTGCGGATCACCCGTGGGTGATTGCGTTGTATGGCAGTTATCCATCGTTTGCTGCAGCTGAGGAAAAATTAGTCGAGCTGTCGCCACGCATACGTGAAAAAGGCGCGTGGGTTCGCCGTGTTGGCGATATACAAAAAGTAGTGCGCAGTCGGTTTTTAAGTTGAAAGATATGACTTACTCATCCCAACCCAGCTGCAATGTATTGCCTGCAGCACTATTGATCGGATTTAACAAATTCGGGCTTTTATAATAATAAATATTACTGTGATCGGTTGGGTATGCTTGCAGCGCATCGGATGCAATCACTTGTGCTTGTGCAAAATCACGTGTTTTAATCCAAGTTTGTTGTGTTCTTAAGTAACGCGCATTTAAAAAACTGTGACCGAATAATTTAGCACGCAGTATGCCAATATTGCCTGCGATATTGATACGGCTATGGCCATGGCTGTAGAGTGTGACATTGTTGCCGCGTACCCAGCGTAAATTGATCTTACTGTTTCCAGATACTGAGAGTTGCTTGAGTGTGATTAGGCCATCTAAATTAATGATGCCTGCTGTATCCACTCTCAAATTTAAGCCGCTGCTATTCAGATGTTGAGTTTTGAGTTCAGTGCGTCCAAATACATCCAGTTCATTAATGTCATGCATGTACACGGTAACAGCCGTGGCGCGTGTGGAGTAACCGATCTGACGCAAATACAACATATGTTGGCGAATTTCAGCAATGACAGGCGCCTGGCCGTGTTGTAGGTCTTGTACTGAAAACGAAACAGCGGATGAGTTTTTCACGGGAACAATGGTAATACTCAAATGACCCGAAGCATTAATGCCAGTAAAACGCGGGTGTTGCAGTGGATGGTGCTGTGCATTCAAATCCATCACGCGCAAGTTCGTTGCAAAAACGGCAGGAGCGGCAAGGCCTAGTAAGATACATGATATAACGATTGCTTGTTTCATAGGGTAGACTCCAATTTTAAGGTATTGGTTAATTGCTGGCACAGCTGCTGTAGGGCCTGCGCACGATGGCTGATTTTATTTTTAATGTCATCACTTAATTCGGCAACCGTGCAGGCATATTCCGGCACATAGAAAATAGGGTCGTAGCCAAAACCATGCTCACCCATGGGCTGCTGTGTGATGCGGCCGTGCCACACGCCGTGAGCGATGAGAGGATTGGGATCGGTGCTATGACGTAGATAGACGATGACCGAATGAAATGCGGCGTGACGGTGGTTATCTTCTACACCTTGCAGCTCCCCCAGTACTTTTGTGATGCGATCATGTGTTGTGGCATTCGGTCCTGCATAGCGTGCACTGTAGATGCCGGGACGATTATCCAATGCCGTAATACACAAACCCGAGTCATCCGCTATAGCAGGCAATCCGGTGTGTGTTGTGGCGTGACGCGCTTTGATCAGCGCATTTTCAATAAACGTCAACCCTGTTTCATCAGCATCTTCTACACCAAACTCTGCTTGCGGTACGGTGTCAATGGCCAGTGTATTGAGAATAGCTTGCAGTTCGCGAATTTTTCCTGTGTTGCCTGAAGCAATGATTATTTTTTGCTTGATCATTTAGAATTCACCTATAAAAGTATTGTTTTTTGCATCGCTGCACACATTATCTGTTTTATCTTTATTGATGTAGAGCAGTTGTTGTGTGAGATTGCGGCAGGCCAATTGTGGAATATCATTTAAAATGATTTTAATGTAGCTCGGATTATCACCTGGTGCGACATCTATCTTGCCGCCCCAAGGTGCTACGGTATCATGTGGGTCTGTTAATAATTCATTGCTCACGAGCGCTTGGAGATTGATCATAACGCCATTGCTTGTTGCGCTAAAATCAGCTTGTTTTTGCATTTGCAGCCATTCGTAACTGGCATCGGTGATGCGCTTGATTTGGCTGATTGCATGTGACACCCGCATGTCGCGAATCGTGATCATGTAATAACGTACAGCCATTGTAGAAATGCTGGCAATCACAATAATGGATAAAAGGCATTCGAGCAAACTGATGGCATGGAGGCATTTTTTCATGCGCTCATCATATAATGCAGCACTTAAATTTGTCTACTCTAAATATAGAGCGTCGCGAATCGCAAGAGGTATCGAGAATCGGCTCTCGATTCTCGATATGTTTGCTGCGACTCTCTATTTTTAAGCTGCTCATTTTAAAAATTGCGTATGCACTCTATAAATTAATGATGCTTTTTTAAAGCTGCGCTTTTGATCTTGATGGATATCGCCAGATAACGACCAAAACATCGCACCACCTAAATTTTGTGCTTCAATGTAGGCGACTTTGGTGTCGATATCCTGCAGATTGTCGTAACTGATAAACACGCCGCCATCGGTGTTAGGATTGTAAGCATAGGTCGCGTTGGCAGCATCATTGTGGTATTCAGTGAACCCATTTTTCAGTAGTGTACTGTAGATATTACCGTAATCATAAGTGCCCGTATTATCCCACTGCCCATTCCATGCTGAGCTGAATGTTTGATAGAGTCCCGGGAATCCAGGGATTTGAGCCTGTTGATTTAAATTAGATGCCACGCCTTTCACAGCGCGACCGTAAGCCGGAATGCCCATAATAATTTTCGAAGAAGGTACGCCAGCTTTCAGATAAGCCTTGATGGAGCTGCGTACGTTAAACGTCTCGCGGTACGTGATATTGTCCGGTTGTGTTGCATCGTATTGAAATGGTGCTAAAAAGTTTGTGTAGGCTGGTGTATCAAATGCACCGTGATAATCATAACTCATCACATCCATATAATCGGTGGTGTTGGAAATTTTTTTCCAAAAACCCGGTATCAGTACATCTGCTTTATTAATCACATCAGGTGCTGCTGGTAATGCAATTGTTAGTAAGGCATAGCTTGCATAATTATTTTTAAGTGCGACACGCAGTTCTTGGAGAAACGATAAATAATTTTGTAATATTTGCGTACCTTGGGGTGTGCTCATGAAAGACCAGCTGTTGTCATTAGGCTCCCAATCGGCATCCACACCGTCAAAACCATCTTGGTTATTATCGGCTTTAACCAAATTCAAAAAATCAATAATACTGCGCACAAAAGCGCTGCGGTGTTGATCATCAATCGCTGTTTGAAACGGTACGCTTAACGAATAACCAATAATAGAGAGCAGGGCGGGTTTTTGCTGGGAATGTGCCAGTGTAATGACTTTACCCATGTTTCCTTTAACCCACGCGCCACTTTGACCTGCGTTTTTATACCCCGCTGGAATGGTTTTAAAATCAGAGCCTGGGTCGGTGCTGTGCAATAAATAATCTTGCTCACCAGTTGCGAAAGCTCCTGCGTTGCAGAGGGTGGGATTAGCGTCGGTGGCATAAGGCATGGCACAGTTCCCAACTTGCGCAAATGCGTACAATACAGCTGTAACGTATTTTATTGGGATATTCTCGGGCTGGAAATTGCGACCATAGGTATCCCAGTTGGTGTAATAGCCAAACAGTTGCTTGTCGGCATTGAGTTTAAAAGGTGCTGGTGTAGTTTGCGCGAAAGTGGTTGTGCAACTAAGACTGCAAAATAGGGCACATAGGGTAGAAAGTGTAATGCACTGTTTCATCGTACGACTCCATGATTATAGTGACTGATCCGTGACCGCCCATTCTACACCCATTTTTTGATCAATCAATCTCGCGGCTGGATATTTTATCTTTCTTGATCATCATTATCTTGATGCAGGTGAATACTATTTGGAAAAAGCCGTATTTTTGTAGCTCTTTATCGGGGTCACTATTTTTGCCTACTATACATAACCGGCCAAATGAGTCTTGATTTATGAATTGTGGTCGTCTATTCTGAACCCCATTTGTTTCAATTTGTATCCATTTATTTAATAAAACATTAATATTCATCTCATAACATTAAAAACAGGTCAGGATATACAATCTGTAAGGGATTACATGAGATAGGGGTTGGGGAGTGGTAGATAGTACCAAAGATAGTACCAAATCTAAAAAAACAGTGATCGATTGGAGATCATGGCTATCATTCAAGTGGCCGTGGTCTCACTCTGCAAAACAGGCTAAGCGGGGCCGATCCGGATCTACTGTCTCTAATCATTCCGCTATTTCTTTGCAGCCTACCACCCCACCTGTTGAAAGGGAAGAATTAGACTTTGAATGGGAAAAATTACACTTTGAAGAAGTTGTACCACCGCTGCCTGATTCAGTAATTGAGGCCACAACAGTGCCGCAACAACCTCCCAAAAACTATAGTGAAACATTATTAGAACTATTGTCAAAGAGCCCTTCGCAGGACACTAATGTACTTGGGGTAACCTCGGTTCCAGCTGATGATTCTGATAACTCTTTAAATTCGCGAGAAACTGGTGTAAGTAGAGCATCCAATAATGCTGCGCTACGTATGACAGAGATAGAAAGAGAGATAGAAGGAGGCGTAGCAGAAAAAGTAGCAATAAAAAAAGTATTCACACAGACCCTAGAGGAACTGGATCGTTATTTAGGCAGGCATAAGGAAGGTGTTGTGGGCTTGGGTTATCGTTTATTTCATCATAATACTCGAGGGGGTAGAGCTTATATTAGTCCTGCGCGTCGTCAATGTGCACAAAACGCTCAATTATGCATATCTAATTATTTACAAGGGAAAATTTCAATTCAAGTTTTTTTAAAGGATATAAAAAAACTTCATGAAGAACATAAACGCCATACAGAAAAATTATGGTTTACGCATGGTGATCGATTGGGAGTTATCTTAAAATGCTTGGTCGATAAGTTTCGAGAAAATTCTAAGACAAATGCTATAGAGATAAAAATAAAATAGACATGCGCTAGTTCAGACTTATTTTAGCTACAGCGCGCAACCACAGCGCGCTGCTGTTAAGACAAGGAATCGCCGTAAACGATTCACCGCCTAATTCCATCCATTGTTCTTTTGCGCGTAGGGCAATTTCTTCGAGTGTTTCTAAACAATCTGTTACAAAAGATGGGCAGGCCACCGCTAGCTTGCGAATGCCTTGCGCATACAAATCTTCTAAATGCAAATCGGTATACGGTTTAATCCAAGGTGTTTTACCGAGACGCGATTGGAATGACACACTATATTGGTTCGGCTTTAACTGTAATTGTGCAGCGAGCAAACGCGTTGTAGCAAAACATTGTGCGCGGTAACACTGCTGATTTTGCGCGCTGATGCGTGGGCAGCCTATCGCATCGAAACACTGTTTGCCAACATGTTGGCAGCCTGTTTTTTCGAGGTGTTTCACTGGCAAGCCATGGTAGCTCATGAGCAAGTGTTGATGCTGTTCCAAGTCAAGGTGTTCGCTAATGAGTGCCGCATACGCTTCAATAAAGGCTGGGTGATTGTAAAAATCTTCAATGATGCGCGTCGGTGGCAGTGTGTATTTTTGCGCAGCGCGTTTGAAGCATTCTATAGCAGACAGCGTCGCCGCTTGCGAATACTGTGGGAACAGTGGCAATACGATGAGTTCTTTGAGCGGTTGTTGCATTAATTTTTCAAGAGCACTGTCAATACT
Source organism: uncultured Coxiella sp. (assembly GCA_964516605.1). Taxonomy (GTDB): domain Bacteria; phylum Pseudomonadota; class Gammaproteobacteria; order Coxiellales; family Coxiellaceae. The sequence goes on along the minus strand of CAZFAA010000039.1, from coordinate 8,113 downwards.
GGGTGTGCCATAGCGCATACCCAGTTCTACCACACAATCTTCAGCGAGCAATTGTTGTAACGCTGTTTTAAAGTGTAGGCTTAATACCAAAAGCGGTGAGCCTTCCTCCATCCACACGGATTGATAGAGTTGTGCGGATGCCTGTGGCCGTGTGCGTAAAATAATGCCTTTGACGAGGGCATACCGCAGCATGTAAGGCAGGTCGATCACGTACGGATCCATTAAAAATTCATCCAGATACGCACGCACAGCATCGACGCTGGGTGCTGTGGGTGTTCCAAGGTTGATGAGTAGTAAGCCTGTTTTCATATAATCGCTCTAATTGTTTATGTATGCGCATTTTCCTGCGCCTAGGAGGCCACCACAAAACGCATGTGTTTGGACAGATCGCAGTAAGAGTCGATGTGCGTAAAGCCTGCTTGTTGCAGCATCGTCTTCAGTGCGGCTGCTTGATTGTAGCCATGTTCTAAAATCAGTTTGCCGCCGGGTAGTAAATAATTTTTAGCGTCATGAATAATCGCTGCAAACGCTGCATAGCCTTGCTCTGCAGCACACAAGGCTGTATACGGCTCAAAACTTAAATGATTCAAATGCGGATCATCGGCTGCAATATACGGCGGGTTGCTGATGATGGCCGTGTAGCGTTGCGAGGGCAGGGCCTGATACCACGATCCAAGGTAAAACTCGATATTGGTTAAGCGGTGTTGTTCTGCGTTGTGAATCGCAATGTTTAAAGCAGCAGCTGACGCATCACTGGCATGCACTGTCCAGTACGGGCGTGCATGTGCCAGCGCAATGGCGATGGCGCCACTGCCGGTACCTAAATCAGCAATATGTGCAGCGGTCAGTGGTAAATAGTGTAATGCCCATTCAATAAGGTGTTCCGTTTCGGGGCGTGGGATTAACGTATCGCGCGTCACCTTAAGATCCAGTGACCAAAATTCTTTAGTTCCTAAAATATAAGCAATCGGTTCGCCTTCACAGCGCCGCTCCACATAATCAAACACGATGTCTTGCAGCTCAGGTGTGACTGCTTGTTCAGCATAGGTATATAAAAAAGTGCGTGGACGTTTTAAGCTGTGCGCCATCAGCAGTTCTGCATCCAGGCGCGGCGTTGTTGAAAAAGGACGTAAATATTCAGTTAAATCTCTTAATGCAGAGGTGATCGTGTTAAGACGCTTGCGTGTTAACATCGTTATTCTTCCCCCATCAACGCCAATTGTTCTGCCTGCAATTCTTTAATGAGCGGTTGAATAACCGGATCCAAATCGCCCTCCATGATTTGATCTAACTGATATAACGTTAAATTGATACGGTGATCGGTCACGCGACTTTGCGGATAATTATAAGTGCGAATGCGCTCTGAGCGATCGCCACTGCCAACCAAGCTTTTGCGTGTTGCCGCTTGTTCTTTTTGTTGGGCGCTGCGCTGGGCATCCAGCAAGCGTGCTGAGAGCAGTGACAGAGCACGTGCTTTATTTTTATGTTGTGAGCGTTCATCTTGGCACTCAACCACGAGCCCTGTTGGAATGTGAGTAATGCGAATCGCTGAGTCTGTGGTATTGACGTGCTGACCACCAGCACCGGATGAGCGATAGGTGTCAATGCGCAAATCAGCAGGATTAATGTCGATATTATCAATCTCATCAACTTCAGCCATAATCGCCACAGTGCACGCTGAGGTATGAATACGTCCTTGCGATTCCGTAGCGGGTACGCGCTGCACGCGATGTGCTCCCGATTCAAATTTTAATTGTGAATACACACCTTGTCCTACAATGCGGCTGATCACTTCTTTAAAGCCACCTTGGTCGCCTTCGCTTTTTGAGACGATTTCAACTTTCCAGCCTTTGTTTTCAGCATAACGTGCATACATACGAAATAAATTACCAGCAAAAATAGCCGCTTCATGACCGCCTGTGCCGGCACGTACTTCTAAAAATACGTTGCGCTCATCGTTAGGGTCGCGTGGTAATAGCAGTGTTTTTAAGTCTTGTTCCAGTTCCTCTTGTGCGGCGTGCAATGCCTTCATTTCATCGTGGGCTAGTGCTTTCATATCGCTGTCGGCTTCATTGAGCAATTCGTTTGCATCAAGCAGCGCTTGCTCATTGGCTTGAAATTTTCTAAAGCACAACACAATTGGCTCTAATTCTGCGTATTCTTTACTGAGTTCGCGAAAGCGATTTTGATCGCTCATGATAGCCGCATCACTGAGTAGGCCACCGACTTCGGTAAAGCGATAACCTAAGGATTGTAATTTTTGATGGAGTGATTTTTTCATAATGGGATTACTTAAATAACTCTTTAGCTAGATTGAGTAGATTTGCATGACCATCGCATGCCGCCTGACGCAACGTGATGGTAGGATGATGCATCACTTTATTTACAAAGTTACGCGCAAAATTTTTCAGCACAGCTTCAGGGTTTTTGCCGGCTTTTAATGCAGTCATCGCTTTGTCTAATTCACTGTCGCGTTGTTTGATTAAAGTACTACGGTAATGACGTATGATATCGCCCGCATCATTAATCCGCAACTCGCGCATGTAATTAGCTGCATACAGCTCGATCATTGCTTCGGCCTGTTGTGCGGCACTCAATCGATCATTGTGATTGGCGTTCACCACATCGCGTAAATCATCGATGTTATAGAGTGTGATGTTTGCCAGCCCAGCAACCTCGGGCTCTACATCGCGCGGCACGGCTAAATCAGCGATAAATAACGGCCGTTGCCCACGTTCCTGTTGCACGCGCTCAAATAGGCCTTTGCCTAATATAGGCAGCTGACTGGCGGTGGCGCTGATAATAATATCGATGTGCTGCAAATACTGGGGAATGGCGCCGATGCAAATAGCGTCACCGTTGTAGCGTTCTGCAAGAATGTGCGCGCGTTCGTGAGTGCGATTGGCAACATACACTTTATTGATGCCGCGATCGTATAAATAAGTGGCGACTAATTCGATGGTTGTACCAGCACCGATAAACAGTACATTCGATTCATGTAATGCTGCAACGTGCTGTTGACAGAGTTTTGTGACCGCGTGGGCAATTGATACAGGGCAGCGCCCAATATTGGTGGCGCTGCGCACGTGTTTGCTCGTTGCAAAAACAGCTGGAAACAAAGGGCGTAATTGTTCGCCGACACTGCCGTGTTGGCAAGCTAAATGAAATGCTTCTTTAATTTGCCCCAAAATTTGCGGCTCGCCGACAATCATCGAATCCAAACCACTGGCAACACGCATCAAGTGACGCACGGCAGCCAGACCTTGATGGTGGTAACTGTAGCTTGATAAATCCAGATCCTTCAGTTTATGGTATTCAATAAGCCAATTTTTTATTTGTTCTGATTTGTTCGAGGCAGTGTAAATTTCAGTGCGGTTGCACGTTGAGACAATAACCGCCTCATCAATGTCAGGCTGTTTTAAAAGCGTACCTAATGCTTTTTCAATATGCTCACCACTGAATGCCAGGCGCTCGCGTATCTCAATAGGGCTGTGTTGGTGGTTAATCCCAAAAGCCGAAACAGGCATGACAATCTCTCGTTAGTCTAAAGTATATGCAAATGCGGGCGAAATTGTAGCATGGTTGCTCTCTTGAGGCGAGAATTCAGGGTTGGTTTTATAATGTTGCCTCGCTCGGGGAGCTGATCAGTATGGACAGGTGATTGTCATGATTCGTTTTCCTTTGCTTTGAGAGCTGTTCATAGTTATAGTTAGCGCCTAATTTAGAGTTTAATAGATCAAATTTTGAGGTAATGTATGTCCAGAATTATTATTTTTGTCGATCCGTTTCAGTCACCAACTTATCGGTTTGTAGAAGATTTTCTTCAGGCAATGCAAGCTCAACACCCTAATATAAATATAAATTTTTTAACAACTGCCGCGACGATGCTCGCAGGGCAGCCGCAGAGTGGGATAGGCTCGGATGATCCACTATTACAACAAACCCCATACTCTATACTGAGCAAGTTTTTTCAAGAAAAAAAAGAAGTACAGGTTCTTCTTCGTGAAGAGGATTCAAATTCACCTAAAGGTACCTTCACTTTGCGTGAACAACACTGTGTGGTAGCTAATAAGCTTGTTCAGATAGCTTCTGCTCAGTCTGAGACATGTTATGTATTGTTCATTTCCCCCGATAAGCTAGAGTTATTAAGTTTCTTAATGACACATCAGCGGTGGCCGGAGCTCAGACAGCACTTTAAATTTTTTTGTAGCAATCCTAGTAGCTGGCCTGAAGATGACGTTTCCATATCGCAAGCTTTTCCCCGCGGCTGTATTGAGGCGCTAATAAAAATTGAACGTCCTGAGGCTGCGAGCGAGGCATTGCAGAAGCCAACACCATTAATAGAATTGTCCGCAGAGGAATTGGCCGAGTTGTTTGCATCACAGGAAACACTAAATGTTGTTTCCGCAGCAGAAGATGCTGATGATGCTGATGATGCTGATGATGCTGCTGATGCTGCTGCTGATGCTGCTGCTGCTGATGCTGCGATCATTACGGAATTAAGCGAGATGCTACCCCCCGAAGAAGAGTTGCTAGCTATGGCTGCTATGTTCAGAGCTGAAGCTGCTAGGCAGGAAGCTGAAGCTGCTAGGCAGGAAGCTGAAGCTGCTAGGCAGGAAGCTGAAGCTGCTAGGCAGAAAGCTGAAGCTGCTACTAGCCAGGAAGCTGAAGCTGCTAGGCAGGAAGCTGAAGCTGCTAGCCAGAGAGCTGAAGCTGCTAGGCAGAGAGCTGAAGCTGCTAGCCAGAGAGCTGAAGCTGCTAGGCAGAGAGCTGAAGCTGCTAGCCAGAGAGCTGAAGCTGCTAGGCAGGGAGCGGGAGCTGCTAGGCAGGGAGCGGGAGTTTTGAGTATTTTTTCTCCTCTTATTGCGAGAGCGTCTGGAGCTGCAGCTACTGCTGCTGGAGTTGCAGCTACTGCTGCGAACTTTATAAAAAACAGCTTTGGAGAATGTTCATAAAAAGGTTAAGCTCCTTGTTTTTATAAAACAAGGAGCTAGTTGTGGATGATTGTGAAGAAAGCTGTGCTGAACTTGTTGCGGGTAATTAAGCAAATCATCAGTCATTAGTGGTTGGCGCACAGAGAGCGTTTTCATTTTTTTTGTAGCGATCCTCGTAGTTGGGATTGGATCACAGCAGCTGGCATGCCCGAAAGCACAGATTTCCAAATACCCAGTGTCTTGGATGTATTAATACACATTCAAGAACCAGAGCAGGCTAGTGAGGCTTTGCAGCAAGCACAACCATTAAAAAAATTGTCTGAAAAAGGCGTGGCTGCGTTACGTGCTGTAGAAGCAAAAGGCAGGACTGCTGCTCTTGAATATCATGCTTTATTTAGACCTGCTTTAAGACAGCAATTGCAACAGCAGGCGTCCATGTCGTTTAACGCAGCATCTGCTTCTGCTTCAGCTTTTTCATCTCAGGAATCTGCATCTGCAGCAGCAACAAATGAGTTGTTGAAGTGGTTGCAATTTTTACCTATTATTTTTCGGATTAAGCCTGTAGTGATCAAGCTTTTTGAGGTAGTAAAGAAGCTTGCTCAAGATGCTGAGTTTGATATGGTGCTGCGCACGTTAGCTGCAAGATTTCCAAGTGCTGAGCCTGCCCCTGATGGGATGGCCTATTGGAATGAGTCCAAAAATTGGATAACGCAACATGCCGACTTGCTGGATTCGGTTTTGCCTATACTTGATTTGTTGGGGGATTTTGCTGAGACTGACGCGGCGCAGGATGTCAACGTAGCGGCCAGTGCAGCGGATTCAGGTGAAGAGCCCAGTGCAAGTGCAGCCACTCAAGAAGCAGTTGAAGCTGGGCAATATGAATTGCCATTTTTATTTGAAGATCTTGCTGCTTTTGCTCCTCTTCTGCCATGGATAAATCAAGTGCTCCCTATCTGTATTGAGTTTGTGACACATCCAGCGGTACGCGCAATGGCACGTGAAGCAGACTTTGACATGTTTACCCCCGAGAATAAAACAAGATTATTGAACATATCGAAGCATGCTAAACAGATTGAGGAATGGTTAAGGCTGATGAATGCAGTACCGTTTGATCAGAGTAGGAAGTTGCATCCAGCAGGTTTGTTTACAGGATTGGATATTGCTGAATCAGGAGATGCCAAAAGGCTTCTTGCGCTGAGTAAGCAGCTGCTTCCATTTTTTTGCCCAAAGGACTTACTCGTGTCGTTTAGCAGCACTGCGCAGTTCGCTGAAACGAAGCTATAGTGTTGCTACATTGGCTATTTAAAGGCAAGATTGTGTTTTTATTGTTACTTCATTTTAAGGATATCTCATGAAGCGCATTAGCAAACTATTTCTGCTGTCTGTGGTGTTGTTAAGTGGTTGCCACAATCCCATGTATCTTGGACCACCTGCGCGGCCACAGCATTTCACCAGTGAACTGCCAGCGGTGCGTGCGGCGCAATTGTATCAACTGACGGCGTATAGGACGTCGGGTGTGTTTGACACCATCATTGATGGCAGTCGGCGTATCATTGGCTTTGATTGGTATTTTAGTGCGCCGAATAATTTCACGTTGATGCTGGAAGCACCGGGTAATATGCCTCAAGCAATACTGCAAGATGCTTATGGCAAAGTGACCTATGGTCGAGGTGAAGGTAATACCATAGCAGTCGATTCATTGCATAATTTTATGCTGTCGCAAATCGGTTGGTACATTCCACTCGATAGATTTTATTATTGGTTACGTGGTGTGCCCTTACCGGCTAACGTCTCTGCAAAAACATTTGTGGCGCAATACGATCGTTACGGTCATTTGACTGCGCTGAAACAGGGGCAATGGATTTTATGGTATTCACGTTACATACAATATGGTGTATACGATTTACCGACAATGATTGATGTTAAGGATCCGGCGGGTAATATGACGCATCTGGTTGTCAAAGATTGGCAGCCTTATGCAGGCCCGGCGCGTTCCAGTAGTTCTATTTCTAAAAAAGATAAGCAATTATTGAGATCGGTGTCGTGATCCTACCCGCGCCGGCGAAACTCAATTTATTTTTGCATATTACAGGGCGACGTCAGGATGGGTATCATGAATTGCAATCGGTGATGCAGTTTGTTGAACTCGCTGATGTGTTGTCGTTTGAATTATTGGACACACATGTTATTCACTTTGAATCACAGTATCGAGAAGTGGCCATAGAAGACAATTTGGTTTACCGCGCGGCGCGTTTGTTGCAGCAATACGCAGGCGTCACGCAGGGTGCGCGTATCACGCTTCACAAAAACATACCTGTTGCTGCGGGTCTTGGCGGCGGCAGTAGTGATGCAGCGACGACATTATTGGGATTGAATCAGCTGTGGCATACGGGTGTAGCGGTCGATGTGTTGGCGCTTTTGGGTGTGTCTTTAGGTGCTGATGTGCCTTTTTTTGTGCGAGGTCATGCAGCGTGGGCAGAGGGAGTTGGCGAGCAATTAACGCCACTGATATTGCCAGAGCTGTGGTATGTGCTTGCTATTCCTAATTGTACAGTTGCTACACGCGAGTTATTCCAAGATCCACAATTGACACGTGATTGCCCACCCCTCAGAATACAGGACTATTCTTTTGGAGAGGGCGATAACGTGTTTACGGCGCCTGTTTGTAACCGTTATCCGCAAGTAGCAGCTGCGCTGCAGTGGCTTGGTCAGTTTGGGCGTGCCTGCATGACGGGCTCAGGTGGTGTGGTGTTTGCAGCATTTGACACGGAAGCGAAAGCAGGTAAAATAGCTGCCCAAGCACCGGACGGGTTGCAATGCGTTGTTAGCAAAGCGTGTAATCTTTCTCCTCTATGGAAAACGTTAAGGCAATAGTTTGTGTTGGGGTGTCGCCAAGCGGTAAGGCACGGGGTTTTGATCCCCGCATACCCAGGTTCGAATCCTGGCACCCCAGCCATTTTAGAAGGAGTAAGATGTGTCTGAACTCATGATTTTTTCTGGAAATGCTACTTCTGTATTGGCCAAGCAGGTCGCGGATGAGCTCGGAAAATCACTCGGCTGCATTGAAGTCGATGCATTTAGTGATGGCGAAACACGGATTGAGATTAAAGAAAATGTGCGTGGCCGTCATGTTTTTATCGTGCAATCATATTGTTTTCCTGCCTATCAATATTTAATGG
>CAZFAA010000038.1:0-15989 GCA_964516605.1 uncultured Coxiella sp. | reverse complement strand
TAATGCGCTTCGCTTGGATAGTGCTGGCCAAATAAAACTTGAACAATGTGTGATGGTGTATGCGGTGATCGTATAGGATTAGCCCGTCGCATAATCATTTCTCCTGCTTGTTAGTCCGCTACACGTCACGATGTAACTTGCACCGACTTGCCCACCCAATGATTTGATGTTACGTGGCACGCAATCATCACGTCCATTAGCAACACACGCATCGACCTCGACTTTACCCATACACTGCTCCTGATGACTAACCGGATCAGGCTCATGAGTGCAGCTCATTGCAGCAGCCGCAATTGCAGCCAGAGTAAATCCTGTGTGTGAGCGTGGTAGTGTTATAAAATTAGGCGTAATCGTTAGCGCAGGCAATGTCCCCGCAGGACACGCTGGGAAATGAATTTGATAACGTTGCTCCGTTGCCACAGCGCTATCTTGACACACACTCGTTAAGCTCGGCGTTTCTTGTCCAGCATGGCAATCGCCACTGGCCAGCACCGTCATACCCGCTAACGCATTACTGCTTGAGCCCGGCACAGTAATTTCAGCTTTGACATAACACGCCGTACTATCACACTCAGGTGCTGGAATTTGCGTGCTGCTTGGATCATTGGTTGTAATCGCATTCGGCAAGCGTGCTGCCAATCGTTTAGCGATATTCACATTTTCATTGCCATCACCAGGTATCAACACAGCGACCCAAAATAAACGTTTGGGGTCTACAGCACCGGCTGCTTGCCAACAAAAATCACTGCCATAATAACTTTTATAATTAGCATTGGGTAAGTAATTATTAATAAAATTCTCTTGCACAGGGCCTGGATTGACGCAGTGGTGATCCTCAGGCCATGTGTTATTATCCACATAAAATGCCATAGCCGCTTCCAACACATGCTGCATGCTGATCGCGACCTTGTCCAAGCGATTGGCTTGAAAATAGCGACGATAGCTCATCACCCCCACTGCAGTGAGAATAGACATCACAGCAATCACGAGCAATAACTCAACTAACGTGAAGCCTCTATACCGCATAACGTTGACTATCCTTTTACACATTATCTAAAACAATAAGCATGCAATGGTATTGCACCTGAGTTTTTGGAATTTTTTAAATTTTTAAATTGCTCTAAATTTTCTTTCATAACCCATAATACGCTCGATGGCTCAGCAACTGTAGTATTCGGCAAGCTGACCCAATACAAAGCGTGTTGATCGTACTGTGTCGCCGTAAAACGCTGCGCCAACCACCCCATTAATGGCGCTACTTCAGGGTTCATATCCGCAATCACTTCAATGTGATATACAGGCTTACCATCTCGTGTGAGAGCGCCTGAATCTACAATAGCAGCGTGATATTGATTTACATAGGGAGCGCGCTGTGCAATCACACCCAACTGATTCAACACATCCACATCCAGAGCACTTTGCAACACGCCCTGAGCGTTACACGCTAATGTATTATAAAAACGATTTAACGCTTGCGTCGTTCTGACCACATCTTCTTGCACCAAATCATATTGCATGTTGCGGTAATACGCGCGATAACGCTCCAAACCTAAATAGAGAATGATTGCTGCAACCGAAATAATTAAAAGCAACTCCACTAACGCAATTCCAGCTATTTTTTGCATCAACGCACTACTATCTGAAAAGTTGATCCTGCACACACACCGTCTGGATAGCTATTTTGTAAAGCGATACAATCGCTGGTTTTGGGCATGGTTGTTGTAATTTGGGCGCCACCTTCACTCACTTGCAATATAATCGGCTCACCCCATGGTGCATACAATGTGGTTTTATCTTCACTTAAACTGTGAGAATTAGCCAAAAATCCATCATTTACTAATTCTAAAATCGTTAAGCCAGGTGTGTACTGCGGATTTTGATTTTTCCATGAATTAATCCCCGCAATCAATGATCCAATTTGTTGTCGCGTAATATTTATTTTATCATTGTTGGAAGCGACAAAAAAATAACGTGTTGCCATAACCAAAATGATCGCAATAATAGACAGTGAGAGTAACACTTCCAATAAACTAATTGCCAAAATAGACTTACGCAAACCCTTCATGCTTTTTTCTCCTTGTTAAGATGCCACAACACTACCGATACTGTAAATGCCAAGCACCATCATCGCAGCCAGTAAGGCTCCCACACACAACAACATGCCCCCCATCACTTTTGCCGTGATAGCGACACTTTGTCCATAACGCTGCAAGGCTTGTCGCCCCAAGCTCACCAATCCAGCGCCAAATCCCTTGCCTGTTGCCATAACGCGCAAACGAATCAAATCATCGTAATGAATTAACTGAGTATCCAATACATCGGCAATGTTTTCTTTACCGCCACTTAAATGGTATTCCATCAACATCACATGCCATGCAAGGTAAGGCCCAGCATGATGCCGAATAATCGCTAACGCTTCTTTTAGACCCACTCCATTCGTCACCAGCAACCCCAATGTTTCCATAAAACGTGCTGCAGTAAGACGGCGATACAAACCTAAAATTGGCATACAATCAATTTGTTTACGTAGCGCACCGGTAAAATTTTGCAGTAAATAAAAAATACCCACTATAGCAGCTAATAATAAGAAAGCTGCAAACCACCAACCATATTCAATGAAATTAGCCAGATCATACAGTTGCCGTCCAATCGGCGGCCATTCAGCAATGGCTTTAATCGTTGCAAAATTAGCGAGTACAGAGGTTTTAATCACAACCAACATAATCATGGCAACAACCAATACAATGATCGGATACAACATACTTTGCAAAACCATTTTTAACGCGACAACACGTTCTTTATAATAGGCCACCGCAGCTTCCAGCGCGCTGATAAACATACCACCTTCTTCACCAGCGCGTATAATTTCAACCAATGTAATCGGATACCAACCTTGCATGCCAGCTGCTAACGAGTGTCCTTTGGATAATTGCTCTGCCATTTGCTGTGCGACATGACGTGAAACACCTTTATAAATAGCACACAATGTCGTAATGGCCTGGTTCAACTGCACACCGTCTTTGAGCAATGAGAGCAGATCAGATAGCAATACGTATTGACGTTGAGGCCAAAATTGCAGTGTCTCAATTAGATGTGCTACACGCTGATTCATGGTTTGAACCTATAATCAAAACACCGGTCATTCGATTGCTGATCAAGTGGCCCTATTAATTTTTCAGCATCTAAAGGATCCACACGCCCATCTAAAACCAAATCAACTAAACGCGCCGCATAATTTCTCCAGCCATTTTCCACTAAATACTGCTTCCAACTAGACAAATCACCTGTCTGAATATGACGCCTACCCCACTCATCCAAACAAATAATTTCCGCGACAACTGTCCGACCCTCAATACCTAAATGATGGCATGCATCACAATGCATTCCCCGCACACGCACCAACCGATCCTTATCGCCAAAACAACTTTTCCAACGCTCTTTATTTTTAAGGTGACGCCGAGAATCTTGAACCGGCATACGACACTGTTTACATAAAATAGGCACTAAACGTTGGCACATTAAATATGTTAATACTTCAGGCGTAGACAGCATGGTTCTTGATAGCCCTAAATCAATTAACCTTGTAATAATGCCCATCGCAGAATTACTGTGCACCGTTGAAAACACCAAATGTCCAGTTATTGCAGCGCGCAACATCACAGCGGCCGTATCTTCATCACGTATCTCACCCAACACCATCACATCTGGATCCATACGCAACACCGTACGCGCCATACTCGCAAAATCACGATCATCATGTTCTGTGTTGACTGGGATTTGCGTAATGTGCGCTACCAATTTTTCAACAGGGTCTTCAATCGTAAACACCTTACGCCGTCTATCCACTAACTGCATGCAACTTGCTAACGTTGTCGTTTTACCCGACCCCGTGGGTCCTGATAAAATGACCGAGCCATAAGGCAGCGCAACAGCTTTTTCCAGCATTTCAATTTGATCGGGAAAATAACCTAACTTTTCTAATGTTTTTATTTTTTCATTACGGGTCGTCAGAATACGCAATACCACATCATAACCATCTTGCGCTGGTAAGCTTGCCATACGCAGGCGCACTGACATGGCATCGATTTCAAGGAGCATCGACGCATTCATTGGAACTAAAGAATTAAAATGTGATATAGCGTGATCCGTTTCTTTATTGAATGCAACCGACACAACCTCGCGTGCTAACTTCGGCAACCACTCAGCATGCAAAAATAACTCACCATGTTTACGCATACGAATACGCGCTACGTGACTGCGCACTTCAATATGAATATCACTGGCATCAATATCCAATGCCGCTTTAACTAAAAGACGTAGGCGCTGCTGTTGCTCGCTCACGTTCACAACCGTGACAATCTGTGCGGAGGCTTCCTCAGCATTTTCAAGCAGGAATTGAATCAGTGTTTGCGTTGCAGGATACACAACCCCAGGGGTGATGCCACGATCTGACATCACAATCTTACAATTTTGAATAGCGCGGGATCTCGGATCAGAAGAAAGAATTTTACCGCTGCATAAGACAACCAATGTTTTTTGGCGACGACACCACGCCAACATTTGCGGCATCGCTACATCTTGCGCGTCCAAATCTGATTGACTACTGAGTATCTGACTCTTTACAACTGAGGCATAACCTTTCAGCACATCGTGTTCTTTTTGATGTTCCATATCGACAACCAATCCTAGTGATGAACGATTTGCGTTTGCACTGTCCATTTTGCTTTAAGCAAGCAGAATAACACTTCACAATACTGTTGCATATTTTGCAGTCTAATAAATAAGACGCCAGATTAATTAAGTGTGCTACACCTGTCAAGCTCGCCATACAAATCACTTTTATTTCAAACAAAGATGAGCACGAGACACAAAAAACAGCACCCTAAAAAAGACAGAGGAGGTTAGCATACAGATTTTTTCAATGTGGATTATGCAGCAGCTTGCTCTACAGAAACAAAATCTCCTGATCGTGTTCCACCTTCATTTTGAATTAAACTGTGAAAATAATCATAGACAGGCGTGAAAAATTCTCGTTGTGTAATAAGCTTTTGCTCAAGAGTGGCTTCATACATATCAATTTGCTCTTCAGAGCCATACTCAACAATAATATCGCTACACCGATTTAATTTAGTGGCCACAACCAAATCCATTCGACTCTCAGGTAATGCAATCAACTGAATCGCTTCAATCATCGCTTTTGATGCTTTTTGAGCACAATGCACAAGCAGCCCATTTTCAATTTCATACTTAGACAAATACTCTTTTAAATATTTTCCAAATTCCATAATTCCAGAATAGGCATAATAACTCTGTGGCATGTCAGTATGTGACTCAATATCTTGTACAATACGGGTCGCTACTTCAAATAATTTAATGGCGCTGTCAAATAGGGTGGGATCTTTTAAATTCAATTCAGCCAATTTCTGTCTACGATCCACCGGACTCAAGTGTCGTCGCAACATAAACCGGTAATCACCAATGGCCTTGGCTATCGTTTCTATAAAAATCTGGGACATAATAAATCGCGCTCCTCCTTGATCACCAACCTCTTCGTACCCTGCTCCATCTGCAGATTAAGTGTATAGATAATGAGCCACAGTATAGGATTTAAAGCTTAAGGAAATATTAAATAAACACACCCTCAGTGCCGCTCGCGCAGTAATGTTTTGCCTTACAGCTTCTTTCAATTTCGCATCTTCCGCAGCCAATGGTATATTACGATATGCACTCCATTAGACACGACAAGGATTCACCATGAAAAAATTCGCAAAAATTGCGGCAAAGACCATCATCAGCACGGCACTTTTGATCGGCGTCGTTGGCCTGAGCTACGCTAATGACGACGATGAGCCGACACAAAAAATCTATTACGGCGAAGAACTGTGCAATTATCCAGGCTTTAAATGCATCCAAATCAGCAACCGCGATCGTTGGGATAAAATGTTCCCTGATTTACGCGAACGTGAATTAGTCAAACGCTTAAACCGCACCAACATGCCGCTTTATATGCGCACTTGGATTATCGTCCCCACCAACCTGCAATCCATCACTCACATGGATATTGCCCCGTTTGCACTGCACGCAGATGTGCATGGTGAAAAAACAGTGGTGGTCGATTTGAAAGCCCAAGCCTTTGGTGCCTATAACGCAGATGGCACCCTCATTCACTGGGGCCCAGTTTCAGGCGGCAAAGAGTACTGCAAAGACGTCAATGGCCCTTGCCGCACTATTACCGGTGAATTTCGCATTACACGCAAAGACAATGAAGAATGTGCTTCAAGCCAATTCCCAACAGACACCAAGGGCGGCGCACCCATGCCTTACTGCATGCATTTCTACGAAGGATTTGCGCTGCATGCCTCAACACTGCCGGGCTACCATGGCAGCCACGGCTGCGTCAGATTATTTTATGACGATGCAAAATGGTTGAATGAATATTTTGCCAGTGTGGGTACACGTGTTGTGGTAACAGATCAGTGATAGCGTCTCAAAAATTAAAAAATTACTGCTATTTAGTTCGGCTCAATAAGCCCATTGGTATTTTATTACTCCTTTGGCCAACATTGTGGGCTTTAATCCTAGCTTCGTGCAACCATTTTAGGCCCTATATATTTTTTGTTTTTATAGCTGGCGTCATCTTAATGCGCTCAGCAGGATGCGCAATCAATGATTTAGCAGATCATGAATTTGATGGCCATGTTGCTCGTACACGCGACCGACCTCTTGTGCGTGGTAACGTATCTCCAAAAGAAGCACTTATATTATTTTTTATTTTGAGCGGTATTGCCTTTGCTCTGGTATTGACACTCAACTTGCTGACGATACTCCTCGCTATTCCAGCAGTATTACTTGCCGCCAGCTACCCTTTTATGAAGCGTATTATGCATTTCCCACAGCTGATACTTGGCCTGGCCTTTTCATGGGGCATACCCATGGCGTTTGCAGCACTACTCGGATTTGTGCCTTCAATCGCCTGGATCTTAATGCTCGCCAATATTCTGTGGACCATTGCTTATGATACTGAATATGCGATGGTTGATCGTGAAGATGATATTAAAATTGGCATCAAATCCACGGCGATCACATTTGGTCACTATGATCGTTTCATAATTGGCGTATTACAGGCCACAACAATCTGCCTATTACTTTTTATTGGTTTTATGCAAACATTGCATAGCGTATTTTATGTTGCAGTAAGTGTTGCGGCACTACTTGCTGTGTATCAACAGTATCTTCTACGCCATCGTAATCCAACTGATTGTTTTAAAGCATTCTTAAACAATAATTGGTTTGGTTTAGTCATTACTGTTGGTATGGCTTCATCTGTTTTACCCTAACTCCCTTCTTTGATTTTTAAAAAATACTGTTTACATTAAAAATAATAAAAACATCAACATATAAAAAAATGCATTATTTTTCGAAAAAAATGGCCAAAAAACATTTGCGCAAAGTAAATGCATTTGGTTATGATAGTCCTACTTCTTAACAACAACACACAAACGAAATAAAATGATGAGAAGGACTGAGTTGTTGCCGTGAAACCTTAAGAAAAAATTAACCAACCATGGAGGAACGTTAATCTGATACCAGAATTAAAAACAAAATACACACCTAAAAATACATCACGATCATCCTCATCGTTGTATTTTGAAGTTTGATTCTGGTTTTCAGAAAAAAGGTTCACACAAGTTAGGGAAGTTACTCACACAATTGCATCACGAATTTTTGACTACTAATAAAGGCCCGTAATATCGATATCAGCACTCTACCCAAACCCTGGTATTACGGCCTTTTTTATAAATTGTGTGTGTCACGGAATAACATAAATGGAACAATTATCCAGAAATTTCGGAGAACTGAACTTTCATCCGTATTTTTCGTGCGAGATGGGGTTTCCAGGGGGAGGTCGATATTCTCCCCTTGGTGGCCCGCGTGGATTTGTGCAACGCGAGGCCATCAATAACAGAATACCGCGAGTCATCCATCTCTGATTTCGCATCTTCAATGGCGAGCAGTATATATCATCAGCTTGGGAAACTACCTGAACCACCAATAACCCACAGATTTTGACGAGGAGGCTTTTATTTTTATTGATAATCAATCTGTTATTAAATAATTTAATATAACGCTTGCTGCCCACATTAACTTGGGCTATACAGTGTAGCTACAAATAAACGGGGCTAAAAATGAAAAATAATACGGTAGTACGTGCTCGTATCGACGAGCATACAAAAGAAGAAGCAACTGCTGTTTTAGCAGCAATGGGATTAACTGTGTCTGATGCATTTCGCCTGCTTCTTATGAAAATTGCCCAAGAAAAAGCACTACCATTTGAACCACTTATACCAAATAAACAAACCATTGCGGCTATGAAAGCAGCGCGCAAAGGAGAATTAAAGAAGAGCACTGTTGAGACACTTCTGGATGATTTAAATGAGGATAATTAAATACACCAAACAATTCAAAAAAGATTACAAACGCGAAAAAAAAATCCTCACATCATGCTAAAAGTATTGACGCTGACCTTATGGATATCGTGAAACTATTGGTTTGTGATCAACCTTTACTGCGCCGCCAATGCGATCACGCATTAACTGGCGACTGGGAAGACCATCGAGATTGCCATATTAAATCAGATCTCGTATTAATTTATAGAAAACCAGATAAGCAGACACTAGAGTTGGTGAGAATGGGCTCACACAGTGAGCTTGGCTTATAATAACTCATGTTACGCACACGCATGTTAAGCACTCATATTTTGAAGCTCCTGTAGTGCTATCTGATTTGCCCGAAGAATCAGCTTATATTTGATTGCAAAATGATTTAGCTTGGTCTTAATCTTCAAAGCCTCAAGCTTACAGTAGGCAATAATTGATGCAAAAACATGGTTAGATTGTGTGCGTATTTTTCTAAATGACGATAAGCTGTAGCTTAACATGCCCATCTTTGGCTCTATAAATAATGACTTCCTGCATAAAATTCATCTCGTGATCACATGCTGCTATGTTTGCTGAAGTTTAAAATCCACCGCCGCACTTAAATCATCAAATACACACACATCAGATGGCACGTCATGACGATCTAAAAAATTTTGTCCAAAACCAGTTTTAACTAACCACACTGTGCAACCCATAGCACGCCCTGCTTCCAGGTCACGGCCACTGTCACCAATAACTAAACACGTTTTTAAATCAACACCAAAATCGCGTGCAATGTGCTTTAACATGCCCGGTTTTGGTTTACGGCAGTCACAACCGTCATCAGGATGGTGTGGGCAATAATAAATTTTTTCGACGCGCCCACCAACAGCGGCTAATTCATTGTGAAATTTTTGATGAATTTTCGCCAGCATCATTTCATCATAATAACCGCGCCCTACGCCGGCTTGATTGGTCATGATCACAACGGGGTAACCTGCTTGATTTAAGCGGGCAATCGCTTCAAGGCTGCCTGGAATCGCATGCCACTCTTCTGGGCACTTAATGTAATCTTCGGATTCAAAATTAATAACACCATCGCGGTCTAGAATAATCATGCCACACAAATCCTCTACAAACGCGTCAAGGCAAACACCAACAAACCAAGCGACACTACAATTTCAACCCACAACAGCCAGCGATACGTGACATTAATTTTCAACGCCATTAAAGAAGGCAACAGGATTAATAAAATAATGCAGAATATACCCGCTAATGCTAATCCATACACAAATGCTGCCGGATAAAACAGCACCATCAGGATCGGTGGTCCGTAAGTAATCGCCATAATCAACCACCGCGATCGGCCTTGTCGTTCTAAATGAAAACCATCCGCGACAAAATCCGTCAACGCTAAGGACACACCTAAAAACGACGTTGTAATGCAAACATAAGAAAACAGATGCACACAATCAGCTACCCAACCATTAGCAGAAATCGTACTTAATGTCAGAATCAATTGTGATAAATTTACTAAACGCGTACTCTCTGGTAACACACCGAGCACAACGCAAAGCCACGCCACATAACACAGCAACGGAATTAAACTGCCAATCCAAATCGCTTTGATCATCATGTGATCGTCTTCGCCAAAATAGTCACGCAAACTCGGAATAATCACCGCATAACCAAATGACGTAATCACCACTAAAATTGCAGCAGGTATCCCAGCATTATGCCCCATAGCAAAATGAGCCACATGCACATGAGTGGCAAGCAGAAAAATAATGCAAAACAGCGAGCCCATTTTAACAGCCATAAGAGCACGATTGGCCATATCCACTATCTTAATGCCGTTAAAAATAATCACCCCAAAAATAAAGACAAATGCAAAAACGGCTATACCATGATAGATACTGAGGTGCAACATAGCGCAAAGCTCTGCCAGTAAATCCGCACCACCTGCAATATAAGCAGCCAGCAAACAATATAACAACATCAAATAACTGACCCAGGTAACCGCTTGACCTGATTTACCCAGCGTATTGCGCGCCATCGAAATCATGTTGGTACCATACGGTAAGGTAAGATTCACTTTAAGAATGGAGATCGCCGCTACCGTCATGAGCAACCACGCCACAATAAACATCAGCAACGCGCGCACTAAACCGACTTGAATTGTGACGAGTGGTAATGCCAGCATACCGCCACCAATCGATGTACCAACGATTAATAAAATACCGCCAATTAATTTATTCATTATTCACATCATGATGAGCATTGAAGCGAAACCCAACGGTCACATCACGCTCTTTATTTAAAAATTCTGCAGCTGAAATTGGTTTGCCGCCAGGCAATTGCACTGTGAGTAATCGCAATACCCCAGCACCTGTTGCCACATCAATACCCGCCTTAGATACTGCGACAACGGTTCCTGGCAATTCAGATACCTCACCATCAATGCAGCGTGCCATCCAAACACGCAGGCGTTCTGTCTTATACCCTGTATGCGCTACTGGCCACGGATTATAACCACACACAGCATGCTGCAAAGTCAGCGCCGCTTGATTCCAATCTAATGCGGCTTGCTCTTTGCTGAGTTTTCCTGCATAAGTTACACCCTCTCGCGCCTGAGGTGTAGGCTGCAATCCGTCTAATTCGATTGCATCCAACGTTTTTATTAATAAGTGCGCGCCCACAACAGCCAACCGATCGTGCAATTGCCCGCTCGTTTCCAGCGGCTGCACTATGGTCTTTTCTACGTAATACACAGGGCCAGTATCCATCCCTGCATCCAAACGCATTGTGGCAACACCCGTATGCGCATCACCAGCTAAAATTGTGTGTTGCAATGGCGCCGCACCGCGCCACCGCGGCAGTAAAGAAGGGTGTACATTAATGCAGCCGTGCGGGGTCATCTCTAATACCGCCTTCGGGATGATCAACCCATAGGCCACCACCACCATCGCATCAGCATGAAACTGCCCTAATTGCTCCTGAACCTCACTGTTTTTTAATGAGTGCGGCTGATAAACCGCGAGCCCATGCTGCTCAGCCAACACTTTGACAGCGCTCTGCGTGACGCGTTGACCACGTCCCGCTGGTCGATCTGGCTGCGTATACACCGCCACCACATCATGCTGACTGTGTATCAGACAGTTAAGCGAGGGTACGGCGAATTCAGGGGTTCCTGCAAATATAATTTTCATATCGCGCAGAATACTAAACAAATGCGCTATTACGCAATCCAAAGATTTCAATATACCGTATACACAACACACCTAATATGGTGCTAGCCTGAATGTTTCATGAAATATTTAGGCTAGGATTTATCCTGTGCTACAATTCACCCCACTCTGGAGTACCCATGACACATTATTTAGACCCCAAAGCCGATGTGGTTTTTAAAAAAATATTCGGTGAACATCCACACCTACTGAAAAGCTTTTTAAATGCGCTCCTGCCTTTGCCCGATGACAGCCCAATCGTCACCTTAGAGTATCTGTCGCCTGAAAATGCGCCCATCATCCCTGGCATGAAAAAAACGATTGCAGATGTGAAATGTACTGATAGCCAGGGACGTGTTTTTATTGTCGAAATGCAAATTGATTGGATAGATAGCTTTAAGCAACGTCTGCTGTATGAATCAGGACAAGCTCTGGTCAAGCAGTTACGCCATGGTGAGGATTATCGCTTAATTAGGCCCGTCTATGGTTTGGCATTGATTGCAACTAATTTCGATAAGTCCTCACAATGGTACCATCATTATCAACTCGTCAATCAAGATAAAATACCGCGTGATATTATCGAGCATTTGCAATTAGTCTTCATTGAATTAAAAAAATTCCCAATACACTCACCAGAAGAAAAGCAACTGCGTCTATTATGGCTACGTTTTATGCGTGAAATTAATGAGCAAACACGAGAAGTATCCGATGAACTCAAAGCAGTTCCTGAAATTAAAGAAGCTCTGCATTTAAGTGAAGAATCCGCTTACAACGAAGGTGAGTTGTTCGCCTATGAAGCATATTGGAAAGCGATTAGTACAGAAAAATCATTATTTCAAGGTTATTATCGAAAAGGTAAAGAGGAAGGTAAAGAGGAGGGCTTGCAACAAGAACGTCTAGCCATCGCCCGTAACATGCTCAACCATCAAATGAATGACGCACTTATTTTACAGATAACCGGATTATCACAAACAGAACTGGCTATTTTAAAAAAATAGGAACGACACATCATGGATGATTTACACTATTGGCTGGCGCTGCATCAGGCGCTCCATACCACACCGCTCACATTAAAACGGCTACTGAAAAAATTTAAGTGCCCCAAAACAATTTTAGATGTTTACACACAGGATCCCCTGCTACTTAAAGTAACCGATGCGCAACAACAGCGTTTACGTCAGATCAACTGGAAACATATTGAGGCTGAATTAAAATGGGCTCAAGAAGAGCATCATCACATCATAGCTTATACGGATACCGCGTATCCGCCACTGCTCAAAGAAATTCACGATCCACCTATTCTACTCTATGTAATAGGCGTTAAAAGCGTATTGTCGCTCGCTCAAATTGCTATCGTCGGCAGTCGCAAGCCATCCCAAGGCGGTGCTGAAAATGCAATGCAATTTGCTTACGATCTCAGTAAAGCTGGACTGACCATTACCAGTGGCCTGGCTTTGGGTATTGATGGCTATGCCCATCAAGGCGCATTAGCTGCAAAAGGGGCTACTATCGCTGTGCTCGGTTGCGGTGTCAATGTCATTTACCCCAAAAAACACAGCACATTGGCGAGCGCCATTAGCGAGCACGGCGCCTTATTATCCGATCACCCACTCAACTCCCCGCCACTGCCTGAAAATTTTCCGCGACGCAATCGTCTCATCAGTGGTTTGTCCCAAGCCACTTTAGTCGTCGAAGCCGCGCTGCACAGCGGTTCATTAATCACCGCCCACTTTGCCAATGAACAAGGACGTAATGTATTTGCTATTCCAGGATCCATTCACAATCACCAAGCAACCGGCTGCCACCACCTCATTAAAGAAGGTGCGAGCATAGTCTCGACTGTACAGGATATAATGATGGAGCTGAATATAAATCCCTCGTTTCCAGCTGTCACAAAAGACGCCTCCTCTTTAAAAGGGCTTGATACAATCGATATCAAGCTGATAGAGTGTGTGGGCTTTGAGACCAGGTCTGTTCAATATATAATCGAGCACACACAAAGTTGCGTACAAACCGTTTGTTCGCGGTTGTTAAAACTTGAATTACGTGGTTATATAAAAGCCGTTCCAGGTGGCTACTGTCGGGTAAAGTTATGAAAGAAAACAGCGTGTTACATGTTCTGATGTACTTATTCCAAAATCATATGCAAAACAACTACAGTATCGATGAAATCGATAGTGATTTGATTGGACAGCTTAAATCAGCAGGCTTTATCCTGCCTGTCATCAACCAAGCAATTGGCTGGTTGGCCAGTCTCTCCGCACAAAATAACACAGCATTTACGCATGCACCGCAAGACGATTCGTTTCGAGTTTACAGTGACTATGAATACGAAATACTTGATCATGACTGCATTAGCTTCATCACCGCCCTGGAAGATCAAAAAATTCTCAATCCAATCACGCGTGAAATGGTGATCCATCAAGCGATGGAATTACGCGCTGAAGGCATCGATCTTAACCTTATTAAATGGGTGACATTAATGGTTTTGTTTAATCAACCTGATGAAAGCGAAGCTTTAAGTTGCATGGAATTACTGGTCTTAGATAACCCATTTGGGGGAATTCATTAGTGAGTGACAAATACCTCGTTGTTGTAGAATCCCCTGCAAAAGCCTCCACGATTCAAAAGTATCTTGGTAAAGGTTATACCGTTATGGCCTCCTATGGTCATGTGCGTGATTTGGTCCCCAAGGAAGGTGCGGTTGATACCGAACATGACTTTAAAATGGATTATCAACCTATCGAACGCAATGCCAAACACATCGATGCCATGGCGAAAATCATGAAAAATGTCGACGGCATCTTTCTCGCTCCCGATCCGGATCGCGAAGGAGAGGCGATCGCATGGCATATCTATGAATCGTTAAAACAGAAAAAAGTATTAAAAGATAAAAAAGTGGGACGTGTTGTGTTCCATCAAATCACCAAAGGCGCTATTCAAAAAGCAATTGAATCGCCTCGTGATATCTCCATGGACTTGGTCAATGCACAACAAGCGCGTCGCGCTCTTGATTTTTTAGTCGGTTTTAAACTCTCGCCACTGCTGTGGAAAAAAATTAGAGCCGGTTTATCGGCAGGTCGCGTACAAAGTCCCGCGCTGCGCTTAATTGTCGAGCGTGAAGAAGAAATTGAAAAATTCATCTCCCAAGAATATTGGACACTGCATGCAAAAGCTGACGCGACACACAAACAGTTCGTATCAAAGCTCATTCAATACCAGGGTGAAAAAGTAGAACAATTCACATTTACGAATGAACATGATTCACATAACGCATTAGCCACAATCAAAAAAACTGCCGATGGCAAACTCATTGTCACTAAAGTTTCTAAGCGGGAACGTAAGCGTAATCCGGCCGCACCCTTCATTACCTCTACACTGCAACAAGAAGCAGCACGTAAACTTGGATTTACTGCACAACGCACGATGCAAGTTGCGCAACAATTGTATGAAGGTATCGAAATTGGCGAAGAAGACACAGCGGGTCTGATTACCTATATGCGTACAGATTCCGTAACGCTTGCTGATGAAGCCATTACTGAAATTCGTGAATTGATTGTCAAACGGTATGGCGCAGAAAACCTGCCCAGTGAAGCACGTAGCTTTAAAACCAAATCTAAAAATGCGCAGGAAGCACATGAAGCCATTCGCCCCACATCAGTAATGCGTGTTCCTGAAGATGTAAAACAGTATTTATCCGCAGAACAATTTAAATTATATAACCTCATTTGGAAACGCACGGTTGCCTGCCAAATGATTGAAGCAACCTTAAATACCGTTGCGATCGATCTCACAGCTGGTGAGCATATTTTTCGTGCTAATGGCTCAACGATTGCCATTCCTGGGTTTATCACGGTGTATCAAGAAGGCCTCGATGATAAAAAAGAACAGGATGATGGCAGTGATGATGATGAAAATATGCTGCCACCCTTAGAGGAAGGCGAAACGATTGCTGTTGAAGATATTTTCGGCGATCAACATTTCACGGAACCACCACCACGTTTTACAGAAGCGAGCCTGGTTAAAGCACTCGAAGAGCACGATATCGGCCGTCCTTCTACCTATGCGTCCATCCTCTCCACACTGCGCACACGCGAATACGTGGAAATGGATCAAAAACGTTTTAAGCCAACTGATGTAGGACGCGTTGTAAACCGTTTTCTCACTCAGTACTTTACCAAATACGTCGATTATGATTTCACCGCTCAACTCGAAGAGCAATTAGATGACATCGCACGCGGTGAAAAAGAATGGATTCCTGTGTTGCGCGAATTCTGGGATCCGTTTAAAAATTTAATTGCACAGACTCAAGAAAACGTACAACGCTCAGATGTCACTCAAGAAA
>CAZFAA010000037.1:0-16154 GCA_964516605.1 uncultured Coxiella sp. | reverse complement strand
GATTATCATTTAGCAAGTGATCCACCACAGCGTTTACGTTTTTACATTAAATTGCCAAAACACTATGCTCATAGATTGTATTACTATCTTTTTAATCATGTGATACATATTAGATTGTGTGATCGTGTAACAAAACAATGCGTCACATTGAATAGTAATACAGTACACGCTGTTGGCTTTGAAGCGGATGAGGCTTTATTTTCTGATTTGCTGCAAACAGTGTCCGGATTCAGTTTATTAACTGAGTACAGCGTTTTTCAAGAAAAATTCATGTATTTTGAGATCAGTGGCTTGCGTGAGGCATTCCAACACTTAAACTCTGATCACGTTGAGCTGCTATTACTTATGGATCATTTTTCGGCCGACTTAGCATCAATTATCAATTCTGAAATAATTTTATTAGGATGTGCGCCGATTATTAATTTATTTTCAAGTCAATCTGAGCCAGTACACATTAATCATCAGCATGTTTCTTATCATTTGCGCGCTGACCAACGGTATGGTTATAACACTACAGAAATTGTTACTGTGTCCGCATTGAATGGTTGGACACAAATGGGTGATGCACTATTGTTACGACCTGTGTATGGGCTTAATTATGCTGACGCATCGTCTCAGGAAGCTATATTTTGGGAAGCAGTACGTCAGCCCGCATGGCAATTTGGAGATGCACAGGCTATTGGGGATGAAATACAGCTGCGCTTTACTGGAGAAACAGTAAAGTCATTGCATCAGTCGGCTTGGACTGTTTGTGCGGATATACTGTGTATGAATCGTAAATTACCAAATGAGTTGACGTTTTCTAGTCAGGATGTTTATAGCATCGACTGCCTGTATCAACCGACATCAATCGTACGACCTTTTGCAGAAAATAAAAGTAGGGAATATCTTTTAGCTGTTATGACTGTTATGCAAACAGGCTTAATTGATGCAGCAACCGATTTAAAAAGTTTTAAAAACGTGTTATTCACATTAAACACGGCTGATTGCGCTGAGCTTAATTTTATTATTGCACAGATGCAGCATATCACAATGCAACGGCGCAGTTTGCGTTTTCCTGATACGGATGCATTATCATTTGTCCAAGGGATTCATCTGGATATTGCATTTGGTGAATTTGAGTTTGCACAACAAGAGTTGTATTTATTTGGCTGTGTATTAAGCAAATTTTTAAATCAATTTTGCCCACTCAATAGTTTTATCGAGCTCACATTTAGTATGCCGCAAAAAGGATGTATAGGGCGATGGGAGCCCCAATTTAAATGACTTGCGCTATAACCAAAACATCAGTTCAGCAGGCATGGCATGGCGATACATTTGAATTAATACGCCGGCTACGCAGTATGTCACAAGATATTTTTTTCCATCTGTGTCATGAGCTACATTTCACAGTCATTGAAGCGACCTATATGGTAAGAAATCAACATAGCTATGCAGTGCGTACTTCATTAATGGGTTTAGTGGGGCATCATGGGGTGTTGCCCACGTATTATCAAACACGGTTGATTGAAGCGGCACATGAAAAAAAGACTGCATTATCTGAATTTATCCAGATGTTTCAAAATCGTCTTGTGCATTTGTATTACCAAGCGTGGCAATATGCGCGGCCGATCTTATCCTATCATTTTAGCGGTGTCTCTCAGAAGCCGTGCACACTCGATCACTTATTGAGTACCGTGGCGGGTATTCAATCACCAGATTCTTTGCCAGATATAGCATTATTGCAGTATACCGGATTGTTGTGTCGCCGCCCTTTAGCGCGCTTGAGTATGGAGTCTATTTTAAGAGGCTACTTTAGCTTACCTATTCGAATTGCTGCATTTCAATTAGGACAATTAGTGCTAAGTCACAATGAACGCACATGCATTGGGTTGCACGGTAGGCACCATCAGTTAGGCAAGAGTGCATTTTTAGGTGCTACTGTTTTCACACGGCAAAGCCTGTGCACAGTTTTCATTGGCCCTTTAAATGAAAAGCAATTTACAAACTTATTACCCAATACACCTATGTTTGGTGCTGTAAAACGTGTTATTCAGTATTTAATTCCTACTACTGTGCAAGCGTGTGTGCATTGTATACTGCATTATGCAACAGTGCCTTGGTGGCAGCTCGATACGCAGCATTATTTTCAGTTAGGTTTTAACATATGGTGCCGCAGTCAACCATTTTCAGAGGATGTGATGGTTAAGGTTATTGATGTCATCTAGGTTATTATACTTCGATACGGTATTTGCTCACGTTACCCTATGGTTGTTGGAATTGCATGGGGTTGAGGCCTATTCTTATGAAGGTGAATTTACATTAACAGTATTAGTCGTGGGTGCAGGTTATGACAGCACAACATGGCTTGGGCAATTTGTCACATGGCATATTCACCCACCTGATCAAGAACCGCGTTATTTTAGCGGGTATATTATCCGTGTTGCGCAAATTTCTGAGCAGGTTTACACGCTGGTTGTGTCATCGTGGTTACGCTTTTTATCTTATTCTGTAGAGTGTAGTAGTTTTATCAGACAACCTTTGCTAGCAATTGTGCTGGATACATGGCGACAATGGCGTGTTGCACAATATGATGTATCAAAATTATCTGGGCAAAAAACAGAATTTGTGCCTTATAGTGTGCGCTACAATGAAAACGCTTTAGCTTTTACCAGTCGTTTATTGGCGAATGCAGGTATTTTTTATTGGGTGGATTACAGTTCAGAGTATCAAAAAATTTATTTAAGTGACGGCATACAAGCTTATTCTCTCGATGATGTGCTGCAGCGATTTTCAAAGGATGATTGTATTATTCAATACAGTCTCTCATCACAGAATGCTCTAGTGTGGCGCGCTCGCAAACTTGCATTGCGCTTGGGGCAATTAATTAACATACCACATAATGTGCTAGCAGCAGATAATCACGCTACATTTTTAGTGCACACGATCAGACATCATGCATATGATGACAGTGGGTTGCCTTGTGCTGTGCTGAATGCAACTGGCACTTATTATGAAAATCAAGTCAGCGCGATAGCGTGGCAAAACAAAGTCCATTATCCGATTTGCCCTTATCCCAAGCCTAAGATGCGCGGTGTTGGAATCGGTAAAGTCGTGGGTATGCGCCAGCGTGACGTAGACTCTGATCCACAAGGACGCGTTAAAGTGTGGTTTGCATGGGATCAACAAAATCTGCAGCAAGATCCGATGCGTTGCCCTTGGGTGTCTGTGCGTCAAGTGGTTGCAGGTGATGGTTGTGCGGTGCATTTTTTGCCTCATGTCGGGCATGAGGTGTTGGTGATGTATGTGGATGATGATATGGAGCAGCCTGTTGTCATCGGCAGTGTTTACAATTCCATATCTGATTTTGCGTTCGTGTGGCGACAACATTCAGTGTCTTGTGGCCTTATAACAAAACAGGGCCATTTATTGTGTATGACAGATCAAGCAAGCACAGAGCACTTTAGACTGGATTCTGCAGGCGATTTCATACAACAGATTATGGGCGATCACACGTATGCAGTAGGCGAAGATAAGCAGGTCATTATTGCAGGTGATGCAGTGCTACAGATATTGCAGGAATCTTATATGCTTCAGGCAGCACAGCGTATTACATTGCGTTGTGGTACGAGTGTCATGACGCTAAGCGGTGTTGAGATAGAGCTGAATGCAGCCCAGTTGAATTTTATCAGTTCAGATAGCACACTAGCCAGTCAGCTTAAGCCATTATGTGCTGCGCATTCGAATGTGATGGTGAATGGAGAATGGGTATAGATAAGCTGTTAGCTAGGACCTGCCATGGCCGCTTAAGCGTTGCAGGTATTGTTGATTGATGGGTTGTCCTACGTTGTGATCTAGACTAATGTGGCGATTGGGTTGTAAAAATAAAGATAATGAGGATGTGCGGCAAAAGTGCTGTGATGTGAGGCGTCCGTTTTGATCTTGTATTTTAAGGGTTGTTATGGCTAGAGGATGGCTGCTTGCATGTGCGGTTATGAGCGCTTGTTGGAGTAAGGTGTTTTTGGCATTCTGTTGTGTGTTAGGATCATTTTGAGTGTGATAAAAATTTTCGAGTAATTGCAGTGCTTTTGCTGTTCTAGAATGTTGATTATGTTGAGCATGCGCATGTATTTGGTTTATTGTGTACACTGACTTCCTAAACTTAAGCTCATGATACGCAAAATTATCATCTATTTTAACGGTACACCATTTATTGCTTTTAGGAAAAAAACTATTTTGCATGTCGCGTAACATGCCATAAATGAGCATGAAATCTTTTAGGTAATCGTATAATAATTTTTGTGTTTGTTCGGTGTATAATAATCTTTCGTTTGTTGTTCCTTGTTCGTCTGTAAGGCAATTTGTTATATGAGTCCAATATTGCCTTAGGTGAGTTTTTAAAAAAGGCATTCTTTCTTTTTCTTCTGAAGCAAGAAGATGTCTTTTCAGATCAAATCGGGTTTTTTCAGCGTTATTTATATCAAAATTTTTTCCTAGATCTCCCCTATTTTTTTTAAGGTCATTATTGATGAAATTTTGCAGATCAGTCATAGTATGTCCTGCCATAATATAAGCTTTCAACTTTTCCGTTGTTAGGCCTTGTATATCAGTATGATAGGCTTTAACCCACTGCTCAAAGCGTTCCTGGCAGGCATCATAAATAATAGTTTTTTCTTTTTCTGAATATAGCTCAGGCCATAGAATTACAAACTGACCATATGTAAAGTTTGACTCGGATTCATCAGGAGCTGATAAATGTTGTTTTGCATATTCTTTTAAAAAATTTGAGCGGTTTTCATCAGTATATAATTTTCTTAAAATACTAATAAATAGCTTGAAGTCGTATTGACAAAGCGTAATAAGTTTTTTGATGATGTTATCATTAAAGCAGTCGTCCATTTCATTTGGTTGGGCAATCTCAATTAGTTTTCCAAGATCGATACTCTGACTGTTTACGTAGCTTTTGAAAAATTGCTTATGGTATGTCGGCGTTGCAGTCAGCAAATCCGAGATTTTTTTAAGAGTATTTGCGTTGCCTTGAGCCAACTGTAGTAATTTTTCCTGACATAATTCGTAACATAAGTCGTAACATAAGTCGTAACCAGATTGATAACTTTCTTCCCGCATATGCTGAGTAAGGAATTTCCAATATTCTTTAAATTGAGCATAGTTATCAATTAGCAAATTTTTTTTATTGTTTAATAGAGTTAAAAAATCTATATGACATTCTTCATGACATTCTTCATGACATTCTTCAGCCAGCACGGTTAAAATTTTAATAAAATCAGTATGTTTGATAGGGCCCCACTGTTCAAAGTATTTTAACCATTTTCTATAAGCAGTAATTTTTTCTTCTTTAGGCAGTACGTTTAGAAAATTAATAAACTCATGCCAGCTGGTAAGCGGTGCTTGATTTTCAAGTTGTTCGCAAAAGTCTTGCCTGCTTTTTTGAGTTAATGCTCCTACAATACGGATGAAAGCATCATAATCATTTTTAGACCACCAGATTAACTGGCTTTTATGTTTTTCGTAAAGTTGATCTTTTTCTTCATGATTTGAGCAACCTGCTATTAAGGCTTGAAAAAGGGATTGCCAATATTCTTTAAATTGAGCATAGCTATCAATTAGCAAATTTTTTTCATTGTTTAATAGAGTTAAAAAATCTATATGACATTCTTCATGACATTCTTCAGCCAGCACGGTTAAAATTTTAATAAAATCAGTATGTTTGATAGGGCCCCACTGTTCAAAGTATTTTAACCATTTTCTATAAGCAGTAATTTTTTCTTCTTTAGGCAGTACGTTTAGAAAATTAATAAACTCATGCCAGCTGGTAAGCGGTGCTTGATTTTCAAGTTGTTCGCAAAAGTCTTGCCTGCTTTTTTGAGTTAATGCTCCTACAATACGGATGAAAGCATCATAATCATTTTTAGACAAACAGATTAACCGGCTTTTATGTTTTTCGTAAAGTTGATCTTTTTCTTCATCATTTGAGCAACCTGCTATTAAGGCTTGAAAAGTGATAGCAGTAGTAAGTTCCTCACTGTCGGGTAGAAGTGACACTATGATAGTACATTGTTCACTGAGAAGATTTTTGTTTAAGGGAGTTTTAGTAAAGCTGTGGTATTGTGCTATTAATTCAGAAATTTGCTCTTCCAGACGCGCGTCGTTATCTTGAGACGATTCCAAAAATTCTTTTAAAATACCACAAGTTTTTGATAGCTCTTGTTGTTCTAAGCTCCCGGGTTCAGCTCTTTCCTGCGCTGCTTTTTGGAAGATGATTATGGCAGCTTCAAGACGACTTCGCATAAGCATAAATGGGTAGGCTCCATAAAATTTATGTCATATTAACAGGTCATGATTAAGCTTCTATTAAGCCGCAATTCATAAGCATAATAACATGACGCGAAGAGGTCTGAGAGAGGCGAAATAATATACAAGTGTATTCGCACAGTCAAGGTTAGACTGATGTACAGGCAAGCCATAGGATGAAGATGGTAGGTGAAACCCCATCTTGTTTTTATGCCACTTCAATATGCTGCTCGCATCTTCAAGTGAAATGGGTATATACTTTGTTCTTTTTGTACAGTGGCTTTACTTATGCATAATAATACGCAGGAGCTACCGATTGGTATCTTCGATTCGGGCATGGGCGGCTTAACGGTTTTACAAGAACTGATTAAGCGCCTGCCAGATGAGCGCTTTTTATATTTGGGTGATACGGCTCGTTTGCCTTATGGCACAAAAAGCCAGAAAACGGTTCTGCATTACGCAACACTGATGACCTCAATTTTACAGCAACGCGGCATCAAGTTACTGGTTGTCGCCTGCAACACAGCCACTGCTGCGGCTTTACCCCATCTGAAGCAACAGTTCCCTGACTTGCCAATCATTGGCGTCATTGAGCCTGGCGCAAAAGCCGCTGTTACAGCCACACGCAATAATAATGTGGTGTTATTAGCAACAGAGACGACCATACAATCCGAGGTCTATCAAAATACCTTACGCGCCTTGCGTCCAGAATTGGTCATCAGCAGCCAACCATGTGGTCTTTTTGTAGCGCTGTCAGAAGAAGGCTGTGTAGATGATAAACTGGCGCAGTGTGCTGTGGAAAAGTACTTGGCGCCGTTTGTGAATGATCGTTATGATACCGTGATTCTCGGGTGTACCCATTTCCCAGCCTTAATTACACCAATTCGTCACTTTTTAGGCCCAACCATACAAGTGATTAATTCAGCTTATGAAACAGCTCAAGTCGTAGATCAGATGTTAACCTTGCTTGATTTACATGCTGCCCGTCGCCATCACACAGCACAACAATGCCACTATCTTGTTACGGATCTTCCAGAGCGTTTTTCCCGTGTCGGCAAGATTTTTCTGCAAAGGACTATTGCGCGTGATGAGGTCGAGTTGATAGATGGTTAGTAAATACTCACGCCCTCTTGAAAGTTTGGCCATCTGCGGACCATTTTGGACGAAAATTCTCGCTGCGCTGCTCCCTCAAATTTTCGTCCAAACTGCTCTCACAGCTGAACAATGGGGCGTGCCAAAAGAGGTGCCCTAACTTGTCGCCTTACCGCTTACCGAATTTTCTATCGCCAACAACTCTGTATCATACGTGCTAATCCCCAGTAAATGCGCATGTAACCAATGTGCGAACGAGACATCGTAATAGTGTGTTGTGGATAAAGACTGGGGTGCGTAGGGATCGGCTATAAATAGTTTGTGGTTTTCTGTATCGCAACCACGTAGCACAACAAAATGACCTGTCGGCTCACCTAAAAATTCGTCGTAAACTACCTGATCTTGAGCGCCCGTGTAATCTCTCATGCTGGTGTAAAGATAGGTGGAGTTAACGCCAGATAATAATGGGATGTTGTTATCAATATAGCGTGCAAGCTGTGCCTCGGTTATTTCTGAAAAGCAGATCGTTCCACCCAACTCTAAAAATTGGCAGTATGCTTTGGTTGTAGTAATAATCTTTGGGTTTTTCGAGCGTGTGATTTGCTCGTTTAATTTGTGGAGTAAGGCCTGTTTGTCTAATGCGATCCAAGTGGGATCCAAAATATACATATTTAAACTGTGCAATGTGACTTGGTAACCCAGGGTTAAGGCATGGCAGCCTAATAAAACAGCGAGAGTTCCACCATTCTCTAGATAGGACACTTGTTGAATGACTTCATTGAGGGTGAGCGTGTTACCTAAGTAATGGTAAATAGCATGTAGGCATGTTGGGCCACAGGTCACACCATTAGGTTGCGGCTCTATATGTATGTCGAGTATTTTCATCGTAGAAGATTACCCCTCGCAACGTTTGCTTATCCATGGGTTAGTCAGAGGTGATTTATTTTGTAATAGTAGGCGCGCGGTTCTTTGGCGAAGGATTTCTGAGCTTTTTAGCAATATTCCACACGCACAATACAATTAGGGCTGGATACAAGTAGTTTAATATGGGCGTGGCGATGGCCATGATTTTATTGAACCCAAGAATTGACATCATATACATGATGGCTAACACAATGAGCAAGCACACTATATGTGGGAGCTTATGACGAAACAGCGTTTTATAAAAGAAGTGAGTCGAAACTACAGTCAGCGCTGTCGCTGTAGTAAGACATGCTACCGTTACGCATAAGCAGACGAACAGTGCACCAAACTGGCCTAGCACAAGATGCGATAAGCGATTAATGAGCGCAGGCATACTGACATTATATAAATCAGCAGCATGTGTTGCAGCGGATAGCATAAAACCTGTGTAAATGAGTCCAATAAAAAACGCACCAATTAAGCAGGCTTTTAATATGATGGGTACAACAAGTTTGTGGCCATCGGCGCCCAGCTTCGCGCATTTATGTACAACGCTTTGATAAGCGATACTGCCGAAAAAGAATGCGGCGAGCATGTCCATCGTACCATAGCCAACTGATAGCGAGTTTGTAAAAATATGTATTGCCGGTTGTGTCGCAGGTAAAAGTGCATTTGCTGTAATAAGGCTTGCAACAATCAACGTCACAAAGGCAATCAGTTTCAGTGGGCTTAAGACGCGGCCAATAAGGTCGACAACAGAGGTGTGTTTATAAGATAAGATTAATATTATAAGAAAATAGCCCACACTAATAATATTGTTGCCTATATAACTGGGCAGAAACGGTTCGAGCGTGCTAAAGGTAATGTCTTCAGTTCTCGGTGCGGCAAATAACGGACCTAAAATTAATATGATGAAAGTCACAACGGCAAAAGATAGGTATTTACCCAGTACATCGAAAAAATGCCAGTAATTACCACCATACAAAGAAAGAGCAAATAACCCAAGAAATGGCAGCCCAACACCAGCTATCATAAACCCAAGCCAGCTTATGAATAAATGACTACCCGCTTGAGAGCCAAGAGCTAATGGGAAAACTAAATTTCCAGCACCAAAAAACATGGCAAACAAGGCCAATCCTGTTGTGAGTGCAATTCTTGTGTGTTCTTTTATTAAC
The DNA here is from genome assembly GCA_964516605.1 of uncultured Coxiella sp. GTDB lineage: Bacteria > Pseudomonadota > Gammaproteobacteria > Coxiellales > Coxiellaceae. The sequence goes on along the minus strand of CAZFAA010000037.1, from coordinate 6,693 downwards.
ATAGGCCGCACACTATATATTATTTTTAAACAAATGAGTAGTACAAAAAAAATATAATAAATCAATAATATATCCATAAAAGTACATTAATTGATACATGTCATTTTTATACAAATGACTTTAATTAGGATTAAGAGTCAGGACATGCCTACGCTAACTATTTGTTTTTAGGCTGTATATCACTTAAACTGTACAGGCGGGGTTACCCATCAACAATCACGGAGGTTCTGATATGGATTACACGGTTATTCTAACGCGGTTTCTAGGTATTGTTTTTTCTGTTTATGGATTAGGCATATTATTCAATCATAAGAAAGTAAAAGCAGCTAGTGAATCACTTGGCAGCAATTCGGCATTATCTTGGGTAGTTGGTGTTTGTCAATTATTTTGGGGTAGTTTAATTATAGTTTTGCAACAGGCTTGGACCAATTGGTCTGTCATGACAACTTTAGCAGGTTGGCTCATTTTCTTGATGGGTGTGTGGCGTTTATGGTGTCCATGTTCAATGTCAAAATGTGATTCCAACTCAAGCTCATCTTGTGGCGTCATCATCTTTTTTGGTCTGGTCATATTAGTTTGGGGTTTGCTCATGATATTTTATGGATTTTTTGGCAGTTTAGATGGCGTCGTATCCAGCTATCATGCTGTAACAGGATCTGTAACATCTGTAACAAGCTCTGTGTCTCACTAAGATTAAGGTTATGTTGTTTTAAAAAGCCCCTGAATAGGGGCTTTTTTATAACGTAATAAGTCAGCCTCCACAAGGTTCGCTCATCTTGCGTCTATGCTCTGCTACGCGCTTAAATTTTTCTTCAAACTGCCTTCACAGCTGAACAACGGGGCGTGCAAGAGGAGTGCCCTGACTTGTTGATTTATAATTTAATTAATAGCGATAATAATCCGGTTTAAATGGACCCTCTCGTTTCACGCCAATATAGTTTGCTTGCTCATCAGTTAGTTTTGTTAAATGCACACCTAATTTTTTAAGATGCAAGCTGGCCACTTTCTCATCCAAGTGTTTAGGTAGAACATACACGTTAATGTTGTATTCTGTATGTCGATTCCATAATTCGATCTGTGCCAAGACTTGGTTGGTGAATGAGTTGGACATCACGAAACTAGGATGACCTGTTGCACAACCTAAATTAACCAAACGGCCGCGTGCTAATAAAATAATACGTTTACCATCGGGAAAAATGACATGGTCAACTTGAGGTTTGATGTTATCCCATGTGTATTGTTGCAGTGATGCCACATCAATTTCTAAATCAAAATGACCGATGTTGCAAACAATTGCTTGATCGCGCATAGCGTGCATATGTTCATGTGTAATGACGTGTTTATTGCCTGTTGCGGTGACGAAGATATTCGCTTTGCTTGCTGCATCATCCATATTCACCACTTCAAATCCTTCCATTGCCGCTTGCAGTGCACAAATAGGATCCACTTCAGTAATCCACACACGTGCGCCTTGGCGTTGTAATGCTTGCGCGCAACCTTTGCCCACATCACCGTAGCCTGCAACCACGGCGATTTTACCTGCAATCATCACATCCGTTGCACGTTTGAGTGCATCAACGAGGGATTCGCGACAACCGTATAAATTATCAAATTTAGCTTTAGTCACCGAATCGTTCACATTAATTGCGGGAATTTTAAGTGTGCCAGCTTTTGCCATTTCGTAAAGACGGTGCACGCCTGTGGTGGTTTCTTCTGATACACCGCGAATTTCTTTTAGTAGTTGCGGGTATTCTTTATGCACGATTAGTGTTAAATCACCGCCATCATCCAGCAGTAAATTGGGCGTCCAGCCCTTGGGTCCAGTAATGGTTTGTTTGATACACCAGTCGTATTCTTCTTCTGTTTCACCTTTCCAGGCAAATACAGGGATACCAGCGGCCGCGATGGCAGCTGCTGCATGATCTTGTGTTGAATAAATATTGCAAGAGGACCATCTTACTTCTGCACCTAACGCTACCAGTGTCTCAATTAACACAGCTGTTTGAATGGTCATGTGTAAGCAACCCACAATGCGTGCACCTTTAAGTGGTGCTTTGCCCGCATACTCTTCACGTAATGCCATGAGTCCTGGCATTTCTGTTTCAGCGATACGAATTTCTTTACGTCCATAATCTGCTAAGCTGATATCAGCCACTTTATAATCTTGAGTTGTATTAGTCATGCGTGTTACCTCTGTGTGTTGAGTGGCTGTGGTCATGCAAAAACTCCTTGAGCCTGTGCTTTTAATAAAGCGGCTTTATCTGTTTTTTCCCACGGGAATACGTCATCCGTGCGGCCGAAGTGGCCATAGGCAGCCGTTTTCTGATAAATGGGCTTGAGTAGGTCTAAACTTTTAATGATGCCATTTGGAGTGAGATTAAAATGTTCTTGTATTAATTTGGCAATGTGCGCATCAGGAATTTTTCCGGTGCCGAATGTATCCACATTAATTGAAGTGGGCTGTGCAATACCAATCGCATAAGACAGTTGGATTTCACAACGATCAGCAAGGCCGGCTGCCACCACATTTTTAGCGACATAGCGCGCAGCATAAGCTGCAGAACGATCTACTTTTGAGGGATCTTTGCCGGAGAAACAGCCGCCACCGTGACGCGCCATACCGCCATACGTATCCACAATAATTTTACGTCCCGTTAAGCCGCAATCCCCGACGGGTCCACCGATAACAAAACGTCCGGTTGGATTGATGTGATATACAGTGTTTTTTGATAACCAGTGTGCAGGAATAACCGGTTTAATAATTTCTTCTAACACAGCCTCTTTGAGCGCAGCTTGTGAAATATCTGGATCGTGTTGTGTGGATAACACGATGCAATTAATGCCAACGGGCTTGTTGTTTTCATACACGAAGGTAATTTGAGATTTAGCATCAGGGCGTAGCCACGGCAGTATGCCTTCTTTGCGCACGTGTGCCTGACGTTTTACCAGCAAGTGTGCGTAGGTAATGGGGGCGGGCATTAATGTTTCGGTTTCATTGGTCGCATAACCGAACATGAGCCCTTGATCACCAGCACCTTGCTCTTCATCAATTTCGCGATCCACGCCTTGAGCGATATCGGCCGACTGTTTGCCGATTGAATTGAGAATCACACACGATTGATAGTCAAAGCCTAAGGCTGGATTGTCGTAGCCAATTTCTTTGATAGTTTGACGTGCGATTTCTTCAGCATCAACCCATACATTGGTTGTGATTTCACCGGCCACCAGCACCAGCCCATTTTTAACCAAGGTTTCACAAGCAACACGCGCGTTCTTATCTTCAGCAATGATGGCATCTAAAATAGCGTCTGAAATTTGATCGGCGACTTTATCAGGGTGTCCTTCTGCGACAGACTCTGAGGTGAATATGAATTGATTGTTATCCATGAGGGGTTCATTCCAGTTTAATTTAGAAAGCCAGCATCATAAGATAATTTACTGATAAAGGCAAAAGATGGGTAATATGATCAATTGCCAAATAAAATTAAATTTTTTATGATAAAGTCGATTTTTAAAGCAATAGTGGGAGAAAAATCATGTTTAAACGCATTCGAGTTGCACTCATCAGCCTTATGTTGTGTGCGATTACAAGTAGTGCCATGACCAAACAAAGCATGCCAATGATCACACTCTATGATGCACCGAACGCCACCAAAGTGGTTGCTACCGTGCCATTGAATACAGCAATGGTCCCCATCATATATAAGCAGGGCTGGGCAAAAGTTGGTTTGCGTTCAGATGGACAGGTAGGCTGGGTTAATATAAAGCAATATGAAACAGCGCGTGATGCTTACTTTAAACCAAACATTCAGACATGGTATGTGAGTACGACACAAGATAAACAAAGCGGTAAACCGACGACAACTATTGTCGCGTATCACAATGGTAAAAAACTATCTGATCAGCAAGCTCGCGTGGTGTATGAGACGATGTTAAAACAGCAGCAAGCCGCACAGCGTGCAGAAGCTGCGTATTGGAGCCAGTTTAATAACATGATGCGTATACAAGAACAGCAAATGGATCAGATGTTTAATGCCGATCCGTTTGTCAGCAGCAATCCTGCCATCATTTTGATGCCCGGTCCTGTCATGATACCTAGCCGCCACCACATGATGGCTGATGGCCGTGGTGCATTGCCACCGGCTTATTTGTCGGTAGCGCATTGGCAGCAGTGTGCTGTGACTGAAACACGTGGCACGTATAAAGCGTGGTGTTTGCCGCGCAAACAACCAAAGAGTTGCCCTGATGTATCTTGGAAAAAATTGGCAAATAAAGCGGGTGCTTCATGGTTGCCTGTGTGTGCAAACTAATTTACACCCACAATGTCTCACTAACCTGGCAGCGCTGACACACATAACGCGCTGCCACAAACAGCCAATCGCTCAAACGATTGACGTACTGAATGAGCAGCACATTGAGAGCGGTTTCATTATGCAATGCACATAACGCACGCTCTGCGCGACGGCATACTGAACGCGCGATGTGCATGCTGGCAGATAAACGATTTCCACCCGGTAGAATAAACGATGTTAATGTCGGTAATTGTTCGTTCATCGTATCCATATGTTGTTCAAGTGCATCAATGTTTTCTTGTGTGATACACGGTGAATTCGCACGACGATCCTGCGCTAGAATGGCAAGCTGTGCGCCCAAGTTAAATAATTGCTGTTGAATTTGCTCGCACCACATTAGAAGATTACTAAGATGTTCTATCGATTTTAATTCAACCACAATCATCCCAAACCACGAGTTGAGCTCATCAATGTCGCCGATAGCATGAATACGTCCACTCGTTTTTGCAATGCGATGCCCGCCCGCTAAATGGGTTTCGCCGGCATCGCCTGTACGGGTGTAGATTTTTGTCAGTTTAACCATGCACAGCTATTTCCAATGCAGTGTTGATATCAGCAATCAGATCATCGCAGTTTTCAATACCCACAGAAAAACGCACGAAGCTATCGGTGATGCCCAGTTGCTGACGTGTTTGCGCGGGAATCGATGCATGCGTCATGATCGCAGGATGATCGACTAAACTTTCTACGCCACCTAAACTTTCAGCCAGTGTAAACACTTTGTAATTTTCGAGCATTTTAATGGTTTGCTCGCCTGTTAAATCAAAATCAACGCTCACGATACCGCCAAAAGCACTCATTTGCTTTGCGGCCAGGTGATGATTGTTATGGTGCTCGAGTCCAGGATAATAGACATGGCGCACGCGCTTGTGTTGCATTAAGTGGTGTGCAATGGTCATCGCACTCTCACAATGGCGTTGCATGCGAATGGCTAATGTTTTAAGGCCACGCAATCCTAAAAACGCACTGAATGGATCGCCTACAGCACCCACTGCATTTTGCAGAAAGCCAAGTTGTTCAGCGAGTTCTGTATTGTTCGTTACCAACATGCCCGATACGATATCTGAATGACCGCTTAAATATTTTGTTGCCGAATGCATAACGATATCAAACCCAAGCTCAAGCGGACGTTGTAAAATAGGCGTTGCAAACGTATTATCTGCAACACACAAAATGCCGTGTTGTTTAGCTAAATTGGCAACGCCTTGCAGATCAACAATTTTTAATAGCGGATTACTTGGTGATTCGACGAAAATCATGCGTGTTTTTTTAGTAATGGCGGCTGCGACTTGAGTTAAATCTGAGAAATCAATAAAGGTAAAATCAAGTCCGCTTGAGCGCTTGCGCACTTTTTCAAATAAACGATAGGTGCCACCGTAAACATCATCGAGCACAACAACATGATCGCCATGGTTGAGCAGTTCCAGCATGGTGCTGATCGCCGCAAGACCCGATGCAAAAGCAAAGCCATGTGAGCCAGATTCTAAATTGGCCACACAGCGCTCGTAAGCAAAACGTGTTGGATTTTGGGTGCGTGAATACTCAAATCCTTGATGCTGACCTGGACTTTTTTGCGCGTAGGTAGAGGTTGCATAAATAGGCGGCATCACAGCACCTGTTGAAGGATCACGTTCTTGTCCACCGTGAATGACGCGTGTTTCGATATGTTGTTCTTTAGAAGTCATGTTGAGTCATCCAATTGTTATCTGCAAATTTAGTGAGGTAATTACGAATGGAATCCGGCAGCAGCACTAAACAGCGTTGGCCTTTTTTAAGGCGCGGCGCTACTTGTAATGCAGCCCACATAGCAGAACCTGATGATCCGCCACACAGTAAACCTTCTTCACGAATTAAGCGTCGTGCCATTTGTAAGGATTCTTTATCTTGTGTTTTCACATACTCGTCGATAAGGTGATTGTTCAGCACATCTGGAAAAAAATCATACCCGATGCCTTCTACTAGATAAGAGCTTACTTCTGTGCCGCCACCCAAAATAGAGCCTACAGGATCAACGCCAATGACCTGTATGTTAGGATTGGCTTCTTTTAAGCGTTTCGCCACACCACTGATTGTGCCACCTGTGCCTACCCCCATCACCACCATGGCCAGTGTATCACCCATGTCTTCGAGAATTTCATTTGCGGTAAATTGATAATGCGCATTGGGATTAGCCGGGTTAGCGTATTGGTCTAAGATGTGTGCGTTAGGTAATTCGTTAACAAGACGCTTGGCAAGAGAAATATGGCTGTCGTAAGCGTCCCACGCCGCTTCCGTTGGTGTGCGGTACATTGTCGCGCCGAGCGCCTCGAGCACCACTTGTTTTTCATGGCTCATTTTTTCC
>CAZFAA010000036.1:0-16477 GCA_964516605.1 uncultured Coxiella sp. | reverse complement strand
GAGCTTCATGCAGCACTTGATTATCTTGAACAACACCCATTACCACTGGTCATCAAAGCCGATGGTCTTGCAGCTGGTAAAGGTGTCGTGATTACGGATAATCTCGCCGAAGCCAAAGACACGGTGATAAACATGCTCAGTGGTCACTCCTTTGGTAGTGCAGGCCGTTGTGTTGTCATTGAAGAATTTTTAACAGGTACAGAGCTCAGTTACATCGTGATGGTCGATGGCGAACACGTGTTACCACTAGCCAGTTCAAAAGATCACAAACACCGCAATGAGGGAGATCAAGGACCTAATACGGGCGGCATGGGCGCTGTGTCACCGAGTCCCTTATTGACTCCTGAATTAGAACAACAGGTTTTAGATCGCGTTATTTACCCAACCGTTGCCGGCATGAAGGCTGCAAAAAAACCCTATGTTGGTTTTCTGTATGCAGGTCTTATGATTACTGAACACAACCAACCTTACGTATTAGAATTTAATTGCCGTCTTGGAGACCCCGAAACGCAGGCAATCCTACCGCGTCTTGAATCGGATCTGGCGCAATTGTGTTTGGCTGGTGCAACAGGCAAATTAAATACAACAACAGTACATTGGTCACCACAAGCGGCCATCACGGTTGTCATGACGGCTCGCGGTTATCCTACAACTTACCCAACAGGCGAGCTCATCACAGGACTGGATCTACTGAATGGTTCTAGTGTGACTGTATTTCAAGCAGGAACAAAAATGACAGCACAAGGACTCGTAACGGATGGCGGGCGTGTATTATGCGTAAGCGCATTAGGTGAAACACTTCAACTTGCTTACGATACCGCTTATAATGCCGTCAGAAAAATAACGTGGGAAAACTGTTACTATCGGACGGATATTGGCTCATCATGCATCACTACCCAATCGACCTGAATATAAAACTACTTGATTTGAATCGAGCGCCACTTACAGGACCGATTGGTGATGTACAGTCACAAGCATTCTCAACCTCAATTGCAGTGAATCCACTGGTTGCTGCGGCCATGCCGCTGTTATCGCGTATTGCGAATATTGAACACATCAGCTCCTCCATCGAGCCCATCCAACTTTCACAAAATTTACAACATGAAATAAAAGCGTTTGAGAATGCAGCCCATAAAAATGGTTACCAATCACAACTCATTTTGGCCGCACGCTATGTACTATGTACCGTGCTCGATGAGCTCATTGAAGGTGCTCACCCCAAGCTGAATTGGCATACTCAAGCACTATTACATTATTTTCAATCTGAAACCTATGGTGGCGAGCGTTTTTTTATTATTCTTGAACGCTCCTTTGAAGATCCGGCACTGTATATTGATCTTCTGGAGCTGGGGTACATTTGCTTGAGCTTAGGCTTTAAAGGTAAATATAAAGATCCAATACAGCAGCAAGCTCTGGGTATTTTCACAGATCAGCTCTATCAATTCATTGAAACGCAACGTGGTGAGCACGCACCTACCCTAACACAGGTTGCCCATACCACCGTGAAACATGCATGGCGATTACCACCGTGGTGGGTCATGTTGGTGAGTTGTGGTATGATTCTCAGTGCTATTTTTATACCCTATACTTTAAAACTAAATAAAGTGATGACACCTCTTATTTACAACATTAATCACTATGACTAATCAGTTAGGAATTCCTAATGAAGCATAAAGCAACGATCCTGGTATTAGGTCAGGATGGGGTCGGTAAGAAAACACTGCTCGAACAGGCACAACAACACCTAAACAGCGAAGCCAATGGCGTCTTGATGCTGTGGTCAAACAAAGAAACACAATTTATTGTCCCTCAAAAACCACTGGACCAAGAGACCTGCCAAGCACTCTTTCAATTTGCCAAGAAAAATAATTCGCTACAACCCTTGCAATCGATCTTACTGGTTGTCGACATTCCCACACTCATTGATCGCACCGCCTCATTACAATTGGTTAAAATATTTTCTGAACAATTGCATTTAGTGCATGCGCAACAACAAAAAATAGACATAAATCTTATCATCACCAAATGCGATCGATTATTAGGATTTAAAGAATATTTTACTAATCTTAATGTGCAAGAACGTCAAAAAATGTTGCGTGCACAAGGCACTCAAGATTTCACACCCTTACTCAAAAAATTGAATGCACATATTATTTCACGTTTGCATCAGGAAACACTCGCCCAAAGGCGCCGCGTCATACAATTATTCCCCGCTGAAATGGAAAAAGCCACAGAATGCATCGAAACGTTCAGCAAAACGCTCCTACTCGAAAGCCACGCAGCAATTGGCACAATCTATTTCACATCAAGCAAACAAAAAGATAAAAGCATCGATTTATTGAACCATCATGACATCAGCCTACCGCCTGTTATCTCAGATAAACCGTATTTTATTGCTGAGGCGTTTGCGCAACTTATCCAAGAAGCACACGTCCATCAATTGACTGCAAAACAACTTGATAAAAAGCGTTGGATTATTTTACCTATTTGCCTCATTTTGGTTGCCACCTTAATTACGACCTGGCACTTAAGCTACAAAAACACCTCAGCAGCCCTTAAAAAAATTGAATTGCAATTACAGCATCCAACCACCACTTTCACCGCCACCTGGCTGAATCACCTGCAGTTACTCAGCACTGCTCTTCAAGATTTAGATAATCCTGACTTAAAATACTCGCACATGATTGGCTTTAGCCAAACGCATACGCTGCAGAAAAAATTATTACTGCTCTACCATGCTCAATTACACACACAATTTTTACCATTCATAGAAGGAATATTGAGCAGTACGATGCTGCAAAACAGCCAAACGGATCCCCTGCAAGTATATAATGCACTGAAAATATACCTGATGCTTACAGAGCAATCTCACTATGATAAAAATACGATCCTGAATTGGTTTTCATCCTACTTTCAATCGCGGTATGCAACTCATCCGGAACAAGCACAATTCATGCTACAACAGTTGGAAAATTTACTTCTTTTGCAAAATAAAAATTGGCCGCGCAATCAGCCGTTGATTGATCAAACAAGGGCTATTTTACAAAAATTACCCGCGGCTAATATTATTTTTCTAGAACTACAAGGTAATTATAAAAATCAAACTCAATCGGTGGCAGAACTGCTAGAAAGTTCAGATCATTTGGATTTGTCGCAAGCGATTATTCAAAGCCTTTACAGTCCCAATAACTTTAGGAACATTTACAATATAAAAATCCCAAGCCTTGTCAGCACATTCAAACAAGGCAACTGGGTTATGGGTGAAACGGATGCTGCAGTCGACACAATATCACAGCAAGAAAACTTGATTGCGAGTGTGCGGGCGTTGTATTTGCAAAATTTATCGCAAAATTGGCAGAAGGTAATTTCTAAAATTAAGCTTAAAAATCCGACAAATTTATCAGATATTCAAAATTTAATTAATGAAGTCACTGACCCACACTCCTCCCTTATGGAATTATTAGAATTTGTGTGTGTGAACGCGGATTCGGATAAGCAAAAACCCAATGCTATCTTACAAAACATCACGCAATTCTTACAGCAAAAAGGGCCTTATATACAATCTAAAACTGCATTGCAAAACCTCGCAACCTATATAGCTGCGATTGTGAAAAATGATGATGTAGACAAAGCCAGCTACAACAGCATGATATCGATCCTGAATAATCCGAACCAACATAATCCGATTAATGCTGTATTGAAATTAAATTTAAATCCACCCATACAAAATTGGCTGAATACCATTGCTCAAGGCAGCACGGCCTTACTGTTAACCAATTCACGAAACTATTTGAATAAGGCCTGGAGCCGCATCGTTTTACCAACGTACCTCAGTGGCTTAGACAACCGCTACCCGTTAAATTCAGATAGCCATGCTATGATTTCGCTGACGGATTTTACTAATTTCTTGGGACCCGATGGCACCATTGATGTGTTTTTTAATTACTACTTAAAACCTTTTGTAAACATGAGCAATACGTATTGGGTATGGCAAAGCATATACGGACAAGCCATGCCGATGCCACAAAGTGTGTTGGATATGTTTATGCGCGCCTCCATCATTCAACAAATGTTTTTTACAGATAACCATCAAAAGATGTCATTTAAATTCAGTCTTATTCCGGTTGCGCAATCAGATCATATTAAAAATATTACGCTGAACATAGAAGGTCAAATACAACAGTCCACATCCGCTATGCACAGTGGCTCTTTGATCAGCTGGCCTGGACCTCAACCCGAACGCGTCGTGCTGCATGTAACATTTAATAACGGTACACCGCCTTTGACTCAAACGTTTACAGGGCCATGGGCGCTGTTTCAATTTATACAATCAGCCACGTTAATTCCACAAAACCAGCCACAACGCTTTGTCTTACAATTTAAATTCGGTGATGACAGTGCCACTTATCATATCATTACTAACCACCGTGTTAACCCATTCATACCGTCTGTGTTAAATCAATTGAGCTGCCCGGATCTATTGTAATGAATCAATCTACTCATAATTGGAACGAACGCTATATAACAGGTAATACGCCTTGGTCTGAACATGGATTACTCACTCCTGTCTTAGAGAGTATTCAAGCATTGCTGCCTCAAGGAAAATCCATTCTTGAAATTGGCTGCGGGTATGGACAAGAAGCGATTGCCCTAGCAAAACAGGGGTATATTGTGAGCGCTGTTGATTTATCCAGTGCGGCGATTACACAAGCGCAACTCAATGCACAAACAGAAAATGTAGCCATTCATTTTGAAACCTATGACGTATTGCATGAGCAAAATCAGTTTACCCCGTTTGATCTGATACTGGATATTGCCGTGTTGCACACCATCCAGAATGAGCAGACGCGTCATAAATTTGCAAAAGCAGTTGCATCATTACTAAAACCACAAGCCTTATGGATCAATCTATCCTGTTTGAGCCCCGATGTGCTCCACGTCACAGAAGCTACCGGTGTACAGCCACCACCCGCTCTATCACGCCTCGAGCTACAACAGCTGAACCAACAGCATTTCATCATCAAAGCACAGCAAGACGCGACATATCGAATCACAAGGGATGGAAAAGCCGCGGATTTTCCTGCGCTGATTTCAGTGCTGCAAAAATGTGGTTAACGCCATTGACTGACCCCTTACTTGCACGAAATTCAATAATAAGTCGTCTCTAAATTTTCAATTTCAAACCATGATGCGAATTGATAAAACCCAAACGCTCATAAAAGCGTAATGCATCATCTCGGCGTTTATCCGTAGTCAGTTGCACAAGAACACAACCACGAACTCGAGCTAGTGCGATGGCCTTATGAATGAGTTGTGTTCCCAGACCCTTATTTCTAAAACGCGCATCAATACGCACACCTTCTATTAAGGCACGCGATCCACCTTGATATGTTAAGTTGGGAATAAAATTAATTTGTGTCACGCCAATTACTTGATTGTGTTGCTTGGCCACTAACAAATACGCATTGGGGTCTTGTGTAATACGCTCAAATGCGCGCTGATACGCCAGAGGATCGCTTGCAGCAGGTTCTTGCGGTGCTATGAGTGTGTCAGCGAGCAAGAGATCAATGATCGCTTGCAAATCGTGTGATTGTGCGTGTGTGAAGATTATATCGCTGTGTTGCTGATTACGCGTGATCCACTCTGTAATGTGAGCGGATACTTCTTGACTGGATAGCAAGCTCGTATCTAGAAAAGAAACATCTGCTAAACCATCCCACGAAGCCTCTTGATCCCAACTGCTAAAATCCAATAACGCTGAGGCCCGCTCTTTGATAACATGCTGCTGCCAACGTGGATCATGATGATGCATACGCAACCACGCAGCCCAATTCAAGGTACTCTGATTCACAGGTTTATGTGCAGAATTTTTCAAGCGCTGAACACGCGTCTGATCATCACAATCCAAGAAACACACCTGTATCTGTTTCAGTTGCTTTGCTGATCTACAAGCCAAAATTTCGCCTAAAACCATCTGCCCAAACAGACACACCACCGCATCATCACCTTGAGCACTCACTTGAGCAATCCAACGTTCAGTAGCCTCTTGACGCCATTGTGTATCAGCCTGTGCAGGTACACCGATGTCATCAAAATCAAATAACTGATATGTTGGCAAATCCAATTGCGTTAAAACCGTTGTTTTACCACTGCCGCTCGCTCCGAGGATAAAATACATACCTGCTCCTAGGGTAAAGTACTCACTGCTCTTGCATCGCTTGCATAAACGCAGCGTGCTCCGCGAGTTCTTCGCTAGACGCTTGAATGACTTTAAGCCGTTTACGCTCTGTGGACACACGTTGTATGGAAGTGAGATCAACCGTGGTGGATTCACTTTGCGAACTGTTTTGAAATAATTGCACTTGACCACCAGTAAGCAACAGATACACTTGTGCTAATAATTCCGCATCCAGCAATGCGCCGTGCAAATCGCGATTGGAATTGTCGACATGATAGCGCGCACACAACGCATCCAAACTATTACGCTGCCCAGGATGCTTACGCCGTGCAAAGGCTAAGGTATCAAACACCGTGCAATATTCGTCGAGTCTTTTGTAGCGTCTTCCACTTAAATGAAATTCGTGATTTAAAAAATTCACATCAAACGGTGCATTATGAATAATCAATTCAGCACCATCGACGTATTCAATAAACGCATCAATGACTTCGCGAAAAAGCGGCTTGTCTTTTAAGAAATCCGCGGTAATACCGTGTACCTCACTGGCTTCATACTCAATATCACGCTGCGGGTTAATGAAGCGGTGGAATGTGCTGCCCGTCAATTGGCGATTAACCATCTCCAAGCAACCAATTTCAATCACACGATGACCTTTTTCAGGCTCAAGGCCTGTTGTTTCCGTATCTAAAATAATTTGTCGTAACATCGCTTCATCACCGTGCTTTTAAATATTCATCAATTGCCAAATTAGCCAATGCATCAGCACGTTCATTTTCAACATGTCCTGAATGACCACGCACCCAGTTCCATGTTACCGTATGTGTTGCAATCGCTTGCTCAAGCTGCTGCCACAAATCTGCATTTTTAACTGGTTGGCGATTGGCTGTGCGCCAATTACGCGCTTTCCAATTCGGTAGCCACTCACTAATCCCTTTTTGCACATACTGAGAATCCGTCCATACTTCAATGTCAGCCGCTTCCTTGATAGCATTAATCGCATTAATCGCTGCTAACAATTCCATGCGATTATTCGTAGTATCCGGCTCAGCACCATATAACTCTTTTTCATGTGCCCCATATCGCAAGAGCGCCCCCCAACCACCAATGCCCGGATTACCGCGACATGCACCATCTGTATACACTTGAATTTTTTTCATCATCTCTCAATACGGCTATTTTCAATACTGCAATTCCCATAGGGAACTGCAACTTTATGTAGGGCTTTGCGTTGACCGGCCCATAGTGTAGCGATTGGTGTCGTACCTGCAACTTTTTTTTGTGCATAAACAAGATGAACCGCACCCATCTTGGGAATCAACACCTGACCCAGTACTTCACACAAATTTAACCACTTCGATTGTGGACGTTTTTCTAAAGGAGGAATAAAACAAAATGATTTATTGGAAATTAAGCCATAATCCAATTGTTTCAACCAACGTTTCATTTGCCAAATAGAGTAAAATTTACCGGACCATGGATAGCCTATGTATTTTTTGCGTCGACGCTTTAAAGACCAGCCACTCCAACGATTAAACCCAAATACAATTAACTGACCACCAGGCGCTAAAATACGGTAAATCTCTTCGAGCAGCTGTTTAGGGTTGTCTGCAAACTCCAATACATGAGCGAGCACAATTAAATTAATACTATCTGATTCGAATGGCAGTAACTTATAACAACATTGCAGACGCCGACCATCGCCACGCCACGACGGTTGGTCACTGCAATAATAAACCGAAGGCATCGTGCTTTTTTGCAGTAAACGCAAATTGCCAGGTCCCCCTATTTGTACTGCAACCTGACCTGGAATCGTCGGCAACAACCGATCCAATTCTTTTAATTCCAAATCAACCAGCAAGGCACCAGGCAGCGTGCGAAACCACATATCCATTGCTTTGAGCTGATACTCCAATGCGCAACCTCCCGCGCTATGTTACGATGCTTATACTTTTATACCGTGGCACTTTCCATGTTACATGTTCTTCCCATCACAGCCTTTGATGATAATTACATCTGGCTTATCGTTAACAGCGAGAACCGCTCTGCCGCTGTGATTGATCCGGGTGATGCCCAACCTGTTATCGCCTATTGCGCACAAAATAATATCACACTTTGCAATATTCTCATCACGCACCATCATCATGATCACACAGGCGGCATCGCCAAATTAGTCGAGCAGTATAACATACCTGTATTTGGACCCACTGCAGAATCGATCCCCCTCTGCCAATACCCACTCCAAGAAGGCGATGAGGTCGTACTGGAACAACTCGATAACCTAACACTTAAGGTGCTCGATATTCCAGGACATACGCGTGGCCATATTGCTTACCTGGGGCATGGATGGCTATTTTGTGGGGATACGTTATTTGCTGGCGGTTGTGGGCGTATTTTTGAAGGCACAGCCGAGCAGCTGTATCATTCTTTGCAAAAACTGAAACAATTGGACCCGCGTACACTCATTTTCTGTGCTCACGAGTACACATTGGCGAATTTAAAATTTGCACATTCTCTCGAAGCAGACAATCTGGCTCTGCAAAAACGTATCGACCACGTACAACACACGCGCAACGCATGCCAACCTACACTGCCTTCTACACTGGCTGAAGAACTGAGTACCAATCCGTTTTTACGTTGTGATGAGCGCACAATAAGACTCTGGGCTGAACAACAATGCGGACAAACACTGCCTGATCCACTCTCTGTATTTACCATCATCCGCAAAATGAAGGATACATTTCGGGCGTAAAAAAGTTTATTAATTATACAATTTTCGATAGATATTATAATTTTGATCAATATTTAAACTGTATAACTTGATTACTCCGCCAAATAACCGTAACATCGCCCTACTATGAAAAGAGCACAAAATGCATTAATTGTACTCATATCAATCTTATTTCTCTGCGGTCCTCAAACCTGTAATGTCGCGCGCGCGCTGAATAGTCACAAAATTCATCATAGCACTGAGTCAGCACAAACAGATGTGTGGGCCGCTATGTCAAATGACTTTGCACTCGATGACAGCACTGATCACGCCATGACAGAAGAACAAATTCATTACTTTTTAAAAAACCGTGATTATCTGCATGAGCTCACACGCAATGCCACGCCTTACCTCTATTATGTATACAAAGAAACGCAGCAACGTGGCATGCCTGCCGAAATCGCTCTATTGCCTATGATCGAAAGTAATTACCATCCATTCGGTGTATCAACCAGTGGCGCTTCGGGACTGTGGCAAATGATGCCCGATACAGCTTCAGGATTCGGTGTCAAAACCAACTGGTGGTATGATGGTCGGCGTGACATCAAAACTTCAACCAATGCCGCCCTGCATTATCTGGCTTACTTGCATCATGATTTTGGCGATTGGCTGCTCGCCATTGCAGCGTATAATACCGGAGAAGGTGCTGTGGAGGCGGCGATTAGACACAATAAACGCCTCGGTAAACCCACAGATTTTTGGTCACTGCCGCTGCCTTATGAAACTAAAATTTATGTGCCAAAATTATTAGCGCTGGCAAACATTTTTGCGAATCCTCAAAAATACCATGTCACCTTACCTGTGATCGCCAACCATCCTTATTTTGAAACAGTGCCAATGCATGGCAAAACGGATTTAAAACACGTTGCAACACTCTCACACACACCACTTAAAACAGTGCGTTTATTGAATCCAGGTGTGCGCCATACCGCAACCACTATACCAAACCAACAGTATGCGCTCTTGTTACCGAGTGATCATGCCGATCTGTATCGTGTGAATTCACAGAAAAAATCCGCTGCTGAACACCATGTATCATCCACTCATAGCCGTACCCACCACCAAAACCATCCACATGCAAAGCATGTTGCCGCTAAAACATCGCATCACACGCATAGTGCACATACCCCTGCGCAACACCAAACTGTTCACGCACATCATGCGGCTTTGCACCACACACACCATTCAGTGCATGCGCATCATGTTGTTCATCACCACACCGCGACTCATGCACAGCATAAACACACACATCATACCCCTACTCACGTTTACGCTCATCACCATCACAAGGAAACAAAACATGCAGGCTAACATCATAGATGGTACCGCCATTGCTGCACGCATCAAATCAGATTTATCACACCAAATAGCCCAACGCATTCAAAAAGGTTTACCTATCCCAGGATTGGATGTGATTCTGGTTGGTGATAATCCTGCATCAGCAAGCTATGTGAAGCACAAACAAAATGCCTGTAAAGCGGTGGGCATTATTTCAAATTGCCACAGACTACCCAGTGATACTTCACAACAGCAGATTGCGAAAGTCATTCAAGACTGTAATGCGAATCACAATGTGCACGGCATTTTATTGCAATTGCCTTTACCTAAACAGGTGCAGGCAGATGATTTACTCGAGCTCATCCTGCCACATAAAGATGTGGATGGCTTTCATCCATATAATTTAGGACGCTTAGTGCAACGCCGTCCAGGTTTACGCCCTTGCACACCTAAAGGCATCATCACATTACTCAAATCAACAGGCGTGGAAATAGCGGGGCTCAATGCTGTGGTGGTAGGCGCCTCCAATATTGTCGGCAGGCCTATGTGTTTGGAGTTATTGCTCGCCAAGTGTACAACAACAATCTGTCACCGCTTCACTAAAAATTTACAGCAACACATTGAGAATGCAGACATCCTGATTTCGGCAACCGGCGTGCCTGGCATCATCAATAGTGACTGGATCAAACCAGGTGCTATGGTGATTGATGTGGGCTTTAGCCGCTTGAGCACTGGACACATCACAGGTGATATCGATTACGCCACTGCATGCGAACGCGCCGGATGGATCACACCTGTGCCCGGTGGTGTTGGTCCGATGACGATTGCGACTTTATTGGAAAATACGCTGATGGCGGCAGAGCTGCAGGATCGGTAATATATTGGTTCTGTGAATTTAACCTGCGTATTTGAAAGGCATCCTTTGAAAAATGCAGGCTATAGACCATGTGGCAATTGGTATCTGGCGCCGCCTACATCGATGCAGAGGACTCACTGGTTGCAATACAATTCACCCTATCCTGTGTGATCAATGTCATACGCTGATCTTTCCACAAATAAGTACACGTCACATTATTATTGAGGTAGTTCAGGTACACCCATTTTCTGTAAGTTAAAAAAGGCGTCGCGTAACGAATATACCATTTACTCAGGTCGATATGAAAATTACGTTGAATCACGTTTTCAAAATGTATAGGAATCAGCTTTTGATTGTGCATCAAGCCTATAAACACAATGCCATCAGCGTGGATCGAACCCTGATCCATATATACTAAAATGTATTTTGGCGTGCCCGTATTATTAATATCGGCCTTATATAAATTCAGATAACCATGGGATTGAGAGTGCAGCTGATATACTTTGTGTTGCACAGAGCCGCCACCTTGCGTTGCAATAACCCTTAATGATTCATGTTGTAATGCATTATACTGTTGTGCAAATTGCGCGAGCGCAGCACGATCCGTAAGTGAGTGAATCGGATGCCCCATAGGCTGATCTACTGTTAGTATGGTATGAGGAATCGCATTACGATTAAGCGTTTTAATCTTGAGATTAAACGGCGAGAGCCACATACCACCCTGAATCAATCCGACACCATCCGCGCGACAAATCACATCCCCTTTATAGTGCGTCAATTGTGCTGCAATCGATGTGACATCACGTGCCGCAAAAACAGCATCCTTAAGCTTCAAAAAAGCCTGTGGCGTTGCAATCGTGCGCGTACCCGACTTTAAATTTATCAATAAAGGGTAATCAATCCAGTTTACGAGCGCTGCGGTATCACGATCTTTAAACGCAGCAAGTAGCTGAGTTTCACGTGCCGTGATCTGAGCACGGGAATAACCATTGATTGTGCAGCTATCATGACTGGCAATAGAACAGGTGCTATAAAAACTCAACAGCACAAGCGTCAAAAAAAATAGAATTCGTTCCATGATCAACCTCATGCATCCATTCAAAATACTCCACAACACCAAGTGGCATCGTGGAGTATCATAACGTTTCTTTATCCCAGCAGATCATTCATATCTTTTACGAATTCAGCCGGATTTTTCAGCGCCTCGCCCTCTGCCAGCAATGCCTGCCCCAGCAGCAAACGCGCCCAACGTCCTACCAACACCATATCCTGCTCATCTTTGATGTTACGCAAAATAGCATGTTCAGGATTGAGCTCTAAAATAGGCTTCGTTTCCGGTGCTGCTTGACCAGCTGCTTGCAGCAAACGCGCCATATGCCCCGTAATATCGTGATCATCAAATACCACACACGAAGGCGAATCAGTTAAGCGATTTGTGATACGTACTTCTTTGACGGCATCACCCAAACTGTCTTTAATACGCTTAATTGTGTCTGCAAACTCTTTCGCCTCTTCTGCCTGCTTTTCTTTGGTGGCCTCATCTTCCAGATCACCTAAATCCAAAGCGCCTTTGGAAACAGACTGCAGCGGCTTACCATCAAATTCAAATAAATGCGATACCAGCCATTCATCAACACGATGGTGCATCAGCAACACTTCCAGCCCCTTCTTTTTAAACACTTCAAGCAATGGACTGTATTTTGCAGCATTGTAATTATCCGCAATCACATAATAGATCGACTTCTGATCGGCTTTCATGCGGCTCACATAGTCCTCAAGCGATACCGTTTCACTCTCAGAATCGGTGTGCGTCGAATTAAAACGCAGTAATTTGGCAATGCGATCTTTATTCGCAAAATCTTCAGCAGGACCTTCTTTTAAGACCTCACCAAACTCTTTCCAAAATTCAGCGTATTTTTTTGTATCATTGGTGGCCATGCTTTCCAACATGCTCAAAACACGCTTAACACAACCGGATTTAATCGTATCAATCGTACGATTGGATTGTAAAATTTCACGTGATACGTTCAGCGGTAAATCACTCGAATCCACAATACCTTTTACAAAGCGCAAGTACATTGGCATCAATTGTTCCGCATCATCCATAATAAAAACGCGCTTCACATACAATTTCAGGCCACGTTGCTGATCGCGATTCCATAAATCAAACGGTGCACGCTTTGGAATATACAGCAAACTGATGTATTCGCTTTTACCTTCTACACGATTGTGTGCCCACTCCAATGGTGGCTCAAAATCATGTGAAATGTGTTTATATAAATCTTGGTACTGCTGATCCGTAATCTCACCCTTAGGCAATGTCCACAGTGCATTAGCCTGGTTCACCACTTCTTCTTCTGGAACCACAATTTCTTTATCATCTTTTTCATCGTCTGCTTTATCCGCCTTATACTCAATTTTATCCATCATAATCGGTAGTAAAATATGATCTGAATATTTACGAATAATGGTGCGCAAACGCATACCGTTTACAAATTCACTTTCATCTTTTTTCATATACAAGGTAATTTCAGTACCACGTGATGCTTTATCAATATTCTTAATCGTGTACTCACCCAAACCATCTGACTCCCAATGCACACCTTGATCGGCCTGCATACCTGCACGACGGGTTTTAACAATCACTTTATCTGCAACAATAAATGCTGAATAAAATCCCACACCAAACTGACCAATCAGCTGTGAATCTTTAGCGTGTTCGCCACTTAATAATTCTTTAAAAGCGCGCGTACCCGAACGTGCAATGGTACCTAAATTTGAAATCACATCATCACGCGTCATACCAATGCCGTTATCAGTAATCGTAATGGTGCCGGCTTTCTCATCAAATTTGACCCAAATTTTAAGATCAGAATTATTTTCATAGAGCGCATTATCGGACAACGCTTCATAACGTAACTTATCCGCTGCATCCGATGCATTGGAAATCAGCTCACGCATGAAGACTTCTTTATTGCTATATAGGGAGTGCGCAACCAAATGCAACAATTGCTTGGTTTCGGCTTCAAAGGTTAGGGTTTCTTGTTGTGAATTGACCATGGTTCATCTCTTAAATAATTGAAAAAATAATGCCTGCAACACATATAAGGCTTATTTTAGAAAATTCAAGAGAAGTGGAAGAAAAACAGTAATTCTTATAGGGATTACGCCATGACGCGAGGGAGTAACACGTTGATAGTTGGGCGGGAATCCATGAAAGCAGGGTGCCAACTCACCCCTCCTCCATTGCGCCCCCCCACGTGATGGGGGGGGGAAGGCGTTTGTTAGAAATCGTATTTGTAGCCCACGCTGGCGGTCAGCAAGTTCTGAGCAGGTTGCATCGATGCCGCTTTTGCTAAAGTCGATACAGAAATATATCCTGGAACATGCAGCCATTGTACGCCGACTCTAAAACCACTTTGACGAATGGCATAATCTGCGCCAGCACCAAATACCACAGTCCAATAATCACGCATGCCACCATACCCAGGTATCGTTTGACCTACATTCGACATGCCACGCCACCCTGGACCAACCTTAGCAAATACATTGAGCCCATTTACATACGGCATCGGCACATCAAAACGCAGCGCTGAATACACCATCCAATTCCATTGCTCAGCTGCATTAGTAGGGCATATCTCTTCATCAGGACAGGGATCTATATTGCCCACACCTTCAACTCGCGGTAGATAAAAACTACCTACCTCAAAAGCTACATTTTTAAAAATTTGCATGCCAATATCAAGGCCGCCCATACCACCACCCTGCTTGTTTGTAGTGATCATAGCCCGATTAAACCAAATCGTGATATCAGAGGCACCAGCTAGCGCATCCCAATTGTAAAACGAGTATCCGCCATGAGCATCAACATAAATCGCAGGGGTAAAAAGTGATTGTGGGACCTGATCCGGACCGCCTGCTAAAACAGCAGAACTGGTAGCGGCAATAAATCCCGCAGCAGATAACAGTAACCATTTTTTAATAGACATAGTAAAACTCCTCATTCCATTTATAAATTACATTGAAAATATATATCCTAATCCTAGTAATACTTGATCGGTTCTAGGAACTTGCTTTGAAGAATTTTTAGTATTCAAAGACCCTCTCGTATACGAAGGAATTTCCAACCATTGTAACGATACCTTCCAACGGTGCGTAAAATAATATTGCGCGCCTAATCCATAGATAACGTTCATGCTGTAGCGTTCATTATTGTAAACACCCACGGTCGATCCGCCGCTGTATTCAACCATACGCAAGGCCGCCCCTACTTTTGCAAACACACTCAAATCATCGTTGGCTAAAAATGGGTAGCTGACTTTACCTGCTGCATAAAAATATGGTGTATAAATACCAAGGTTATCACCAGTAACTTGTGCAAAATGATAGTAGCCCAATTCCATGCCAAAATAGCGAATAATTTGATAACCCAAATCACCGCCCACATTAAAACCACCGTGGGTATTACTCTGTGGTTGAATGCCGCCAATATTGGACCATGCACCATGCCCATCCTTCGTGAATTCAGACCAATTTGAAAAACCATACCCCAAAAAAACATCCCAATTCACACCTAAATGTGGAATGGTATTCACAGCTTGTGCGGCTTGATTATCTGCTGGTAATAATGGTGATGACATCGATTTTGTTGCAAAACAATTTCCAGTGAACAAAAATGCAAAGGCAGTTAATGCAACAGGAAATACAGAATTTTCCTTAAACATAATGGCTCCATACAGCAGTAAATTTTAGTAACGTTGAGTAAGTACTCGGCGAACTTTACCACGCGATTATCACCACACGCAACATGTGCTAGGCGCTTCTGATTCTAGATGTTAAAAAAAGATAATATGTTGCCGTATAGCATTCGCTGTTTTGAGATAGGAATTCCTGAGCGGGAATTCCTGCAGAAAATTAAATTAACTACGACCGTACTTCAATTGATGCGCCAACCAACGCTGAATAATCAACTCAACACATGCAGGCGAATGATCGATGAGCTCGCGAGCAGCAGTACTGGCCGTTTCAATTAATGCCTGATCCCTAATCAAATTAGCCAGTTTAAAGCTCATTATTCCCGATTGACGCGCACCCAATAGCTCACCTGGACCACGCAATTTTAAATCTTCCTCTGCAATATGAAAGCCATCATGACTATCACGCATGATTCTCAAGCGTTGCTCTGCCTGCAGTGATAAGGGATTACCATACAGCAACACGCAATAACTTGCTGTACTACCACGCCCCACCCGACCACGCAATTGATGTAATTGCGCAAGACCCAAACGCTCTGGATTTTCAATAATCATCAAACTGGCGTTGGGCACATCCACACCGACTTCAATAACAGTGGTTGCCACCAACACATCAATAGTTCCTGCTTTAAATGCCTGCA
>CAZFAA010000035.1:0-16579 GCA_964516605.1 uncultured Coxiella sp. | reverse complement strand
CATCCTCCAAAACTCCTATTTTTATGAATGAATAGCAATCACATTACTGGTCGCATCACACGTTGACGTCTGCGTATTTCTTCATTCATACGCTCTGCTAAATTCGTCGTACGTAATCGTGTACGATAGCGCTGAGGAAAGCTCAATATGGTTAAGGCATGATCCAATCCATTTTCTAAAACATCCATTGATTTTCCAGCTTTTGATTCAAATGAAGCAATAATGTCACGAGCCAATTTGCGCGCCATAGCGATATCAGCGGCCGTAAAAATAAGCTTCAATTGATCTGCTAACTCTTTTCTTAAGTGGCGCGGACAGACGCCTAACACATTACGCATAAAATGTGTCTGACAGCGTTGCCATTGTGCTCCCTGAAATTGCTGCTTTAAAGCCATTACAAGGCCTGTGTGAGCATCAGAAACGACCAGATCTACTTGCCTTAATCCTCGGGACTTTAAACGCTTAAAGATCTCGACCCAACTGGATTCCGTTTCACTGTCCGCCACTATAAAATCAAGTGGCTCTCGATAACCCTGCTCATTAATACCATAAACAATGAGCATGTCTGAGCTACGGATAGCCTCATCACGACGAATATCAATTACTAAGGCATCTACAATTAAAAACGGATAGTGTTTATGCGTTAAATCGCGATTACGCCAAGCATTCACAACAGCATCTAGACCAACACAAAGTTGACTCACCGTTGATTTTGAAAAGCTTACCCCGCATAAAGTTTCTGTGACTTTTTTTACTTTACGTGTTGAAACACCTTGTATATACATCTCCATGAGACCCAACACAAATGCTTGTTCGCTACGTTGATATTTATTAAAAATCTCTGTACTGAACTCACCGTTACGTGTCTGCGGAACACGCAATGTAAGCGGCCCTACGCGTGTATATAATGTACGTGTTCGATAACCATTACGATACGCTTGACGCTCCTCAGTGCGTTCATAAGGCGCTGCTTTGAGCTACTCTGCGCATTGTGCTTCAAGTACTTGGTTGATTACATCTGTCAGAATATCAGCCATCCCATTATTACTTGATAAAAGTCCTAGCAAATTATCGCGCTTCAATTTAATATCATACTCGCTCATCGGTCTTACTCCGTGTTAAATAAATTTCTCGAAAAAACTTATTTTGGAGAATACCGGTGGGCCTTTCAACCCCTTCTTTCATGACTATTTATTTGCTTATCGTTTATTTTATTCACGCAAAAACAAGGTTCGCTACGCTTTCCACCCGGCTTTTGCGTTCATAAAATAATAATCGCTCATCAATTAGCCACTACAGAATTTACAGCATTATACGGACACAACCTTACAGCCTGATATCTCTATATGGCAGGAATGTTTCGCTTTCAAGCTAGTGCCATATCAATATTTAGTCTTCGGTTAATTTAAAGAAAATACATCCATTACTGATATTAATATCATAGTTAATAACTATCGATATTATTAAAATATTAAATTTTATTAATTATTAGATTTTCCTTATCCTGGCGACCAATACAGATAATTTAGGGAAAGGTATTTTCTATGCGTAATCAAAAAATTTATAAAAAAATAGAGGCTGCTTTCAAAAATCTTAAGATTGCGCTAAAAAATTCTTTAATGGATCTGGATTGTATTTTTTTACCAGAAAGTGTGACAAATCAGTTTTTAAAAGTGGAAGATATTACAGGTAATTTTTATTTGATTCGACTTAATGGGAAACTCTGGTCGCCATTCACGAGAACTGATGAGGAAAATAATTTAACGCAATTAGTTGCTCATCAAATTAATTCAAATGTTATTTTTAATGATCTAAGAAATAATTTTCAAATCTGCAGATTTATTGGTGAGGATAAAAAATTTAACACAATTTTTAATTCTAAAAAACATAACGTATTGAATGATGTGGGTAGGGCTATTAGAAAAGTTCATCAATCTCTCAATTTTAATAATGTTTATGATATTTCATTAACGCTAAAAAGCTCATTTAAACGCATTAAAATAAACGATCAAAATAAGCTTTATGATTATTACATGCTTATTTTAAGTATGCTGATTAGTGTGAATAGTGGACGAGAACATTTTGTTTCTTCGCATAATGATTTGTTACCATCTAGTATTTATTGTGAGCCTCATGGTATTACCCTAGTTGATTGGGAGTATGCAGGTATGAATCATAGAAGTTATGATTTAGCATTATTTTCTAGAAAAGCTTCTCTTACATCAGAGCAAGAGGAAAAATTAATCAGTGCCTATGATCCAGAAGATAACTTGAATATGTCTCATTCTATGATCATGATGAAACCTATCATTAGTTTTTTATTGTTAGTATGGAGTTCATCGGCAATTCGTCATGATGATAGGGAGATGGTCTTATTAGTGAGTGACGTGCAGAATGCGATATTACACCAAAGTATCAAAAGATTGACTTGTGCAACTTGTTTAATGCTAAACAGGCAGAGACACACTTTAGCGCAGTCTGCTCAGCAAGATTATTTTTTAAAATCCACAGGATTATTATTCGGTACCGGCGCAGTTCATCATAGTATTACGTACGATTCATTGAATGAGGTTACTGTGCATCAACGACTGGGGTTAATATAGAACAACTGTATTGTATTTATATTATTTTTAGCTGAGTTACTCAAAGGTTTTACAGTTGAAAAATAAAAAAGCTCAATCAAAAATCTTGAGTAGCAAGCGGTATATAAAGTTTATGTTTTAGAATGTAGTGCTTAACCGCATCAGGAACCAGCCCGTCAATCGATTTACCGTGTACCAGAGCGTTGCGTATCTGCGTGGCTGAAATAGGGCAGGGTCTTATGTCGAGTTTGCATATTTGTTCTGCAACAATACTATGATCCGAAACGCTGCTTTGGACAGTGTGTTGGCGATTCACAACAATCAGTTTGCAATACGCTAAAATTTTTTGCCAATGCAGCCAGGTATTAAAGTGGCAATAGGCGTCAAAGCCTAGAATCAACCCAAGCTCTTCCTGTGGATACAGGCTCTTTAATGCGATAACCGTATCGATCATGTAGGAAGGCCCGGGGCGCTCTAGTTCAATATCACTCAACTCAAAATGGGAATGGCCTTGTAACGCCAGTTTCAGCATATCTGTGCGTTGTGTGGTGTTCGCTATTGCCTTAGAGCGATGTGGTGGCGTGTGATTGGGAATAAAAATAATTTTTTGCGCGGCAAAATTAGTGAGTACACTGTGTGCGATATACAGATGGCCATTGTGAATGGGGTCAAATGTGCCGCCGAGTAATGCAATCACGCTTGTGCTCCTGCCATACCCATCGCAATGGTTTTGAGGTGTTGCCAGGGATCGCCGGGTTCCAGACCTTTAATAATCAGATCGGTTTCGTGTGCTAACTGCAGCAGTTTTTTAAGCGTGTCTAAGGACAGTCGTTGTATTGCCCGTTGCAACACGGGTTTACGCACAGCCCATTGCTTGGCAAGTAATTGTGGCATAGCAACGCCACGTTGGTATTGAAAAATTAACGTATACAATTCACGTAGTTCACGTGCTAAGGCCCATAATACGAGTACCGCTTCGCCACCGCTTGCTTGCAATGCATCGATAGCACGCATCGCATTGAGAGTGTTGGCGCAGAGCACGTGCTGAGCTAAATCAAATACGTTAAATTGAGCGCTGTCGTGAATCACGTGTGTTACTTGTTCAGGACCAATGTGTTGCCCTGCATACAGTAGGGCTAATTTTTGTATGGCTTGATTGGTGGCGAGTAGATTACCTTCTGTTAATTCAATCAATAATTTGACAGCACTCTGATCAGCTTTTAACTGATGTTGTTGCAGGCGATTGTGAATCCATTGCGGTAATTCACGTGCCGCCAACGGCCAGATAAACTGAACAGATGCTTTGGTTTCGATGCCTTGAAACCAAGCAGCTTTTTTCTGCGCAGCCGTTAATTTACCGCAGGAGAGAATGACCAGGCAATTTGGATTGGGTCTTGACGTGTAATCAAGCAACAGTTGTTGGGCTGTTTTATCAAATTTAGTGAAAGGGTTGCGCACATCAATTACTTGTAGCTCTTCAAATAGTCCTTGATTTTGCGTCATATTTAGAAAAGTTTGCCAATCAGCAATCGATTCTATTGTTACAATTTGACGTGGGCTGAATCCGGCAGCATAAGCCTCTTTGCAGATACGATCACGCAGCTCTTGCAGTAATAACTCCTCATCCCCGCTTAGGAAATAAAAAGCTGCCAGTTTAGTGTTGGTAGCGGGCTGCATGGGGTGGATCCTGGCGTGACGTGCTTTTATCAAACAGTGTATTGCGCACTTTCAACGTGGTGAGCCAAATAAAAATATGCGTCACAATATCATGTGGCAAACTTTCTGTTGCTAATGATGACGTATTCGTTGTCATGATTTGATTTTGATTTAGGTATTGGCTTATTGAAGCTGAAAAATTATTGCTGATTAGAGTTTTTTGGGTTGCATTGTCAATCAGCGCTACGTGCACAGCTTGCCTATAGCTCAGTAGTACTGCTTGGCTGTTATCGGTGAAATTTATATTACTGTGTGAGGTCTGAGATTTGGACACATACAGAGTGAAAGGCGCTTGTGTGGGTGAGGTAACTAATTTTATGTGCAGTGAGCTTAATACATCTTGCAACTCACTGGCTACCGGATCATATGGATTTTTAGGATTATAGTAGATTGTGTGTAATGATGTCGGCAATTCTTGTCCGTTGCGCAGATGAAAACCGCAAGCACTTAAGAGTATTGTCAGAAACACAATGAGGGGGGGTATCCATTTTTTCATGTTTACGAGCCTGTCACACTACAATATTAACTAATTTTTTAGGTACAATTACAATTTTACGGATGCTGCTGTGCTTTATATGTTGCTGCACATTCTTTTCTTGCAATGCGATTTGTTCAATTTCATCTTGTGATGCGTCCGCACTCACCGTAATTTTCGCACGCAGTTTGCCATTGACTTGCACGACTAATTCCATTCGAGTTGTTTGCAAGGCTTTGTTATTTATTTTTGGCCAACTTGCTTGCAGAATGTTGTGACCAAAATCCAGTTTTTGCCACAAATAATGACATATATGCGGTGTAACAGGTGACAGAATGCACAGCAGTATGTGCAATCCTTCTCTGATGAGTTGTATGCGCTCATTCTGATCTGGTGTGAGCGTGCTGAGCAGGTTAAACAGTTTCATAGCAGCCGACACAACCGTGTTGAACTGTCCGCGCTCCATATCATGTGTGGCTTGTTGCAACAATTCATGAAGTTGTTTGTAATGGTTTTGAATAGTAGGATCAGTGCTGTCTAACAATGGTACTGATATTGGCTCATTGTTCATGAGGAACGCTTGCATAGTATGCGCATAATGCCACAATTTTTTAAGGAAGCGGTGGGCGCCTTCAACGCCTGCATCCGACCACTCCAGTGATTGTTCGGGTGGTGCTGCAAAAATAATGAAAAGGCGCAAGGTATCGGCACCATATTGTTTGAGTAGAGGTGTTGGGGTGACAACATTGCCTTTTGATTTAGACATTTTAGTGTTGTCTTTAAGAACCATGCCCTGGGTCAGTAACCGTAAAAAAGGTTCGTCTGAATTCACTAGGTGCTCATCACGCAATACTTTATGCATAAAACGCGCATACAGTAAGTGCAATACAGCATGTTCAATTCCACCAATATATTGATCCACCGGCGTCCAATATTTAGCGCGCTCATCGAGCATGCTTTGATCCTGATCAAAGCTGCAGTAACGGGCATAATACCAAGAGGATTCTACAAACGTATCCATCGTATCGGTTTCACGTTTGGCAGCTTTACCACATTGAGGGCATTTTGTTTTATAAAATTCAGAGCAACTTGCTAAGGGTGAGCCGTGGCCATCGGGTACTAAATCGGTGGGTAATATGACAGGTAGATCCTCTTCAGGGACTGGCACCGTACCGCAGTGCTTGCAATAAATGATGGGAATGGGTGCACCCCAATAACGTTGGCGTGAGATACCCCAATCACGCAGTCGATAGGTCGTAATCGGCTCCGCAATTTTTTGTTCAACTAAATAATCGCTAATGGCTTGCTTGGCTTCTTCAGAAGTCAGTCCATCAAATTGTGCAGAGTGCATGAGGATACCAGTTCCAGTGTACGCCGCTTGCGCGAGATCGCAGTCATTCTTTTTTTCTGGTGTGATGACTTGCTGCATTGGAATTGCATATTTTTGCGCAAATTCAAAGTCACGTTGATCGTGTGCTGGCACCGACATAACTGCCCCAGTCCCATAATCCATCAACACAAAGTTCGTGATCCAAATAGGCAGTTTTTTTTTCGTGATAGGATGTAGCGCAACAAATCCCGTATCAATACCTCTTTTTTCTTGAGTGGCGACATCGGCTTCTGCAACCGAACCTTGTTGGCAGGTTTTAATAAATTGCGCTATGTCTTTACGGTCTTTTGCTGCAAGCTTAGCAATCGGATGTTCTGGTGCAATCGCTAAGTAGGTCACACCAAAGAGGGTGTCTGGGCGCGTTGTGAATGTGATAATTTTTTCTTTGAGCTTGCTGACTTTAAAGCTGATATTGACGCCTTGTGAGCGTCCAATCCAGTGGCGTTGCATCGTACGCACTTGTAAGGGCCAACCATCTAATTTATCAATGTCATCGAGCAATTGATCAGCATAAGCTGTGATTTTAAAAAACCATTGCGGAATTTCGCGCTTTTCAACAATGGCTCCAGAACGCCAACCTTTACCATCAATCACTTGTTCATTGGCTAAAACAGTTTGATCAACAGGATCCCAGTTGACGACTGAATTTTTATTGTAAACTAACCCTTTTTTAAAAAGGCGTACAAACAACCATTGTTCCCATCGATAATAACTTGGATCGCAGGTGGTGACTTCGCGCTTCCAATCGTAGGCAAATCCCAATTGTTTAAATTGCTTGCGCATTTTTTTAATGTTTTTATAAGTCCATTCTGCAGGAGGTAATCCACGCTTAATCGCGGCATTTTCAGCAGGCAAGCCAAAGGCATCCCACCCCATGGGTTGTAATACATTCAGGCCTTTCATGTGGTGGTAGCGACTGATTACATCGCTAATCGTGTAATTGCGCACATGCCCCATATGCAGTTCACCACTGGGGTAGGGTAGCATGCCGAGGCAGTAATATTTTTCGCGGTTTAGATCTTCTTTAACTTCAAAACAGCGGTTTTCATCCCAAAATGCTTGAGCTTCTTTCTCAATCAGAAGCGGTTCATAAAGTTCGGTCATAATTATTCTTTACTTCTTAATTTAATAACAAACAAAATACAGGTGATGGCCAGGCAAAACGTAGCTAATAAAACAACGGGGGGTGAGCTATCACGCACGCCATACATTATCCACAGCACGCAGCCAATAACAAGTAAAAATAACTGTATAAGAGAGATGCCGTTTAAATGGCGAGTGGTCAGTAGATTCCAGTAGCGTGGAATAATCGCAATCATCACCAATACGGCGGCGATAAGGCCAATTATTTGATAGTTTACGATATTAAACATATGTACGCTCCTTGATAATTTGTCCATGCTATCTGGTATCGTACAAATAATCAATGGGTTGAGTGAATTGCTCGGTATTCCCTGAAGGGGTTATACGCTTTATTTTTAGGATATTTGCGCCTATACGATTGATGAGAAGCTGTTATAATTGCGATCATTATTGCAGGAGGCTTATGTTTAGAACAAATAATCCGAAAATAAAATCAGGGTCTGTTGCTAAAACTTATGATTCAGGCCGCGTATTGCCGATATTAACTGCAGCGGAACTGCTGAATTCCTCGCGCCATCAGGGCTTATTGCGTGAACTGCGCAGCATGGCGGGGATGAAAAATGAAGAGTATGATCGCTTTTACGGCCAGACACTCAAAAATTTCGCTGAATTTGTACAGGTAATGCCGACGGTGGCGCATGGGCCACTATCGAACCTTTTAAACGAAGGTATTTCTTTAGCAGCTGTTGCGATCAAAGCGTATATCGCCTTGGATGAAGCCGTGGATCCATTGGTTATGTATGCTGTGTTTACGGCAGCTTTATTTCGCGATATAGCGCGTGTTGTCACTAATCACAAAGTCATATTGTGTGAAGAGGGTGGTGCGTTTATTGATGAGTGGGTGCCTTTCGCCGGAACGATGGTGGCATTAGATCGGGTGCACTTTTATAAACTGTATCCACTCGCTCCTATTTATCAACGTCTCGATAAAAGTTTAACTCCTTTATTAGCGCGGCAGCTCATGTCAAAAGAGGGTTTTTTATGGATTGCTAGCGACCTGCAGTTATTTGCTGATTGGCTGGATGTGTTAACTGACGAGGGAGTGCGCGGTGGGCGTGTGAGTCATGTCTTGTCCACTGTGCGCCCGCAAGATGTGTTCAATCTAATGAATGCTTTGGTGCAGGTGCCTATTGAGCTGAAGCAAAGTATGGACACGCACTACGGTGATTTGTTTTTTGCGTGGCTCAAAGAGGGGATTGCCCAGGGTACTATTGCGGTGAATACAGCTGATGCCGGTGTGCACATCACTACAGACGGTGTTTTTTTAGAGCTTAATAAACTTGTGGACCAATTTGAAAAGATCACAAAATTACCGGTTAATAGAGCGGTGGTCGTGACTCAGTTTGGTAACCTGCTTGGTATTGCCAGTAAAGGCGGCGGTGATTTTATGAATGCGCAATATTTTTCAAAATCCGTCGGTATGGGTGATGGCGCTGTTTTCTCAAGCCCCTTATCCAGTCGCTTGCGTTCCTTGAATGGTATGGTGATCAGTGATTCAGCTGTAGTGATTATGAATAAAGACAATCGCCCCAGCACCACTGAGGTGTTATTGAAAGGGGCGTCATCTAAAATTCCGGCAACGCATCAAGTGCCCGTGCAATCGTCTGCGTTGGGGCAAGCTCCTAGCATGCGCAATAATTCGTAAACAACAAGTCAGGGCATCCCTTGTGCACGCTTCACAGCTGGCCAGCGGGGTCTACGTCTATAGGGGTCGTGAACACTTACAGGCTTTCTTATTGCATTCGTCAATCAATACCGTCAGTTACGGTTGTGTACGAGCTTATCCAGCTGTTTGATTAAATAAAAGGGTATATTGAGAATATTTTTTTCAAAAGATAAAGGTGCGGCGGAAATTTTAACACCTATTTTAGCGTTTTTCTCTTGCATGAATAAATGCAAGGATTTGAGCCGTCCTGTGCTGCCTGATTTCACTTCTATCGGCACAATGTCGACACCACACTGCATAACGTAATCCACTTCAGCACGTGAGGCTTTTTCATCCCGTGACCAATAGGTCAGTTGATAGGGTTTAAAGGGTGTGCTGTTGGCGATGATTTCTTGCCCTACGACTTGTTCGGTCAATGCGCCTTTATTAATGAGGATAATATTTTTTGTGAGCAATACTTCTTTTGATAGATTCATAGCAGCACAATACAATCCAACATCTGACATGAGCAATTTAAATTTCTTTTCGTTAATCAGTGCGTTTAGCGGTAGTCCGTTGGCACTGGTGGCATAGACTGATGAGATCACTTGCGCTTTAATGAGCCTTGCTAAAGCGGGTTTTAAACTGCGTGATTGAATATCATTGCTGATTTTTGAATATTTAAAATTTTCAGCAACAAATGCAGGGATTTTTTCATACAGCATTTGAATGTAATGTTCTTCTGTTTTACTCAGGGCATATTTAGAAAAATCAGCTGCATAAGTCAGTAGAATATTACTTTGTATGCGTTGCACATTATGATAAGAGTGTGAAGCATTAAATTCACGTACGGCATCGGGCATGCCGCCTATGACGAGGTAGTCATAAAAACTCATTAATAGTAGCTCATGAATCAGATTGAGCTCCTGTGTATTATGCAACGTCACATTTTCTAAAATAGTGAGCCAAGCTGTTTTATCTTGAGTTAATAAAAATTCATCGAAACTTAAAGGATAGAGATATAAGAATTCAACACGACCAACTGGCATTTTGAGTTGTTTGGATTCGAGAGCAAACTCAAGTAAGGACCCCGCTGCAATGACATGCAACTGCGGCATTTTTTCTTTAAAGTAGCGCAGTGCTGAAATGGCGTTGACACATTCTTGAATTTCATCCAGGAAGAGAAGGGTTTTTCCAGGTATGATCTGTTGATTCGACATTTTTTCGATGCGTAATAGAATTTCTTGTGGGTCGAGTTGTTCAAAACAGGCTTTAAAATGTTTATCTGCTTCAAAATTAATTTCAAAAATGGAGTCGAATTGCCTTTGTGCAAAAAGGCGTATGAGTGATGTTTTTCCGACTTGGCGTGCGCCACGCAATATTAAGGGTGAACGTTTGTCGCGCGCTTTCCAGTCTGTGAGTTCGCTCAGGAGGTGACGAATAAACATGGCGCTCTCAAAGATTCAAATGTGAAGAAAAATATACCATATAATATGCATGAGTTGAAGAAAAATATACCATATAATCTGCATTATATGAAACATCAATAGGTTACATTAGTTATGACGGGGCAGACTCTAAGTCTCAGTGCGACACTGGTTTTTTAAATGCCTTAAAAACACCTCTAAAGGTGTCCTAAAACACAAACACTTTCTAGGGGTATTATTCAATCGACTTGCAATCTGATAAAGCATTTTTTGAGAGACAAGGTGCATATCAATATTTCGAGGAAGGTATCGCCTGAGTCGACCATTCATATTTTCATTGCTTCCTTTTTGCTATGGCGAGCGGTATCGATATTATTTCTTTTTATGTGGACGTGAACTGCGCCATAGGCTGAGCAACAGCAGGATAACGACGAGGATCGCCACAGGGTAATAGTTTGAGCGCATTAGCGGTGTATTACCTACCATGGGTGTTATAGCACCAGTCAGGACAGCTGTGGTATCAATTGGTAAGTGCTGTGTGATTTGTCCGACAGGATTAATCAGTGCCGTAATGCCTGTATTAGCCGTGACAGCAATGGGACGACCAGTTTCCAGGGCACGCATTTGCGTCATTTGTATTTGTTGTGCCGCAGCAAATGAATGGCCAAACCATGCATCGTCTACAATGTTGATACCAAATTGTTTGTCTTGCATAGCGTGCAAGGTTTCCAGTGGAAATGCGGTTTCATAGCAGATAAAAAATGCCACCGGTATACCATGAATTGTCAGCGTAGGTTGCTCAGCAGGTCCTGGCGATAAGTTTGTCATAGGCACATTTAATTTTTGCATAAGCGTGCCAAAGACGCTTTCTAATGGAATAAACTCACCAAATGGCACCAAATGACGTTTGCGATAGTGGCCCTCATCATCGCCAAGTAAGATTAAACCATTATAATATTTTTGGTTACTGCGATCAGTCAGCGGCACACCGGTGATCAGCGTGGTGTTGTGTTGTGCGGCTTGCGTGGCAAGATCCTCAAAAAAATCGGGTAGTTGTTCTGGGAAAAATGGAATGGCAGCTTCAGGCCAGACAATAATAGAGCTTGGCCAGTGTGCTTGAGTTAATGTGTTATAGCGTTGGAGAATGGTGTTAAGCGCTTTGGGATCCCATTTCATTTGTTGAGGAATATTGCCTTGCACCAAGCTCATTTGGATTGGTCTGCTGTCGGGCTGAGTCCAGCGGTGGTTGTGAAAACCCATGCCTAAGGCAAGGCATGCAAAAATAACAACGACACTGGTGATTTTCGCTGATCGATTAACTGAC
Source organism: uncultured Coxiella sp. (assembly GCA_964516605.1). Classification (GTDB taxonomy): domain Bacteria; phylum Pseudomonadota; class Gammaproteobacteria; order Coxiellales; family Coxiellaceae. The sequence continues at coordinate 4,877 of CAZFAA010000035.1, read as the reverse complement.
CTGCAGGTTAATACAACGAGTGCACCGCTGATGAGTGTGACAATAAGCGATAAACCGTAGACACCGAGGATGGGGGCGAAGCCATTCAGCAGAGTGCTTGTTTGAGAATAGCCTAAAAATAAAAAGGGAAAGCCATCAAATAAAAAACTGCGGATGTATTCGAGCAATACGGATGTCGCGGGAAAGACACACAGACAAATGAGGGTGACACTTTTTGTGCGCCATAATTTACGCATTAAGTAACCTTGTACAGCAGGGTATAAGCTCATCAGCAAAATAAGCAATGCCGTCATGAAACCGGCTAAGAAAACGTTAGCGTTGCCAAAGTTGTGGATACTGACATAAACCCAGGAGCTTCCTACACCAAAAAAGCCGATGCCAAAAATGAGGCCGAGCCAAAAGGCGCGTGCGGGCATTGCATGGAGCCACAGGTACAATAATACTGCTGGCATAAAAAAAGCTAACGCGTAGAAATTAATGGGTGCAAATGCTAGGGGCAGTAGTGCGCCTGCGAGTAACGCTAAAAAAAAGGCCCCCATATTATGGTGTTTCCTCAAGTGGATTGTGATTGATGCGCAAGCTGTGTATCCCGCGGTCAGTGGCTTTGAGCACCGTAATATTCAGATCTTGGATTTGAATGGTTTCGCCTTCTTTTGGTAAATAACTGAAGGCTTGAAGTACGACCCCTCCAATAGTACCAAATTCTTCATCACTTAAATTTTTCGCAAAGTAGCTATTAAATTCACTGATGGGAGTTATCGCTAATACGTCAGCAATACATGGATCAACTTGCTTAATGTGTGTTTTGGTTTCACGATTTTGCGTATCGTATTCATCTTCAATATTCCCAACAATTTGCTCCAGCACATCCTCAATTGTTACCAAACCGTCCACATTGCCGTATTCATCAATTACAATGGCCATGTGGTTATGACGCAAGCGAAATTCTTTGAGTAATACGTTTAAACGCTTACTATCAGGAATAAAAATGGCAGGGCGTATGAGTTCTTGAATACTGTTACTATGCGGATTGGTATGCATCAGCTGTAAAAAATCTTTCGCCATTAAAATGCCCACCACTTTGTTTTCGCGGGTATCAAAGACAGGGAAGCGCGAATGATTGGATTTGATGATAATGGGCAAGGCATTTTGTGCTGTCATGTCGGATTCAATCATGACCATGTTAGGGCGTGGAATCATAATATCGTCTACACACATTTGTGAGACGCGAATTACACCCTCAATCATTTGCAGTGCATCTTGATCGATAATCGCTCGGTCTTTTGCTTCACGGATTGTACTGATCAGTTCGCTGAGATTATGTGGATCTCGCATCAGTGTTTTACTGATACGGTCAAGCCAGGATGTATGGGGTTCTGTTTCGTCGTTCATGTATAGATCAATTTGTTAACTCTGTAAGTGAGTATAGCAACACCGCGTCGCGAGGCGCAACACCTGGGTTTGGCTAATAAGGGGAGTCGTATCCGAGCTTTTGCAGGATCTTCGCTTCAAGGCTTTCCATAATTACTGCCTCATGCTCCTCGATATGATCATAGCCCATAAGATGCAGGGTGCCATGCACGGTCAAATGGGCCCAATGTGCTAGCCGTTGCTTTTCTTGTTCCTGGGCCTCTCGTTCAACCAGTGCCGCACAAATAGCTAAGTCTCCTACAAAGAAGAAGGTGGTGCTATCGTAGGAAAATGAGAGGATATTGGTGGGCCCTTCTTTTTTGCGAAATGTATGATTGAGTCTGGCGCTTTCCAGTTCATCAATGATCTTAATAGTTATTTCACCCTCTTGTGGTGCATTCTTAACGTGAGCGAGTGCCGTGTTAACCCACAATTCAAATTGCGCGGTTGAAGGTAGTTGGGGTGATGTCGCTGCATCTTGAACAGTAATCTCAAGACTCATGAATGGATTTCTTCTTTTTCATACGCTTCAATAATCGATTGCACGATGGGGTGGCGCACGACATCTTTTGAAGTAAAAAACGTGAATTGAATCTCTGGAATATCACACAGTAAGGTAATCGCATGACGTAAGCCTGATTGTTGTTTTTTAGGTAGATCCACTTGCGTAATATCACCGGTGATAACAGCTTTAGAGCCAAAACCAATGCGTGTTAAAAACATTTTCATCTGTTCTTTTGTTGTATTTTGCCCTTCGTCTAAAATAATAAATGAATCATTGAGCGTGCGTCCACGCATGTAAGCAAGTGGTGCAATTTCAATGATACCTTTAGCGATTAAGCGATTTATTTTTTCGATTCCCAACATTTCATATAACGAATCATACAATGGGCGTAAGTAGGGGTCGATTTTTTGTGCTAAATCACCAGGAAGGAAGCCTAAGTTTTCGCCGGCTTCAACAGCAGGGCGGATCAGTACAATGCGACTGACTTCTTCATTTTCAAGGGCTTTAACAGCGCAAGCTGCAGCGAGGAATGTTTTACCGGTACCTGCAGGTCCAATACCAAAATTAATATCGTATTCATCAATCGAATTCAGGTAATGACGTTGGTTGCGCGTGCGTGGTTTGACTGTAGCTTCCTGCAATTTAATTGCAGCTTCAACGAGTTTGCGATCTTGATCTTCAGGGGAAACGTTAACATCAATTTCGGTTGATTTTAGAGCAAGATTAATATCATTTTTATTCAAAATATTTTTTCGTTCGGTTTCTTTATACAGTTGACTGAGTGTGACACAGGCATGATCAACGTGATGTGGAATGCCAATAATTTCAAAATGATTACCACGGTTATTGATTTCGACACCCAATTGACTCTCTATAAAATGCAAGTTGTCATCAAATTGTCCACACAATACTGCCAGGCGCTCATGGTGATCTGGTTCCAGGGTAAGATAACGTGTGTGTTCTGATTTGGATTGTTTGGAGGTAGTCAAGCGCATTCCTTACATTGATGAAAGATGCTTGGAGTATATCCGCAGATTCGGTTTGTTTCAAATAAAGGGATTGGGGGTGAGGGCTGCACATTACGTATGTATTACTGCTTGAGATGCGTTGATATTTACCGTTGTGCCCAAATTAATTTATCGTCATCTTTTATACCATGATTCCACGTAGCGAATTCGGCAGCGCTTCCGTAATCTGAATAAGAGCCATCTGTCCAATCCATTCGTGTGCTGCGGTGAAATTAACAATACGGTTGTTTTCCGTGCGCGCACTCAGTTGAGTTGGATCTTTTTTTGAAACACCTGTGACTAAAACACGTTGTGTCGTGCCAATCATAGCTTCACTGATGGCCATGGTGTTTTGTTTGATACGCAATTGTAAAATATCTAAGCGTTGTTTTTTAACTGCCAGCGGCACATCATCCGGTAAATTTGCTGCAGGCGTGCCGGGGCGTTTACTGTAAATGAAGCTATATGAATTATCAAAACCAATATCATGAATCAGTTGCATAGTATCTTCAAAGTCCGCATTGGTTTCACCGGGAAAGCCAATAATGAAATCAGAAGAGATGCTGATGTTTGGGCGTATTTTACGCAGTTTACGAATACGTGATTTGTATTGTAATGCGGTGTAGTTACGTTTCATCGCCATGAGAATCTTATCTGAGCCACTTTGTACAGGCAGATGCAAATGATCCGCCAGTTTAGGTTGTTGTGCAAAAGCATCAATCAGGTGATCTGAAAAAGCTTGTGGGTGTGAGGTGGTAAAGCGAATGCGTTCGATACCATCCATGGCGGCAACAAAATGAATCAGTGTTGCTAAATCCGCGATGCTGCCGCCATTCATAAGGCCACGGTAGTCATTGACATTTTGCCCTAGTAAATTGACTTCTTTCACACCTTGCGCTGCCAGCAGTGCAATTTCAGTGATGACATCATCAAAAGGGCGGCTGATTTCTTCGCCACGTGTGTAAGGTACTACACAAAAAGAGCAGTATTTGCTGCAGCCTTCCATAATAGATACAAAGGCGGTGGGGCCGTTAGCTTGCGCTTGTGGCATGCGGTCAAATTTTTCAATTTCTGGAAAGGTGATATCCACGGCCGGTTTACGTTGGGTGATTACCTCATCAATCATTTGTGGCAAACGGTGTAATGTTTGTGGGCCAAAGACGATATCCACGCAAGGCGCGCGCTTGATAATCTCAGCACCCTCTTGGCTTGCCACGCAACCGCCAACACCGATTAATACATGCGGGCGCTTGGTTTTACAGCGTCGCCAGCGACCGAGTTCAGAAAATAATTTTTCCTGCGGTTTCTCGCGTACGGAGCACGTATTGATAAGAATCACATCAGCATCCTTAAAATCGTGCGTTAGCTCCAAACCATGAGACGCTTTGAGCACATCAGCCATTTTATTCGAGTCGTACTCATTCATCTGGCAACCGTGTGTTTTGATGTACAGTTTTTTGAGTAAGGAGCTTCTGGTCATTTTATACTCACACAAGATCAAAGGCGTGAGTTTAATATGGATTAGCTGAACAAGCAACTTGACTTTGTGATCGGAGGTATTCAGGTCGGCTGAGTCTAAAATTCCGATTACAACGACACGGGGTCTATCAATTTTAACTTGGTGCAAGCACAAGAAGCGGGGTGTCATATTAAACCTGAACTAAAGAACTCATAGGCAAGCGCAATACGATTGGCAAAAATTTACAACAATTTTCATTGGAAGCGGTGCAGGTGTTTTATGATGATGCTGTAGCCGCAGGCTATGCTATAGAAGCAAATATCGAATAACTAAAAAGGAATTAGCTATGGATTTTATCAAGCAGTATTTAGCACAAACTGTTGAGGTGATTGAGTAGCTCGATACGCAAGCTATTGCACGTGCTGCAATATTGGGAATGGCAACCTTGCTGAAGTTGACATATGAGTGATTACATTCTGCGTTAGGTTGAGTGATT
>CAZFAA010000034.1:0-16830 GCA_964516605.1 uncultured Coxiella sp. | reverse complement strand
CTCTCAAGCACGCCATTTGCAGTTAGGTATGAGCCTGACTCAATGCCAACAAAATAATAACACGGACCTCAGCACCCTCCTCCTGGATTCTGCAAATGATCCACAATTTGTGAACCACGTCTGCAGTGCACTGCCCAGATCATCCCGTAAAATATGTAAAAATCAATACGCTACATTTTCCTATTATACTGAAGCATCGGGTTTGGCCTATATTATTGGGCTGGGTAGTAATACCCCCGCAGAGGATTGCAACATGTTTAATGAAGACAAGTCCATGCTCCACGCTATACTGAATAGCTATCTGCGAACATGTTAACGGCATCATAAACACTAAAACGACACACCAAGGTAATACGTCACGGTACCTTATGCGGACCCGTTGTTCATCAACGCGAGCGTGAGCATCTGCACAGCGGTATCGGCGGCATCCCGCCCTTTGTGTCCATGCACACCACCAATACGATCCAATGCTTGCTGATCATTTTCAGTTGTGAGAATACCAAATATAACAGGGATATTAAAATCAAGCGCTACCCGCTGACAACCGTAACTGACTTGTTGACACACATAATCATAATGCGTTGTCTCACCGCGTATCACAGCACCCAGGCAAATAACCGCTGCATAGCCTTTTTGTGCATAGTGTTGTGCCACTAAGGGAATTTCAATAGCACCCGGTACAAAACAACTATCCTGTTCACGCAATACGACGCCTAATTCTTCTAGACGCGCTACACAACCTGCATACAACGGCTGCGTAATCATCTCATTAAAACGACTCGTGACCACAGCAATCTTCATTAAAATTCTCCATCTTCTAATGACATTTCTAAGGCATCACTGACCCAATGCCCTAATTTTTCACGTTTGGTTTGTAAGTAACGTATGTTGGTGGCACGTATCGGTGTTTGAATTGCTATACGTTCGACCACCTGCACACCATAACGCTGCAAACCGGCAACCTTACGTGGATTATTTGTTAATAAGCGTACCGCTGTCACACCCAACTCCCGTAAGACTTGCGCCGCCAAACCGTAATCACGCAAATCCGCCTCAAAACCGAGCTTATGATTTGCCTCAACCGTATCCAGTCCTTGGTCTTGCAGTGCATAAGCTTTAATTTTATTCGCCAAACCAATGCCACGCCCTTCCTGCGGCAAGTAAACAATATAACCACCTTCATTGGCAATCTGCTCTAATGCAGTGGTTAACTGCGCACCGCAATCACAACGCAAGGAACCCAACACATCACCTGTCATACACGCCGAATGCAAGCGTACTAAAGGCGGTTTATCGGGAGTACTACAAGGTTTACTCAACACCACCATTTCTTTTTGTTCTACAGATGAGGTGAAAGCATGCAACGTAAATTCTCCAAATTGCTGCAAAGGCAAACGCGTTTTTGCCTGCAACTCCACTAATTTTTCACGCGTCATGCGATAGGTTTGTAAATCATGAATACTCACGATACACAAATTATGTTCTTGAGCAAATAAGGTTAAATCGGGTAATCGTGCCATCGTGCCATCATCATTGATGATCTCGCAAATCACGGCAGAAGATCTCAATCCTGCTAAACGCGCTAAATCAACGCTACCCTCTGTATGGCCATTGCGCTTCAATACGCCACCCTGTTGCGCGCACAATGGAAAAATATGTCCTGGCATCACAATATCAGAGGGCATGCTGTGCGCATTCGCTGCAACACGTATCGTTGTAGCACGATCCTGCGCTGAAATACCAGTACTCACACCATCACGTGCTTCAATCGATACACCAAATGCAGTTTGGCGTGGCGCATTATTGTGTTTAACCATCATAGGGATACGCAAGCGTATAAAATCCTCTTCAAGCATCGGCATACACACTAAGCCACGCCCATAGCGAATCATAAAGTTAATCGCTTCTGGTGTCGCATGTTGCGCTGCCATCACCAAATCACCTTCATTTTCGCGATGCGCATCATCAACTAAAATAATCATTTTACCAGCCGCAATATCAGCTATAGCAGTTTCAATCGAGGCAAATAAATTAGACATGCTCCACCTCACACACTTGCTGCTGCAAAGCCAATTGATATGCAATCGCTTTGGCGTAATAATCAAATTCGATATTCACAACACTACCCACAACTAAATTGCTTAAATTGGTGCTCGCTAGCGTATGCGGGATTAACATAAGACTAATTGATGGCGTGAGTAAATTCGTTACCGTGTTAATGGTCAAGCTCACGCCGTTGACGGTGATACTGCCCTTGGGAATGAGATAACGGGCTTGAGCGGCTGTAAAACCGCTCAATTGCACTTGCATGCAATCGGCTAGATGCGTCACTGCGGCTACCACCACCGTGCCATCCACATGACCTGTCACATAATGTCCACCCATGCGCTGACCCAGCGTCAAAGCACGCTCTAAATTAACTTGTGAATTCACCACATAATTCGATAAAGTCGTCAGTGTCATAGTTTCAGATGACACATCACAACAAAATGCCTGCTGCTGAATATCAGTCACCGTTAAGCACACGCCATCGACAGCGATGCTCTCGCCTAATACCATATTTTGAAATTGATTCGTGATGGTAAAACGCAACATCTGCGCTGTACGAGCTATGGCCGCTATAACACCGCAATGATCTATAATGCCCGTGAACATCGTTACCTCCATCAGTATGGACAACAATCTTCAGGCTTTTTAAAGATAAGCAGACACATTTAAGGAGAGCCCTTAAATGCATAACAATCGCCTTCTTTCATCCGGACTCTAACCGTCGGCTCTGGAATCACACCAGATCTGCTGACCTACTGTTAGGGTGTATGACTTTTTCCACAGACCCTAACATAGCGCTCGCGGGCTTGCCTTACAGAAGGCTTACCGCCGGTGGAGAATTTCACTCCGCCCTGAAGGTACTAAAACAGCTGGAATGGTACTGCCGGGGTGCCCTTGAGTCAAGCACTAACAGCGCGTTTGACAGGCAATCATAGCAGCGGACTCTTGTTGGAGAAACGCTGCAGAATCACCTGGAAACAATCTTCGATACAGCGTAAAAATTTGCCCTAATCGACCCTCACAAAGCTCTTTGTGCTTCAGGTGTATCCAGGATATAAAAAGCCGCAATAATACCCCGAATTTTCCGCCATCATGAGCTGACTTGCCTGAGCGCGACCCCCTGGTTTGAACAAACCAAAATATTCCATTTTCGTAGTACGCGCAGCCCAATAACAACTTTGCAACTCTAAAATCAGTTCATGCTTTCTTTCTATCGATAATAATAACTCGAACTTCCCTTCAACAAAGAACTGAGCTTGCAAAGAAGGTAAAACCGACAGAAATTTTTCAAGCGGCATCTGATACCGATTAGGATCTGCATCTATTATGTGGGCAGCATACAACACTTCAGATTCTAGACGCGCCTCACCCACCATCAAGCCCACCCCATCAACATCAAGCAAGTCTAAAAAGTCCATCACAATACACATTTTGTCTGCATCATTGAGCTTGGACCATACTGTCTCACAGAGAACATCTTTGACCGTTGACGACATCCCAGCCGATTCCTGAATAATGTTCCACATTTCAATAAAATTAAGTCCCGTCACATGAAGCCTGTCGAGTAGACAATTTATAACCGCTATAGATTCAGGAGATTGCAGAGAAGAACCGGGGAAAATAGGATCAGTATTATCCCACTTTACTTCAAACGATCGGATGATGTTCTTAAAAAATAACCCTGCTCTATTGGCATCGTGTATGCAATGAGCAAAAAGAGTTCGCAAAAACTGATCGGGGGAGAAATAATTTTTTAATAACTCAATGCGTTCGTGAAAATTAAGACCCAATACCTCGCCAGGGGCTGTTAATTGAGCGAATAATATATCCGCATGGGACCAAGAAGAGTCCTGCACTTTTTGTAGTAACAAAATAAACAAAATCGACGTCCGTCGACTTAATGTCGTCAAATAGTCAAAGAAATGCTTGTGTAGTGAATCCGGAATAATTTCAAATACACGATATAAAAATGCAGGATGGTCACTATAAAAACTAAAACAACCCTCAAAAATAAGGTCAGATGTAATTTGGTTTTGCAAAAAAATCATCAGATGTGGCATGAGCTGACGCTGCATTTGAGTAATAGGATCTAACCCGTCAAAAATAAGATCCGATGCATGAAGACGACGGCAATTTAAATTTGATAAATTTCGATTGAATCTTGAGTCGGAAATTTTCTCTAATCTTTCCCATCGTTCTAATTCATTCAAACCAAATACTCGATCCGGCCGTGTCAATAGTGACTGCAGTGTGCCTGCCACATGCAATAAACGCTCTTGATTTTCATATAAAATTTTGCTTAATATACTAAAAAAATCATACTTACTACTCGAATGAATATCAGGATTAATAAGACAGCAAGGGTCAAATTGAGGATCTTTCAATAAATCAATTAAAAATTGAGGATAATCACAACAAAAGTCAATACAAGCAGATGTTATAGGGCTGGTATTTTGCAAATGTTCTTTTAAAGAAAACAGCACATTAGGGTTAAGCTTACTGTTTACTTCACGATACAGCGCACAACTGTCCCATCTTTCGAAAGGATATAAACCCAAAACCATATTAGGACCTGAAAGTAAGCGTATTAATGCATCTCGCTGCTCTGTTGAGAAAAACCCGCCATCTCTCAGAGTAAATAAGGTTTCCGTCACAGCATCCAAAAAAGATTTTGCTGATAAGTGTAGCAATACATCATGGCAATCAAAAAAAAACTGATAATCCGTGGGGCTCATCGATTGCAGTAAAGGTATTGAAATTTTAGGATTAGCACAACAAAATTTAATATAGTCAGCCTTTGCTTGATGATCCTTAAATTCACCGCGCCATTCTTCCTGCAAACGCAGCAATACTAGCTCTTTACATTTATCTCTTACTTTCTGGATTTTAGAGTCAATCCTCGTATCATAATAATCCAATGGCGGCATCAGATGCCATCGCTGTAAAATCGTTAAACCCAATACTGTATCAGATTGTACTAATAATGCTTCAAGCACTTGAGCTTCATCAGATGATAAATGTGGCGAATCATCTGATACGATCAATATCAAGTTTAATATCAAATTTTCAAAAAAAACACTTCTTAAATCGATACCTAAATCAGTAAGCGATTCTAAAAAAGTAACGTAAGCATGACTACCTATATGTCGCAGAAAGTTGATTAAAAAACTTCTTTCTTCGTTTAAAAAATGAATATATTTTTTCTTAAGATGACGAGACGTTTGCTTGCTCTCTAACTGCATTTTTAAAAAAGAAATCAGCTGCGCCTCCAGATGCACTTTCACTTGAGCTAAATCTGCAGGAAGATCAGCTCCATATTCTGCTACACTACACACTTGCCATCGGTCCACGATATCCAAACCTAAGATCAAACCGGGTTCTGTGAGTGCACGTATCATGGCTATTCTACTGGCCACAGAGAGCAATGGATCAGGCCCATCATTTCGAAGTAGTTCAAATAATTGTTTAAAATAACTCACATCATCTTCATCTGCTGAATCTAATGACTCTACGTCATTGACTTGATCTTCTTGAGAAATCATGCTTAAAAATACAGCATAAAAATCATGGGGAATGCAGGATAAAAGCACCACAAGCTCGGAAAAATCAGTTAGCTCAATTTTTTTAAAAACCAGAGACACTATTCCTAATGGTAGCCGGCGCAACCCTGATAACTTGGCCATGCTGAGTAAAGAAGATTGCATGTATTTTACCTTGATCTGTCTCAACCACTCTTTTGCATCGGGTGGTGACTGATGCAATAGGGCTTTTTTTTGATTGCACTGTAAAATGTTTTCTAAATAATGTGCTGCGGTCTCAACACACTGACCATGCTTTTTCAGATGCGTATTTAAAATCCAACTAATATTTAGATTATGATGCGAGCCACTCAATCCAAGCACTTGATCACCGAGCTGTTGTTCCTCTGACTCATCTTTTCTGAGACCAAGATTATTCAGGTAACATTCAAAATCATGGACTGCTTGAGAAGCCGCTAGACCTGCTACATCCTCGCTGCCCATTTGCCTCGCACCGCCTCGTTTTAATCCGCGTATCAATTTTTCAATAGCGGCTAATGGCGTCATACCTGCTGTACGATACACCTCAAGATCATGCTTTAACTCTTCTGCACTATCATTATGGCTATAGATCAAAGCACAGAGCTCAGGATACTGTTCTAATAAAACCTGATAGACCATGAGGTGATGTTCTAGAAAGCCTCCTGTATATTCAGCCAACGCTTCAAATGCTTTCATAGGAAAAGCACAGTCTTGCCAAAAAACAAAATTTCCAAAATTCCAACCAGGCTCTAACGCAGAGTTGGCAGAACTATCCACTACAGGCACCCGTATCAGCTCAATTGAGATAAGCCTGTTATCTTGGAAAATAGGGTGAAATTGCAAAATAGAACTAATCTGCGGACACAAAACTTGAAATGCCTCGACCAGCATTTTTGGTTCAAATAAAATTTCAAAGAGCTTAAGACAAACTTGATTGACCAGACCATCAGGATAACGATCTAAAAAAAAATCTGAACTCCTCAGCAAATCATCAGAACGTGCTTTACAGAACGCTCGAAAACGATCTTGCAATAATCTCAGGTCGCAAGGATTCGAAAAAAACGAAGTAAGTATTAAAGAAGTCTCACTAATTTCGCGGTCAACAACTGCTGTAAAAATATCAGCATAACCTTCAAATTTAAGTATTGGATCTTCAGTAGAGCAAACAGCGCGCAGACGATTGCACTGCTCAGCGATAGCTCTCATAACTCGAGGAGGGGGAATAGTAATAAGACCTTGCTTCACTGTTTTGCATCCTGACTCTAATCGTTAATGCTGTAATTAATCCTAACTTAACTCTTAGAGGGCAACAGAAAACCTGGCAGGTATTCTGAGACATAATTACTTAAATGAAGCTTTATAAGCACTGCCCCGACCTGCATGACTATTTTCGCTATTAAGAGATGATTTTTTAAACAACTGACGCATTTCAAGATATAAGGTGTGCGTTTTAAAATCCCGCCAAAATGGCTTGCTCTCATTTTTTAAAGCATCACTTATAATGTTCTGTATTGTAGTAAGACAAAGATTTATATCAAAGTTTTTAGCAGGATAACTCACTATTCGATGTGGATCTGATCCCTGCACGAATACCCCAAATTTCTGTAACACAGCACGCACTTTTACAATATGATGTGGAGTTTTTCGAAGCGCAAAACAACGCACACCAAAAGCTATACCCCATTGGTCACAATCTTTATTAAAAAATTTTAGTGCAAGCTCCCCCAAGATCTTAATTTGATTTTTCTTAAGGTTTATTTGTTCCTGTTGTTCCTTAATCACACTTGCTGCAAGCTTCCCCAAGATCTTAATTTGATTTTCCTTAAGGTTTCTTTGTTCCTGTTGTTCCTTAATCACACCAGGCTCTACTGGGGCATTTGCCGTCGTAGACTGATTAGATAATGACTTTACGCTATTATAATTTCCTACAACTCCTTTCCCTACAGACCCATCATCAGTCACAATAACAATACCACCTGGTACGCTTCCTGCCGATGTCGATGTCTGCGCAGGCTCCGTACCCCCACTATCATCTTTTGTGGACTGCACAGACCTATTGTCTTTGTTTGACTCATTTTGTTGCGCAATCACAAATTTTTCTGCATCAGAAATAGTAATGCTCACCGAGAGTTGCTCTGTAACACGACGCGTATCGTACGGTTGAAAAGAAGGTATTTTCAATCCTGCTTTTTGCAAGGCACGCAGCACCCGCCACTGCCCTGTAATAGACACGCAATCTGAAATCGTCGCATTCTCCACACTAACCGCTACCAGCAAAGCATGCCGTCTTACTTTATCTTCGGCACCTATACCATCAATTACACCTGAAAAATTGATTATGGTATTTCGCAGGTCACCCAAAAACTGTGTTTGTGTACGCCCCAAAATAGATCTCGCTTAAAAACAAGTTGAGGACAGTATAACAAAAATAAGAAAAAAAACACGATAGAAAAAATAAAAAATGATGCAACTCAATCAGCTAAATGCTTAAACAAAACTTAAAAGCTTTACAGAATCGAAATCAATAGATCATCCCCTAACAATTCAAACTCAATAGTGCGTTCGCCCTGAGGCTCATAAACAAATTCAATTGTACGTAACAGCACATCATGACGCACTGGCGCCACATAAAATAAAATTTCGTGCGCCAATCCCTGTCTAATAATGCTTGAAGCCAGAGTCCAACCAGCTTCGACCCACACGCTGTGCAGGCCTTGACGAGCGATTGCGTTAAGACAAGCGTGCAAATCCAAGCGATTGCCGTTTAACGGCACTTCAATACACTGTACACCAAGAGCCTGCAACCGCTCTAAACGTACAATGGGTGCTGCATGATAAAAAATCGTAATGGGTGCACACGTCATCAGCACCTTGGCATCTACAGGTAATTGCGCCTGTCGATCTACAATGAATAATGGTTTTTTAACAGCTGCATCGACACGCCTTACCGAATACTGCGGATCATCGTACAAAATAGTTTGTACGCTCGTTAAGAGTGCATCATGCTGCAAACGTTGTTGCTGCGTATACAACTGACACGCCTCACCGGTTAACCTAGTAATCGCTAAATGGTGCTGATCACTGATTGCAAGCTTGAGTGTTACCCACGGTTTGCGCGTGCGCCACCAATAAGCATAGGCACGATACAATGCATCCACTGATGGTAGCGGGAAGTAATCACACGCAATGCCCGCTTCAATAAGACGTTGCTGCCCTTTACCTGCAACCTGTGGATTCGGGTCATAAAAACCAAAATAAACGTGGCTAATACCCGAACGAATAATTAAATCGGTACACGGTGGTGTGCGTCCATGATGACAACAAGGTTCGAGTGTGACATACAACGTGCCACCACCTGCATCATCCACTTGTTGGAGCGCTTCGACCTCAGCATGCGGCAGACCCACCCCATGATGATAACCTTCTGTCATAATACACCCATCGCGTACGACCACAGCACCCACAGCAGGATTCGGGGCACAGCGACCAAGCCCCCGCAACGCGGCTACCAAAGCCGCTAACATAAAATGTTCGTGATCAGGCATGAACGACTAGACCCCAAATTGCGCGCACAGCGTTTGCACGATGCGTGTCAAATTAGGGTGCGTCACCTCAAATTTACGGATCATCTCTTCCAAACCAGATAATGCCTCAGGCGTTGCATCTTGCAGAATTTGCTCGGTATGCATAGCAATGTGCTGGGCACCTTCTTGATGGGTCTTTTCAAGATCGCGTAATTCTTGATGTAAGTTCTCAGATAATTTTAAAAGTTTATGGCGTTCTTGCTCGCTCAATTTTGTATTGGTTGAAATGGCTAATTGAATTTTTTTAATGTCATCGTTTAACATAACACGTTCTCCTAATTGATTATTCGGTCACAACCTTCTTATACAAATTCAGAAGTTTATGCTGTGGGTCATAACGCATTTTTAATGCATCGTAGTGTTGTTTTGGAAAAATGGACCAAAATTCATCTTCAGAGTAATAGCACGATGAATACAGTGATTTAATTCCTTTTAATTCTATAACTTTTTGCTCAATGAGTCGGTTGTAATAGGCTGGCTCTTTATCACTCGGTATCATGCCCCAAAAACCAAAATTAATATACAACACATGAGGTTCTAAATTAAATAAGGTAAAGCATTGATCGCTATAAGACAGCGTAGGGCACATCCAAATTGGTCGCAGCGGAATAGTCTGCATAATAAAATGAAAAAAAGTATAGGCGTGTTCAATTGGAATAGCGACATCCTGTATCACTGATTCAGTGGGTTTTGAGAAGGCATTACTGCACCATCTGATGAGCGTATTGTGCTCAGCCCAATGCATGATCTTGCGGTATGTTTTAGAATTTAAATAGCGTTTCGGCCAAAGGAATCTGACGAACGGATTGTGCACGCCAAACACTTTAGAACACCAAAACCAATCCGTATCCCAACGCCAGATATAATCCTCTGCTGTTAAAAAATCCTGTCGACAGTTTTGAATCGACTTATAATAAATACGTCTTTTTTTATAGTCATGCAGATAAGGGGTGGCATGAGTAAACTGTGCTGTGGCGATGACCAAATCATCTGCGTTAAATACAATCCCCTCAATAAAATCGATTTTACCTGATGCATGATTCTCCAAACATAGCGTTTTTAATTTTTGAAAACACGCAAGCGGTTCATTAAAATGATGATAATTCAATTCAACGTAAGTAGAACTTGGTATCACCTTTAAAACGATGCGCAATGCATAACCGAAGGTTCCATACGAATTGGGAAAAGCAAAAAATAAATCACGGTGTTCATTATCAGCATGACACGTTACAATCTCACCATCGGCTAATAAGACATCAAACTCCACAATCGTTTCATGCACGAGCCCATACCGAAACGACGACGATTCAATGCCAATACCCGTTAAAGCGCCACCCACTGTAATGGTTTTCAGCTCCGGCACAACTGCTGGCAATACATGATACGGCGCGGTTGCCGCAACCAAATCGGCATAGGTAATGAGCCCCTCCACCTCAACCGTCATCGCTTCAACATCAATTGACAAAACATGGTTAAATTGGCGTATATCTAATCTGGGTTTATGTTTTTTACGATGCCGAAATAAATTAGACGTACTTTTCTTAATAGCAATCGGTTCTGTGTAACCCGTAACACGTTTAAGTTTCTGCTGCAGCGTTTTGCAGCGCAATGGATAATCTTGATTAACGAATACTGTCATACCCACCCACCTGTCCTTGAGGTGAAAATACACATTGCCACAATTGCAAGGTGCGCGATCTAAAACCACCGGCACACGAGAGTAAATAATAATTCCACATACGGTAGAAACGCTCATCGTATTTATTTTTCAGCTCAGGCCAATGCTGTGCAAAATTATACTGCCATGCCATCAGTGTTTTATCGTAAAATGCGCTAAAATTATGTAAATCCTCCATGACAAAATATTTCTCTGATGCCTGGGCAAGCAACGCAACAGATGGTAATTGCCCACTTGGGAAAATATACTTGCGTACCCACGGATCTGTAAAAGAATTACTGTCATTTTTACCAATCGTGTGCAGCAAAAACAAACCATCTTTTTTAATGTTTTGGCGCACCAATTGCATAAACTGTCGGTAATTTTTATGCCCAACATGCTCGCACATACCAATACTGACTACTTTATCAAATTCAATAGCACGTGGGTTATAACAGTCTACATCGCGGTAATCACAAGTGTAGAATGTAACTGGCAAGCCTTTACATAATTCTGTGGCGAACACCATTTGTTCTGTAGCGATATTCACTGAGTGAATGTGTACGCCATACTGTGTTGCAGCATAATGTGCAAAACCACCCCAACCACAACCCAACTCCAATACCTGCTCACCTGGTTGCAACTGTAATTTTTGACAAACTAATTCGTATTTTTTATTTTGTGCCTCGGTTAAATCCTGCGTATCATTCCAATAAGCACAGGTATAGGCCATGGATGGGCCCAACATCAACTGATACAAGGTGTTGTCGAGATTATAATGCACATCCGCTACTTTTTTTGCTAAAAAACGCGATTGCTCATTCATGAAAAAATGCTTGAAGACAAACTTAATCAGAGTTGCTTTATTATATATTTTGCTAAAATCCAATCCGCGGCAAATACGAAAAAAAAACTCATCCAGTTGCTGACAGTCCCACCAACCTTCCATATACGATTCACCAAGACCCAAAGAAGGCTCTTGCAATATACGTTTAAACCAGCGGGAATCGTGAATCTGAATATCCCAAGGACGATTTCCATTGATTTTAATATCAACGAAGTCCAGTGCCTGAGTAATAGTTTCATGCATACTCTATCCTCTATACCACTCGCTATTGAAGTTGCGAATTAAGAGATGCCGGGCATGTTGACCCTCTCTTTATTTCCTTGTATTCCACGGCTATACTCACCACCATGAAATTCAAAGAACAAAGTGCTATTTTAGAGCAGTATCCCGCCCGTGTCATCATTGAAGAGCTGACACCCTATGTCAATGAACAACGCGCGCAACGCATCGATAACGTTATTAACGGTCGATTGAATAGTATTCATCTAGCGATTGAGTCACCGAGCGACATCAATAATGCCTTTGCCGCAATACGCACATCAGAAGCATTAGGAGTTGGTCATGTTCACATTATCTCAGCAGAAGGCACAACACCCATGGCAAAACAGATCACACAAGGTGCGCTATATTGGGTGGACATCCATTACTACCGAACACTCGCGGAATTTTTAGAATATGCTGCATCACAATCCTTAACCCTAGCAGCTGGAACAGTGGATGCGCTAACACCCTTACACGAAGTCAGCATCGATCAACCTTTATGTATTCTGATTGGCAACGAACAACGTGGCCTAAGTTCTGCAGCACAACAGGCGTGCTCTATTCTCTATACTATTCCCATGGTGGGCATGTCTGAAAGCATGAATTTATCCGTATCTGCTGCCATCAGCTTGTACGATACCACGCAACGTAAACGTGAAAAATTAGGTACGCAAGGAGATGCTACACTACCTGAACAGCAACTCTTGCGTGCAAAATACTATCTTAATAGCGTTTCACCGCGCTTGGCTCGCGCACTGTTTTCAAATCATCGGTAAAGACACTGTCAACGCCATCAATGAGCATTTTTTCAAACAATTTTTGATTATTCACTGTATAGGCTAATACTTTATAGCCGACTTCATGTAGCTCTTGAACTTTCTTAGCACTGACATGTTGGTGATCAATAACCAATGCACACGCTTTCACAGAGGCTAATTTAGCCCTCCATAACACCGGCATAAAACCACTAATCAACGCTATCTGTGCTTTATGATCCAATTGACGATAGGCTGTAAGACACGCCATATTAGAACTTGAAATGAGCGGCTTGGGTAAGGACTTGGTCCACTTTTTTTGGAGTAACGCATGCGTCTTCGCGGCGATGGCCTGAGCACCTATGGTTTTTTCTTTAAGTTCAATATTAATACCCATTCCTAACTCAGCAGCTACTGTTAACCATTCTTCTAATGTAGGAATGGATTGACCGCCACCTGCATCTAAGCGACTTAACTCTGCATAATGATACTGACTTACAAAACCATAACCATTAGTTGTGCGATCCACTGTCTCATCATGTATAACAACAGGCACACCGTCTTGCGTCAACATCACATCAAACTCCACCCACGTCGCACCGAGTTTCTGTGCTTTACGCAAACTCAAAATCGTGTTCTCAGGGGCATAATGTGGTGCACCACGGTGCGCAATGACGTGAGGTAAAATGAGAGAATCCATTGTATAGCCCCCCTTTGATCATAATAAAAATAATGTCATTCTACGTGAGCATACACTGAATAGAAAGCCAACCACACTCAATCTTTCACAGAACCATACCCATTACACTTCAAGAGCAAGCGGTATACACTTTGCTCCCCTTCGTAAATCCTGGTAACATGTCGCATCGTTACGCTGACTGCCTGAGCCACACAATGAAAAAAATTCTCGAATTTGAAATTGATTATCTGCAGTATCTTGATGAACACAGCAAGCCCACTCAACCCTTTCCTGAATGTATCGATAATGCCTTATTGCTCCAACTTTACCGCCAAATGACGTTGTCACGCACATTGGATATGAAAGCAATCAATTTACAGCGCACTGGCAAAATGGGTACCTACCCTACTTCAATTGGACAAGAGGCTATTGATATCGGTATTGGCTACTCCATGGCCAAAGAAGATATTTTTTGCCCGTATTACCGCAATCAAGGCACCTCAATTCAACGCGGCGTCAAAATGTCGGAGATATTGAGTTATTGGGGTGGTGATGAACGTGGCAGTGATCACCCGCACAATCCGCATGATCTACCCATTTGTGTGCCGATTGCTTGCCAATGTTTGCATGCAGCTGGCGTGGCCTTTGCTTTGAAATACCGCCAACAAAAAAATGCTGTGGTCACCACCATTGGCGATGGTGGCACCTCAAAAGGCGATTTTTATGAAGCGATGAATGTAGCCGGTGTCTGGAATTTACCTGTTATTTTTGCCGTGATTAACAATCAATATGCTATCTCTGTTCCACGCGAAAAACAAACCGCCGCACAAAGTATTGCACAAAAAGCGATTGCAGCGGGCTTTGAAGGAATACAAATTGATGGCAATGATATCGTGGCTGTTATGACCATCATGCAGTATGCCTTAAAAAAAGCATATGCTGGGAAAGGGCCGACACTCATTGAATTCATGACCTACCGTTTAGGTGATCACACGACAGCAGACGATGCATCACGCTATCGCAGCGCCGAAGAAGTACAGCACGCTTGGCAAAAAGAACCCATTAGCCGACTGCGCCGTTACCTTGAAGAACAAGGTGTGTGGTCACAAACTCTTGAGGCTGAATTGCAAACCGAGTGTGCCAATGTCATTGAAAAAACTGTTGCTATTTATGTGAATCAAAAACCCCAAGATCCAACGGATATGATTGATTATCTTTTTGAAACACTCCCCAATGCTTTAATGGAGCAACGCGATCAGATTGAGGATGAAGCATCATGAGCGAACCCATTACATTGGCGCAAGCCGTCACACAAGCCATTGCCTATGAAATGGAACACGATCACGATGTGATTATTCTGGGTGAAGATATTGCCACCAATGGCGGCGTATTTCGCACAACTGTCGGGCTTCTTGAAAAATTTGGTGCAGAACGCGTCATCGACACACCGCTGGCCGAATCAATGATTGCAGGTTTAAGCGTGGGGATGGCCACTCAAGGTCTCAAGCCAATTGCTGAATTTCAATTTCTTGGCTTTATTTACTCGGCATTTGACCACATCATTTCGCATGCAACACGTATGCGCCACCGCACACGCGGACGCCTAAGCTGCCCGATTGTATTTCGTGCACCTTATGGTGGCGGTATTCATGCACCCGAACACCACTGCGAAAGCACTGAAGCACTGTTTGCACACATTCCAGGATTGCGCGTTGTTATCCCTTCGTCACCCGCGCGCGCTTACGGTTTACTGCTTGCCGCCATTCGTAATCCGGATCCGGTTTTATTTTTAGAACCAAAACGCATCTACCGGTTAACCAAACAATTCGTACCCGATAATGGCCAAGCGCTACCGCTGGATACGTGTTTTATCTTGCGACCCGGCACCGACATCACCCTCATCAGTTGGGGTGCGATGATGACTGAAACATTGCAAGCGGCAGATGAATTATCCAAGCTCAATGTCGATTGTGAAGTGATTGATCTGGCCACCATCTCCCCCATCGACATTGAAACAATTCTGCAGTCTGTTGAAAAAACCAAACGCTGCGTTATTATTCATGAGGCCGCACGCAACTGCGGTGTCGGTGCTGAAATTGCCGCGCAATTATCCGAATACGCATTTGATTTTTTGATTGCCCCTATTCAACGCGTTACTGGTTTTGATTCAGTGATGCCCTATTACAAAAATGAAAATCGCTATCTGCCATCTGTAAAACGCATCATGGATGCCGTCGATACTATTATGGAGTGCTTATGATTATCTTTAAACTGCCTGATCTGGGCGAAGGCTTACCGGATGCGCAAATTCGTGAGTGGTATGTCAAAGAAGGTGATACCGTAACAATCGACCAGCCATTAGTGGCGATGGAAACAGCCAAAGCTCTGGTCGATGTTCCAGCAGCACAAAATGGTGTGATTGCCAAATGCTATGGCGCTGTTGGTGATACCATTCACACCGGTGACCCACTGATCGGATTTGAAGGCGAACACGATCACCAAGCCGCCACACAGCACGACCGCGGCACGGTTGTGGGCAACATTGAAATGCGCGATCAGATTACTGAAGATGATACGTTTGGTGGCGTGGCGATAACAGAGCGCTTAGCGAGCCCTGCAGTACGAACACTAGCCAGACGTCGCGGTGTGGACCTGTCGACACTGGCGCAACACAACAAACGCATTCACATGAGTGATGTCAAAAACGCTGCTAAAACAGCAGCACCCACCGCCTTGCCTGATGGTTACCAAACTTTGCCGGCTGTGCGCCGCGCCATGATCTTAAGCATGACGCACTCACAGCGTGAAGTGGTCCCCGTGACACTTACCGAGGATGCAGACGTCAACGCGTGGTATGGAACCGATAACGTTACCATCCGCTTGATTCGCGCCATGGCTGCAGCCTGTCAAACTGAGCCCATGCTCAACGCGCATTTTGATGGCAAACACATGGCATATAAACTCAACACCGAAGTTAACATTGGTCTTGCTGTTGATACCGAACACGGTCTTTATGTGCCCGTTCTGAAAAACGTCACCGCCTTATCTGATGACACAGTCCGCACTAAAATTAATCTTTTTAAAGAACAGGCAAAAACAAAACATATTGCGCAAGACGATCTGCATGGTGCGACCATTATACTTTCCAATTTCGGAACGATTACCGGACGCTATGCAACACCGATCTTATTACCACCCATGACCGCTATCGTTGGAGTGGGTAAACTGCGTGATGAAGTGATCGCTCACGATGGTGCAGCAGTCATTCACAAAATACTGCCATTGTCTGTCACCATTGATCATCGTGCGATTACCGGTGGCGAAGCAGCACGGTTTTTAAAGGCGTTGATTGAAGCATTGAAATGATGCGTTTGCTTCCTGCACCGACCCGCTAAATCGGCACAGATAAGCTGCCATAAGCATTATTACTGTAATAAT
>CAZFAA010000033.1:0-16832 GCA_964516605.1 uncultured Coxiella sp. | reverse complement strand
TTACAAATCCCTCTAAATAAAATTTAGCCATCCATAACTTGCGCACTGTCACACCAAGCTCATTACCATTAAACGCTTGACATGAAATGAAAGCGGATTCGATGCCGGCAATTTAGGTAATTTTGAATTAGAATACGTACTAGAAGACGCCACATGTATGCACACATGTTTTATCAACACGAATTTTTATAGGCAAAAATTTCGACCATATCAGGGCGTGGGTGCATTTACTGTTTGACTCAATAAGCCAATCAATACAGACCCAAGTTAGCCCACAAACCGCCGCGCATTGCGAAACAATCGCAGCCATGGCCCCTCTTCACCCCACGTTTGTGGGTGCCACGAGTTTTGCACTGTGCGGTACACACGTTCAGGATGGGGCATCATAATCAGCACACGGCCATCTTGAGACGCCAATGACGTAATACCCTGTGGGCTGCCATTTGGATTGTAAGGGTAACGCTCGGTAATCTGATGCTGATGATCTACATAACGCATCGCAATCAATTGCTCCTGAGTTACCTGGCTCAGATCAGCACGCGATGCAAAGACAGCACGCCCTTCACCGTGCGATACCACAACTGGAATGACACTGCCTTGCATGCCGTCTAAAAATAAGGATTTCGTCGTGTCGGCAATTTTGATTAAACTCAAGCGCGCTTCAAACTGCTCTGATTCATTGCGCACAAACGCAGGCCATGCGTGTGCGCCTGGAATAATCGATTTAAGCTGCGATAACATTTGACAGCCATTACACACGCCTAAAGTAAATGTATCCGGGCGATTAAAGAAATGCTCGAAGCTATCGCGCAATGGCGTGTGCATTAAAATAGATTGCGCCCAGCCACGCCCTGCTCCCAACACATCACCATACGAAAAACCACCGCAAGCGGCCAACCCAACATAGGCTGTTAAATCAGTACGTCCGCTTAACAAATCCGTCATCATCACATCCACAGGCTCAAAACCTGCGGTATAAAACGCCGCCGCCATTTCCATATGCCCATTGACACCCTGCTCACGCAGGATGGCCACGCGTGGACGCGCTTTATAATTTTTAGCAATATTATCCGCAGGATCAAAGCGCAATGCAGCGGATAAACCGGGGTCATCAGCGTGCAATAAGTTTGCAAATTCTTGATCAGCACACGCTGGGTTATCTCGCAAGCGTTGCAAACGATAACTCGTTTCTGACCACATGCGCTGCAATCTCACGCGCGATTCGTTAAATAATACTGCGCCATCACGCACAATATGCAACGCATCCTGATCATTGATATGACCTACAACCTGCACTTTATCCTGCAAATCCAATTTTTGGCACAGCGCCATGACGGCAGATAAATCACTTTTTTGAATTTGTATGACAGCGCCCAATTCCTCATTAAACAATAAGGCAATCGCATCCCCTTTTAACGCTGATAAATCCAGCGTAATGCCGCAGTGACTGGCAAACATCATTTCACAGATTGTCGCAAGCAACCCACCATCAGAACGGTCATGGTAAGCATGAATGTACTGCTGACGATTTAACGTTTGGATCAAGTCAAATGTATTTTTTAAGTCAGCACTGTTATCCAAATCAGGTGGCTCACCACCTAATTGAGAATACACTTGCGCGAGCACCGAACCACCTAGAGCATGACAACCCGCACCCAAATCAATCAGCACTAAACACGAATCCATGAACTCCGTATTCAGCATAGGCGTCAACACGCGGCGCACATCCGAAACAGGCGCTGCCGCGGTAATCACAAGCGACAAAGGCGACGACACACAACGCTCTTGCCCTTCTACATCCCACGTCACACTCATCGATAACGAATCTTTACCAACCGGAATACTCATACCCAGCTGCGGGCATAATTCTTTACCAATAGCCTGCACCGCATCATACAATGCCGCACCCTCACCCAAACCACTGGCCGCAGACATCCAATTCGCAGACAGCGCCACATCAGATAATGCGTTAATGGGTGCTGCCGCAATATTTAAAATCGCTTCAGCCACCGCCATACGTGCCGATGCGGCCGGATGCAATAACGCAATCGGTGCACGCTCACCCATAGCCAGCGCCTCACCACACACCGCTTCAAAACTGGTTGCCGTCACCGCCACATCAGCCACTGGAATTTGCCATGGCCCCACCATTTGATCACGCACAATCAGGCCACCTACACTGCGATCACCTATCGTAATCAAAAATTGCTTGCTGGCCACACAAGGAAAACGCAGTACACGCGCAATCGATTCACTCAAATCAAGATGACGTGTGTCAAAAGGTTTAGGCGCAATCTCAGCGTGCTCTGCTTCACACACCTTGCGTGGCATTTTTTCAAAGAGCACCGCCATCGGCAAACGAATTGGATCATTATGAAAATACGTATCTTCAACACGTAAGGTTTGCTCATCGGTGGCCTCACCCACTAAGGCATACGGACACCGCTCACGCTCACAGAGTGCAACAAACGCTGCAACTTGATCTGCATCGATGGCTAACACAAACCGTTCTTGTGATTCATTACACCAAATTTCAAGCGGTGACATATCCGGCTCATCAATCAAAATACTTCGTAATTGAATCCATGCACCGCAATCTGACGCATCCACTAATTCCGGCAACGCATTCGACAACCCCCCAGCACCCACATCGTGAATACTTAAAATGGGATTGGCTTCTGCTAAATTGCAACACGCTTGAATCACTTGCTGGCAACGGCGCTGCATTTCAGGGTTAGCCCGTTGCACCGATGCAAAATCCAGTTGCTGATTTTGATCGCTTGACGTGCGTGAGGAAGCCGAACCACCACCCAATCCAATAGCCATACCTGGACCACCCAACACAACCAATTGAGCCTTGGGTGTGATGTCTTTTTTCTTCAGCAATGCACCTGAAATCGCACCGATACCACCGGCTAACATAATCGGCTTATGGTAACCACGGTATTCCAACCCAGCATAACCCTCAACAGACATTTCAAAACTGCGAAAATAACCACATATATTCGGTCGCCCAAATTCGTTATTAAACGACGCGGCCCCAATGGGGCCTTGCAGCATAATGTCCAAAGCAGATGCCATATTCTGCGGTTTACCGACGGGTATTTCCCACGGCTGATCAAATTCAGGGATGCGCAAATGCGACACGGAAAAACCACATAATCCAGCTTTAGGCGTGGCACCGCGACCTGTAGCCGCTTCATCACGAATTTCGCCGCCACTGCCCGTTGCCGCGCCTGGGAAAGGCGAAATAGCGGTTGGGTGATTATGCGTTTCAACTTTTAAAACAATCCCCACATCCTCTTCTTTAAAAGCATACTGTTGATTGTGTGGTTGCACATAAAAACGTGCAGCACGATGACCTTTGAGTACGGCAGCATTATCATCGTAGGCAACCAATGCTTGATGCGGGTTTTGGTGATAGGTGTAACGAATCATATCGAATAAAGATTCATTTTTTTCCTTACCGTCAATCCACCAGCTGGCATTAAAAATTTTATGCCGACAATGCTCGGAATTCACCTGCCCAAACATCATTAATTCCATATCCGTCGGATTGCGCCCCAATGCTTGATACGCTTGCACGAGGTAATCGATTTCCTGTGACGACAGCGCCAAACCCAACGACTCATTCACAGCCTCTAATGCCGCCAAACCATGGCCCAACACATCGATTTCCACAACGGGTCGCGGCAACCCTTCATCAAACAAACCAGCCAATTTATCTGCTTCAAACAGTACAGATTCAATTAAAGGGTCATAAAATACTCCCGACACAACAGAGCGATCCCACTGCACGGCATGCTCCCCCTGCACGGTATAAAAAATACCACGCTCTACACGTGCAACGGCTGTCAAACCACAGGTATGTAAAATATCGGTGGCTTTGGAAGACCAAGGAGACAGGGTGCCAAGGCGTGGAACAACCCAAAAACTATTTTCATTTTGTACAGTGGAAAGCACTGTGGTCCTAGCATCCCCTAAAAGCTCGCACAGCTTCTGGCGTGCTCCATCATCCAATTCGTCTGTGAGATTCACAAAAAAAACATAGCGCGCCTCTATCGAGCGCACACTACTCACAACCGATTGAAGTGTATTGAGTAATTTATTCAGACGAAATGATGTAAAAGCCGACTCACCTTCCAGATACAGCATGCACGCAACCTCTCTTTACCAAGAAGGGCCCATATTAGTGGATTGGGTATGCAACGGCAAGAACAGAGGGTGCTTTGTTTTTGTACTGCACTGATCGTCGCGGTATTCTGCAATGGAGAGACTAATGTGACTAAGAGCTCTAAACCCGTCAAGACACCTGCATGAGAAAACAATTGGGGCACTGGACTGTTACAACCAATAAAAAAGCCGGAGAAAATCCGGCTTTCTTGAACTAAAAGACTTAATAGACTTCGCCCATATCCAACGTAAAATCATCCATCCACCCTAACTCATCACGCATCCTTTTATACTCAACCCAATCTTCAATTTTACGTCGTGCTTTATAGCGCTTTTCTTTTCCTGATGCAGAATCATCGTCTTCTGCATCTGGGGTCACCGCATCCACATTAAGATTGTCGTTTACACTACCAAAATCAGATGGGTCATTGACTACTTCAAAATCCATGAACCTAATCCTCCTAAGTCAAATCCGTTTAACCTACGAACACACAGAAGAATACCTGAGTTTCTAAAAAACTGGAATAAGAAATTTATTAAAAATTCATTTCAAATCAATGTAGATAGGATAGATAATAACTTATCTTTTCAAGATAACTTCAGCAATTCCCAATAATGCATATACAAGGGCAACGCGGCTTTCACATCACCTTCCATGTGACCGCGCGCTAGGGTGGCTGAATCGGGATACATCACAGTATTATCCCGATATGCTTTAGGTAAAAATTGCTTCGCTGCTAAATTTGGCGATGAATAACCTTGAATGACTGAAATCATCGCCGCAATTTTAGGCTGCATCAGAAAGTTAATAAAGGTTAAGGCATTACGGTAATGTGGCGCATAGGCTGGAATAGCCAAACAATCTTCCCACACCGCAAAACCATCTTGTGGGTAAATATACACTAAATACGGATTGGCTAAACGTGCGCGAATAATATCGCCACTTTCTGCCATCCCAATGGTCACATCATCATCTGCTAATACTGAAGTAGCTGCACCGGTGCTAAACAATCTGACATTAGGCATGAGCGTGCGCAATAACGCATAGGCTTGATGAATACGTTCGGGATCTGTCTCATTAATTGAATAGTTCAGCACAATCATCGCCATGGCAAACACTTCGCGTGCATCATTATAAAGTAATAACTGATTCTTAAAACGTGGCTGCCATAAATCAGACCAACGGTGAATGGTTTTAGGATCCCAATAACGTTTATCCACACCAATTCCCGTCGTCCCCCATAAATACGGAAAGCTGTAGTGATTGTGCGGATCAAATGCTTTATTTAATAAAGCAGGATTCAAATAACGATTATTGGGTACCTGAGTATGATCTATGCTACGCAGCATTCCCTCATTCACCATGCGTTGCACATAGTAACTGCTCGGCACCACCACATCGTAACCAATATGCGGATCGGCTTTTAATTTGGCATACAAATCCTCATTACCCTCATACTCACTTAAATTTACTTTGATTCCAGTTTCTTTTTCAAAAAGGTAAATCACATTTTGTGGAATGTAATTCGACCATACAAAAACATTGACTACTTTTTGCTGCGCAACAACCACGGCAGACATAACACACAAGAGCAAACCCAAAAGCCACTTAAGCATGTATTGACCTCGTCTTACCTGATTTTTTAGAGCGCTGTAAAAGAAAAGAGGTTAATGCTAACACGATCGTCAACATCAGCAAAATACTCGATAACGCATTAATTTCAGGGCTGACACCAAGCTTAACCATAGCATAAATTTTTAAAGGCAAAATTTCATAACTCGGCCCTGAGACAAAATAACTGATGATCACATCATCAATTGACATGGTAAAACTCAGCAACCAGCTGGAAATTAAACCCGGTAATACCAACGGAATAATCACATGGCGATAGAGCTGCAATTCACTGGCACCCAAATCACGCCCTGCCTCCAAAATGTGTTTGTCCAATTGACGCAGTTGATTACCGATGATAATGACTGTAAACGGCAAACAAAAAGTACTGTGCGCGACCAACAGGCTCCAAAATCCCAGAGGAAAATGGATCAAACTCATCAAAATCAGTAAGGCAACACCCAATACCAAATCAGGTAAAATAATCATGACGAAAATGAGAAATTGCACTACATTTTTACCCAAAAAACGATAACGGAATAAAGCAACTGCTGCAATTAAGCCAAAAAATGTTGCCACACTCGCTGCGATCATCCCTAACCATAACGAATGCCACACCACCGTACCCATATCCGCATCGTGAAATAACAGCACATACCAATGCCACGTAAAGCCATGCCACAATAACGAGACATACGAATTATTAAATGAAAACCACACAACCACAGCAATCGGCAAATACAAAAATAAATAAATCAAACACAGATAACTAAAACGCGCCACCTTCATTACACTAACTCCTGCAAGGAATGACCACGCGCACGCAAACGGTAAATAAGCAACATACAGATAAGAAATAAAGTTAACACAACACTGGTTGCCGCCCCACCCGGCCAATCACTCATCGTTGTAAACTGCTCTTGAACCAGATTCCCTAACAACA
This sequence comes from uncultured Coxiella sp., assembly GCA_964516605.1. Taxonomy (GTDB): domain Bacteria; phylum Pseudomonadota; class Gammaproteobacteria; order Coxiellales; family Coxiellaceae. Next base: position 10,104 of record CAZFAA010000033.1, on the reverse strand, counting down.
CACCGCGCGCACCACCTAATAGACTGGGAATATAAAATAAAGTCATGGAAGGCAAAAAAACAAATAAAACACCCATCATAATACCTGGCATGGTCAACGGTAAGGTAATACTGTGAAAAATGCGCCAGCGTGTTGCGCCCAAGTCGCGTGCTGCTTCAAAAAGACGGTGATCTAATTTTTCAAAATTACTGTACAAAGGCAAAATCATATACGGCAATAAATTATAAGATAAACCAATTAACATCGCTGCATCGGTATACAACATCAGGAGCGGCTTATGAATAATACCGAGGGTCAGCAACAGCGTATTAATAATCCCTTTTGTTTTCACCAAAGCCATCATAGCGTAAGTGCGAATTAATGAGCTGGTCCAAAAAGGAATAATCATCAGCATTAGGAGGAGTGGTTTTACTTTCGAATGTGCGGCTGAAATAAAATACGCTGCAGGATAAGCCAACAACAAAGTAATCATCGTGCAACACGCGGCAAACACCAAGGAATCTAAAAAAATCTTAATGAAAATATCATGGCCAATTTGATGGTAATTATCCCAAGTAAAATGCCACACAATTAACTGCTGCGCCCCTGTTGTGGTAAAACTGATCACAAACATCAGCAGAATGGGTAACACAGCAAAGCACACAAACCACAAACACAAGAGACTGACGCCAACGTGTTTAAACATTTGCATTTCCTCGCAATACCACTTCCCAACCCGGTTGCCATTCAATCAAAACTTTCTCACCAATCTCATACTCCAACTCATCATCATCTTCATCAAAAAATTCTGTGGCTGCAATACGCTCGCCATCGCCGAGAACGACAATCAGATCTACAGTGCTGCCTTTGTAAACCACTTCATCGACCGTAGCTGGCAAATACTCGTGCTCACTGTGTGCTGAAACTTCGCGCACATTCCACACTTTGATATCTTCAGGACGAATTACAATATTCACCGTATCACCTGCTTTGAAATCATCAGGGTTTTTAAAATGAATCCGTGTGCCGGTCACGTCAACTTCAATGGTGTCTTCGGTTGCCGATAATACCGTTTTGTTCAAGATATTCGCCACGCCCACAAAACCTGCTACATATAAATTTGCCGGCTCCTCATACACATCACGCGGCGAACCAATCTGCTCAATCGAACCGTGATTCATCACCACAATACGATCAGATAATGACAATGCTTCTTCTTGATCATGGGTCACCATCACAAAAGTAATTCCCAAGCGGCGCTGCAATGCTTTTAATTCAAATTGCATATTACGACGTAAATGATAATCCAATGCAGACAAAGGCTCATCAAGCAATAAAACAGTTGGCTCATTGACCACAGCGCGCGCCATCGCCACACGCTGTTGTTGTCCACCACTTAATTGATCTGGATTACGCTGTGCAAATTCCTCAAGCTTAACCCGTTTCAACGCTTCCATCACACGCGGTTTAATGTGAGCGGGAGCAATACCCTGGCACTTCAAACCAAATGCCACATTATCAAATACCGTCATATGCGGAAATAACGCGTAACTTTGGAACACCATATTGACGTGACGTTTTTCAGGAGGTAAATCATCAATACGCTGACCATTCAAATAAATCCGTCCCGTATCTGGCGTTTCAAATCCCGCCAGTAAACGCAATAAGGTGGTCTTACCACAACCGGACGGGCCTAATAAAGTTAGAAATTCACCATCTCTGACTTCTAGGTCAAGAGGATGCAATGCCACTTCGCCGTCAAACGATTTTGAAAGATGGGATAAGGTAATCAGTGGTACAGTCATGGAAAGATACCCCTATTATGAATGAGTCAGCTCCTGCACAGTATGCTTATTGAAGTGATTGCAACGAGCCGGACCGAGCGTGTCCATAAAAAAAACGAATTATGCACGCAATAGCCTTATAAATCAATGTCGCAATTCCCCACAATAGGGATCACTCCATCATGTCCAGCCAACGCTCTTCTGCATCACGCAAATCCGTCATCACCTGCTGCATACGTGCTTGCAACTGTTTCAATTGCGCTGCATTTTCTGGTAAATAGATGATGCTTGAAGCGAATTGCTCCTCCAAATGGCGCTGTTCCTGCGTTAACCGCTCGATATCTTGCTCCAACTTTTTGAGTTTTTGGGGATTCGCTGCAGATTTCACGCAGGCTTTATTTGCTACGCTGTGTACGGACGGCGCTATCGTAACAGGCTCCTCACATTCTAAGACTAATTTCTGATAATCATCTAAATTCCCTTTAAAGGACTCAACACGACCACTGGAAACCAACCACAATTGATCCACAACACTGTTTACAAAATAACGATCGTGCGACACTAAAATAAGTGCGCCCTCATACTCTTGCAATGCAAAAATTAGTGCTTCACGCATTTGGATGTCTAAGTGATTCGTCGGTTCATCCAATAATAATACATTCGGTGCTTTGTAAATCAGTAATGCCAATGCCAAGCGTGCCTGCTCACCACCTGAAAATGAACCCACGCGATCTAATACGCGATCGCCCATGATATTAAACCCACCTAAAAAAGAACGCGCTTGTGATTCCGTGATTCCTGGGTTTTGCAAAATCATATGTGCTAACGGCGTGTTATCATAATCCAATGCATCCAACTGTTGCTGAGAAAAATAACCAATATTCATTTTAGAATGATGCGTCATCGCACCTGTTAATAAAGGTAATTGGCCTGCGAGCGTTTTGATGAAGGTACTTTTACCGGCGCCATTGACGCCCAGCAACGCAATACGATCTTCAGCCATAACATTCAAATTTAAATGCGTCAAGACTTTCTTCCCTGGGTAACCCGCATCACCTTCTATTTTTAGTATAGGACTCGATAGCATCTGACAAGGTTTAAAGGAAAAATGAAATGGATTTTCTTGCTGCACACCTGGGGCCAGCGTTAATTTCTCAATCGCTTTCATGCGACTTTGCGCTTGGCGTGCTTTAGTTGCCTTATAACGGAAACGATCAACAAATTTTTGCATGTGTTCTTTTTGTTTAATGACTTTATCACGCTCACGTGCTTGAATCTCAATTTGCAATTCAAATTGCTTAACGAAATCAGTGTAATTTCCATTATATAATTTTAACTTTTCTTGAGATAAATGCAGTATTTGTGTGCAGACATTATCTAAAAAATCACGATCATGTGAAATGAGGATAACATGGCAGGATTGCGACAACAGCCATTTTTCAAACCAGGCAATCGCTTCTAAATCCAAATGATTGGTCGGCTCATCCAGTAACAACAGTTGTGCACGCGACAACAATACTTTGGCTAATTGCAAGCGCATTTGCCAACCACCTGAAAACTCACCGACCGTTTTACTTAAATCAGCATTCGAAAAACCAAGGCCGTGAGCGACTTGAGCCGCACGTGCTTCGATAGTGTAGCCATCAATTTCCTGAAGCTGTGCATGGCACTGAGCAATACGTAAACCATCTTGTGCCACCTCAGCTTGTTCTAAACTCGCTTGAATAGCATGCCATTGCTTATCACCGGACTGAATAAATTCAATTGCTGTCAAACGTGCATCCGGCAGCGCTTGTTCCAGATACGCAATCGCTTCAGGCTTAATATCACAGTGAAAATGCCCACCATCTTCTTGTACTTGACCCGTCATCACCGCCATGAGCGACGACTTACCCGCACCATTGCGTCCAATTAATCCCACACGTTGGCCGCGCTCAATGCGCACACTCGCATCCTGAAGCAATACTTTCTTGCCACGTTGCAACATGAACTGTCTAAATTCCAACATAAGTTCAACCAGCCTTGTTTTATTTCGCGTTATAACTTAGGGAGGAATGATTTTTAACCCTGCATCATCAAACTGGCATTACCACCTGCGGCCGTCGTATTGACTGTCAGTGTTGTTTCTTCACATAAGCGCAATAAATAATGTGGTCCGCCCGCTTTAGGCCCTGTACCGGATAAACCGCTACCACCAAAGGGTTGCACACCCACCATCGCACCAATGATCGTACGATTAACATAGATATTACCCGCTTTAACACGCGACTGAATATACTGAATCGTTTCATTAATTCGACTGTGTATGCCAAATGTTAATCCAAATCCAAGTGCATTGATTTGATCAATCACTTTATCCAAATCTTTTTTAGCATAACGCACGACATGCAATACGGGGCCAAAGATTTCAGTCTTGAGTTGATCTAAAGAAGACAATTCAAATGCATGCGGGATAACATAAGTGCTGTGCTCGCTAACATCACTAGATAATTTAGCGTTAGAAATTAATTTGGCCTGGTCACGCATACCAGCAATATGATCATTGATCGCCTTTTGCGCATCACGATCAATCACAGGACCCACATCAGTACTTAAATCACATGGATTACCCACAACCAATAATTTCATAGCACCTTGCAACATGGCAATCACTTTATCAGCAATATCTTCTTGAATAAACAACACACGTAATGCCGAACAACGCTGGCCAGCGCTACCAAATGCCGATGCAATCACATCACTGACTAACTGTTCTGGCAAAGCACTCGAGTCTGCAATGAGTGCATTAATACCGCCGGTTTCAGCAACAAATGGCACGATAGGCCCTTGACGTTGCGCTAATTCTAATTGAATGGCTTTAGCGGTTGCCGTCGACCCTGTGAACAGCACACCTGCAATTCGTGAGTCTTTAACCAATTGTTGACCCACTGTTTCGCCACGCCCCGGCACCAACTGCAAGACCTCTTTGGGTACACCAGCTTTATGAAACAGATCCACAACAAACGCAGCTGTCAATGCAGTTTGTTCGGCCGGTTTTGCAATAACACAATTACCCGCCACCAAAGACGCTGCAATTTGACCTGTAAAAATAGCCACTGGAAAATTCCAAGGGCTAATACATAACAAGACACCACGTCCCCTCATCTGCAATATATTCGTTTCACCCGTATAACCAGTTAATTGCTGAGGCGCTAAAGATGTTTTAGCTAAAGTTGCATAATAACGACAAAAATCGATAGCCTCACGAATTTCAGCAATCGCATCTGTCAAAACCTTACCGGCCTCACGCATCACCAGTACCATGAGCTCACAGTCATGCTCATTCAGTAAATCCGCCATCCTATCAAGAATGGCGATACGATCATCTAAGGTCATCCGATTCCATTGCTCAAAAGCCACCACACCTTGAGACAAAGCCTGCTCAACATCCTGCTCACTCGCATCGACAACTGAACCGACTTTTTGCTGGCCATCTGCTGGATTCATAATGGTGTGACAAGAATCACCCTGAGCCATCTTACGTTGCAACGGTGTCGCCGTGTATTGCGCATGCCAATAAGGCTTCATCCCAGTTTGCAAAGCACGTAATGCATCGTAATTGGCATAATTCACTCCAGATGAATTGATGCGGTTACCCCCTAAAATAGCGTGTGGCAACGGAATATTAGGATTGCTTTTAGATTCCACATTTTTTAATTCACGCACAGGACTTTGAATTAATTTTTCAATCGGAGTGTTTTTATCAGCAATCTGATTAACAAACGAACTGTTAGCACCATTTTCCAATAATCGGCGTACCAAATACGGCAGTAAATCCTCATGACTGCCAACAGGTGCATACACACGGCAGGAAATATCCTGCTCAATTAATTGATCGTGCAATGCCTGCCCCATACCATGCAAACTTTGAAATTCAAAGCTCCCGCCAATCTTATCACGGCGTATCATCGAGATAATCGCGGCAGCCGTATACGCATTGTGTGTCGCAAATTGCGGATAAATCACATCCTGCATGCTGGTTAAGAGCTCTTTAGCACACACCAAATAATTCACATCAGTTGCTATTTTTCGTGTAAATACAGGGTAGTTGTCATGTCCTAACTCTTGCGCACGTTTAATTTCAGAATCCCAATACGCGCCTTTCACCAAACGCACACAGATGTGTTTGCCTTGCTGGCGTGCTAAAGCCGCGACCCACTGCAACACACTCAAGGCACGCTTTTGATATGCTTGTACCGCTAACCCCAATCCATCCCAATCGCGTAATTGTGGGTCACAAAATACCGCTTCAATAATATCTAAGGATAAATCCAACCGATCTGATTCTTCAGCATCGACTGTCAAACAAATACCACAAGCTTTGGCACGCAACGATAAGGAGAGCAAACGTTGCGTCAATACTTGTCGCGCTGCTTCTTGATGTAAAAAATCATAACGTGGATAGAGGGCCGATAATTTAACGGAAATATTAGGACGTTTAAACAATGGAATACGTTGATCTACCGTCTTACCAACCGCATCAATCGAATGCTCATAAGAACGCATATAATGATCTGCATCCTGCAGCGTACGCGCTGCCTCACCCAACATGTCGTATGAAAAACAATAGCCTTTATTGGTGTATTCTGCTGAGCGTTGCAATGCTTCTTCAATCGTTCGACCTAAAACAAATTGCTCACTCATCACGCGAATGGCTTCGCGCACCATTTTACGCACAACCGGTTCACTGGTGCGGCGAATGAGCGTTTGCCACATTTTTTTAAATGATGTGGTTTGTGAATCTTGATTCAGTAATTTACCGGTTAATGCCAATCCCCATGTTGCCACACTCACAAAACTCGACTCAGCATGACCCAGTTGATTACCCCACTGCGCGCCAGTTAATTTATCACGAATAAGCAGATGCTCAGTATCTTTATCAGGAATACGCAATAATGCTTCGGCAAGACACATCAGCATGATACCTTCTTGCGTTGATAAATCGTAATGTGTCATCAACGCTTCAATACCCTTTTTTGACTCTTCTTTTTTGCGCACCGTGGTCACTAACAAATGCGCTAGATCTTCAATATCTGACTCAATCACACTATTAAAATTCAGCCGCTCCAATAACACTTCAAGATAAGCTGTCTCATCAATATGATAATGTTGCGTAATGATCTGACGTAATGGCTCTTGTATGGGAACAATTTCATGTAGATGCATAGTAGTAAACCTTTTAGATTTAAGAGGAAAACACGTGTTTTCCTCTTCTGCATGAGCGGATTTAATGTGTCAAGACTAACATGCTTCACACGAATGACCATCATGATAACGCTTAATGCTATCATTAATTTCTCTAGCAGCGGCATCAACATCAGCAAATCCACTGACTTTAACCCATTTACCGGGTTCTAAATCTTTATAATGCTCAAAAAAGTGAACAATACTGTCCAAAGTGATTTTAGGAATATCACTTAAGGTATTAATATTCTGCATATGCAAACATACTTTCTTGATCGGTACCGCAATCACTTTGGCATCTTCACCCGATTCATCCGTCATCTGCAACACACCCAAGGCTCGACAGCGTACAAACGCACCAGATTGGATCGGCAAAGGCGCGATCACCAAGACATCCACAGGATCACCATCACCTGACAGCGTATTGGGTACAAAGCCATAATTACACGGGTAATGCATCGCTGTTGGCATAAAACGATCAACAGCCAATAAGCCCGTTTGTTTATCCACTTCGTATTTCACGGGATCAGCATGCGCTGGAACTTCAATAATGACATTAATATCATCCGGTACACTTTGTGCTGGTGGTAACTGATCAAACGCAGGCATCGCTTACTCCTCGATAGATTGAAAAAATGGAAGCATTATACAACTCGATGCAGAGAATAGGAAATCCTCTCAGGCAAAACAATGCCAATTACAGCGAATTGATACAGATCAAGAAAGCGTCCGTTTCCAACACCAAGGCTCTTGTCGCGACCCCGACTTTTTGCAATACTGCTCCTACATCTTGATGCTACGAACAAGTCACAAGGATGTGTTAACACGACAAGGATGTCGTTATATTGAAGCCACCTCCAGGAATACTCGAGGTGGTTTTTTTTTAGCGACGTAAGCGAAAAAAATCTTTTAATAGCGTACTGGCCTGTGCAGACAAAATACCTGCAATACAATCCACTTGGTGATTCAAACGCGTCTCACTGGCTACATGAAACACACTTTCAACAGCGCCCGCCTTGGGATCTGTTGCGGCATACACAACCGTCTTGACACGTGCCTGCACAATCGCACCCATACACATAATGCACGGCTCCAACGTGACGTATAACGTCGTATCGACTAAGCGGTAATTATTTAAAGCACGCGCTGCGCCACGCAAGGCCACAATTTCGGCGTGCGCAGTGGGATCGCATGTGGCAATAGGCTGATTATACCCGCTGGCAATGACCTCACCACCTTGCACCAATACAGCACCAACAGGCACTTCGCCCTGTGCCTGAGCCTGATAGGCCTGATCCAGCGCCAATTGCATAAACTGTTCATGAGTCCATTTCATCATGCAAGGCAGTATAGCAGCAATTCCCCGCCATTCATCTCTTAATTAGCATCTTCAATGGCCAGTGTTATATGATATGGTTTGCTTATTTGAACAGGACAGGGACTCATGGGACGAACTAAATTACCCCTCTATAAAGAATTAGAATTACTGCAACGTCAATCCTTCGACTACTTCAGACATGAAGTGAATCTTGCTAACGGACTCATCCGTGATAAAACAGCGGACGCGGATAATTGGCCAGCCAGCATCGCGGCAACAGGCTTGGCGTTATCTTCTTACCCTGTTGCAGTAGAACGTGACTTTATGCTACGCGATCAAGCCGTAGAACGCACACTGGCAACCTTACGTTTTTTTTGGAATAGCCCACAAGGTACTGAACCCGATGCTACAGGCTATAAAGGGTTTTATTATCATTTTCTTGATATGGAAACAGGACGACGTGCCTGGCAATGTGAATTATCCACCATAGACACCACATTTCTAATTGCCGGCATCTTAACAGTTGCCACCTATTTTGATGGTAATAATCCTAAAGAAGCTGAAATTCGCCGACTTGGTGATCAACTCTATCAGCGCGTTGATTGGCAATGGGCACAAAATCAAGGCGACACGATTGCGCTCGGCTGGACACCCGAACAAGGCTTTAGCACCTACCGCTGGGAAGGCTACGACGAAGCGTTATTACTCTACATTTTAGGCTTAGGCTCGCCAACATTTCCCTTGCCTGAACGCAGCTATACCGCCTGGACTAAAACCTATCAATGGAAAAACATATATGGCTATGAATACTTGCATGAAGGCTCCTTATTCACGCATCAGTTATCACATATCTGGATCGATTTTCGTATGATACAAGATGCTTACATGCGTGAAAAAAATCTGAATTATTTTCGCAACAGTCAAATCGCTACCTACGTGCAACAACAATACGCCATTCAAAATCCGCATAATTTTGTCGGTTATGGTCCATACTGCTGGGGCATTACGGCGTGTGACGGTCCAGGCCCCTGTACCGTCACAATCGATGGCGTGGAGCGTCAATTTTTCGATTACGTAGCACGGAGTATGCCCGATGGTCCTGATGATGGCACCGTTGCACCTTGGGTTGCCGTCACGTCCCTACCGTTTGCGCCAGATATTGTATTGCCGATGATCGAATACTGTATTTATGACTTAAAACTTAAGGAACACAATCGCTATGGTTTTAGATCGTCTTTCAATCGCACTTACCAACAAGAGAATGGCAAATTTTGGATATCGCCGTGGTATTACGGTATCGATCAAGGACCCATTATATTAATGGTTGAAAATACAGCGTCACAATTGATCTGGATGCTCATGCGCAGCTGTCCTTATATCATCACAGGATTAAGACGCGCCGGGTTTACGGGGGGGTACCTGAAAAAGTAAGAAGTTGCTAGTGCGCCAGGCTAAGTCTGGCGCACCAGTGACACAATTCGTTTACCGCTTACCGTTCACCGAGATAAACACTTCGTGTACTGCTCCATCATCAACCAATGTAATAAAATCATCGGTGACAGTCGCACCATCCATTACGATACCGGCTGTTGTGGTGACACGTTGAATCGTAATGCGATAAGTCGTGCTCTTATAACGGTATTCAATCGTCAATCCATTCCATGCATCTGGCAGCAGTGCTCTTACATATAAGTGATTTCCACCTTCTACTTGCACACCCAATAATGTCTCAATGATTACCCGATAAAACCAACCTGCAGATCCAGTATACCAACTCCAGCCACCGCGTCCGCTGTGTGG
>CAZFAA010000032.1:0-19410 GCA_964516605.1 uncultured Coxiella sp. | reverse complement strand
TAATTAAAAAAACGGTTAAGATCGTTAAGATGACAAGCCAAAATGCCAATATAGTATGTTGGCCCAATGCTAAGAACGCTTGCTCAGGTCCATAGCACGATGAAGAAATACCATCCGCACCCAAACCAATCCAAGCAAAAAAAACAGGCAACGCTAACTTACTGACCGCTCCCTGCGCTAAAGGATCCTTTTTTTCTCCAAATAGCCGCTCGCGAAAACCACCCATTAAAATCCTCTCTTGGGCTAGGACATGTTAATACTTAAATTCCACATAATCCAAATCGACCCTCCTACCACGACAAAAATGATCAGTATGGTAAAAAGAAATGAGACTAAGTTCCAACGTGCAGCAGGACTACCGTTTAAACGCAAGAAACAAATTACTTGGGTAATCAGCTGTAAAATTGCTAACACAAAAATTGATATATATAAAAATTCTTTACTGAATGAACTTTTTGCAACCAAACCAAACGCTGCAAACGTTAAAATCAAACATAATATAAAACCAATAATATAGGTTTTTAATGTTTTAAGACCTAAGCCATCTGTTATGGCGGTATCATGATGTTCAGACATAATGACTCTAACTCCTAATTAAATACTGGGCATGAGATATACAATTGTAAATACGAAAATCCAAACAATATCCAGAAAATTCCAAAAAAGACCCAAATAAGTAAAGCGTCTTGTCATTCTAGAATCCATCTTGAAACGAAATAATTGCAGGGTCAGAACCAACATCCAAAATAAACCACACGATACATGCAACCCATGAGTTGCAACAAGGGTGAAAAATGAGGACATCGCGCCACTAGTATCCCAACCATGGCCATCTCTAGCCAAGTCCATGAACTCATGCAATTCCATCAATACAAAACCCAAACCAAGAATCATGGTCACAATCAGCCAACCTACTAATTGACTTTGCTTTTTCTTATATAAAGCTAATACACCAAAACCAAAGCTTAAATTACTAAATAACAAAAACAATGTTTCACCCAGCACATAAGGTAAACTAATTAGCTGCTTTAAAAGTGGTCCGCCGTAGGTGTTATTATGCATGACTGTAAAAGCTGCAAACAATGTCGCGAACAAAAGGCAGTCTGTCATAATATACATCCAAAATCCTAAAATATCCGTATGATCGGTATCAGGATGGCCATGCTCTGTAGGATACTCTAAACTCTGTGTCATGCTTTTTCCTCATTCATCACAATGCCAAATTCGTTTTCATCAGGACGACGTAGTTCTTTTTCAATGCGTTCGACCTCTTGCGCCTTCACATAATAATCCACATCGGTATTTAACGATCGCAGAATAATGGTAGCAATCAAAGCGATAAAAGATGCGATCGCCAACCACCAAATCTGCCAGATCATTCCAAAACCAAAAATGAAACTAAAAGCGCCAACAAAAAAACCAGTGCTGGTATCTTTTGGCATATGAATATCTTGATAAATCGGCTTCGGTGGTACATACCCTGCTTTTACATCTTGTTTAAATTCCCAATACGCATCACGTGTTGCAACATGAGGTATCACAGCAAAATTGTAAAATGGTGCAGGCGACGGTAATGACCACTCAAGACTACGACCCGTATCCCACGCATCACCACGCGCTCTGTGTTGTTTGTGCTTTATAATGGTAACCAGTAACTGCAGTATTTGAAATAAAACACCCAAACCGATAATAAATGCTCCTGCACACGCCACAACTAAATAAGGATGGTAACCCGAGGCTTCAGAATAATGGTAAAGACGGCGCGTCATGCCTTTTAATCCCAAAATGTAGAGTGGTCCGAATGCTACAATAAAACCAACCAACCAACACCACAATGCACACTTACCTAATTTTTCATTCAGCTTTACGCCAAAAATTTTGGGGAACCAATACGTAACACCTGCAAAAAATCCATATACAACACCACCAATAATCACATTATGGAAATGGGCAATCAGAAACACACTGTTGTGCACTTGAAAATCCACAGCTGGCACCGACATCAATACACCTGTCATTCCACCTATAACAAAGGTCAACAAAAAGGCCATGGTCCACATCATCGGCACTCCATAGCGAACACGACCTTTGTACATTGTAAATAGCCAGTTAAAGACTTTTACACCCGTTGGAATTGCAATAATCATCGTAGTAATACCAAAAAACGCATTCACATCTGCGCCTGCACCCATCGTAAAGAAGTGATGCAGCCATACAATAAAAGATAAGAATGTAATCGCAACCGTCGCCCACACCATCGTGACATAACCAAATAATTTTTTACTGCAAAATGTTGGCACGATTTCAGAAAAAATACCAAATGCTGGAAGTATAAGAATGTACACTTCAGGATGTCCCCATGCCCAAATGAGGTTCACATACAGCATGACATTACCGCCCATATCGTTGGTAAAGAAATGCATGTCCATGTAACGATCCAAAAGCAACATAGCCAACGTTGCAGTTAAGATAGGAAACGCGAGCATCACCAAAATCATCGTGCAAAAAACAGTCCATGTAAAAATAGACATTTTCCACATGGTCATTCCGGGGCAGCGCATTTTAAGAATCGTGACAAAAAAATTAACCCCGGATAATAAACTGCCCACACCTGCAATCTGTAATGCCCATAGATAATAATCCACGCCAACACTGGAGCTGTATTTCAACTCCGACAAAGGGGGGTACGCCAACCAACCCGTCTCAGCAAATTGCCCAACAACTAAAGACAACATAACCAAAACCGCACCTGAAACAGTCAGCCATAAACTTAAAGAATTGAGATAAGGAAAAGCCACATCACGTGCACCAATCTGCAATGGCAATACCCAGTTGACCAAACCAAACATCAATGGCATGGCCACAAAGAAAATCATTACCACACCATGTGCGGTAAAAATTTGACTGTAATGCTGGGCGGGTAAATAACCAAAATGCGTCCCAACCGACATAGCTTGCTGAGTACGCATTAATATGGCGTCAGCAAAACCGCGCAATAACATGATGAATGCCAGTAAAATATACATCACACCAATTTTCTTATGATCAACTGTGGTGATCCATTCTTTCCAAATATAGGGCCATTTACCCCATAAAGTAATAATGGCAAACACTAAAAAAACACCAACGACCATGGTGATATCAGTATAAAGGACTAATGGAACTTCATAAGGAATGGCATCAAGGCTCAACTTACCCAACCAAAAAGAATTATGCATGTCTTTTCTTCCTACTCTAATAATATTATTAATGGGCGCTATTAACAAAATCCGTACTGTTGATCCTTCACGGCGCTTCCTACCCGTTCACATCAGTACAACTTAATTACCAAAATCGTTCTTTGGAAGCGGGGGTAATTTATCCCTATATGTTGCAAATTCTTTTGCAACAGCTGGATCTGAAAACATATTCATAACATTCATAAATAAGTCCTTCGAAACAGAAGAAAAATTTTGAATTGGATTATCTGTAGAAGGTCGCGCTAACGCCACATAACTTTGTATATCCAACGTTTGATTCGCTTTTTTAACTGTTGCCACCCATTTAGTAAAGTCTGCATCTGAACCGGCATAGACTTTAAATTGCATACCTGCAAAACCATCACCGCTATAATTAGTCGAAAAACCATTATAAACACCCGGCTCATCAGCTACCAAACTGAGTCGAGTACCCATGGCGCCCATGGCATAAATTTGGCCTGCCAATTGTGGAATTGCGAATGAATTCATTGGGGCATCTGCTGTGATGTGAAATCGTATAGGCGTATTAACCGGGATCCTAAAGTAGTTAACCGTTGCAATACCCTGTTTTGGATAAATAAACAGCCATTTCCAATCTAATGCGATAACCTGTATCTCAACGGGCTCTTTTCCTTTGATCACAATCGGTTTATAGGGATCTAACTTATGTGAACTCACCCAGGTCATCGTAGCTAAGACAATAATGATGGCACAAGGAACCGACCAGCACGCAATTTCTATCGCATAACTGTGTCCCCAATTTGGCTTATATTCCGCGTCTTTATTTTTTGATCTGTAAATCCAGCCAATCACAACGACCATGACCAGTACAGGAACAACAATAATACACATCAACAATACAGAATCAATCAACAAGCGCATTTCACTTGCCGCCACCATACCCTTGGGATTTAAGATCTCTAACTTACACCCGGTTAGCAGCAACGCTAAGCTGGCAGTAAACAATATACGTAGAATGTGTCGAAGTTTAGTCACAGCTTTCGCATCCCTAATTGTTGATTACATACTGGCTATGTACAAAAATAAATCAAAAAACGGTTAACCTGACTGTTATTTCGCCAAAACCCCGTTTTAGAAATCGTATAGTAACAGATTTATTGTAATTGTCACTTTCCAATAGAAAAAAAGGCCTAAGTCTTGGAAATGAGGATGAAAAAATATCTATAATCACAACCCCAGCTCATAACGATCTCAAACGACTTAACGTGACTAACCCGTAATACTCCTTTAGAATCACATGCCTTCCTGAATAGACGTGACTGGACAACATGTTTAATAAAAAATTATCCTTAATTATCCCCTGCTATAACGAAGAAAAGACCTTGCGTACTTGTGTCAACAGCGTTATTGCAGCACTGCATGAGTTCATCCAGCTTGAAATTATTATTGTAGACGACTGCTCTAAAGATACGTCATTGGCTATTGCACAAGCATTGCAAACACAATACCCCTACATCACTGTATGTCAGCATCCCGTCAACCAAGGCAAAGGGGCTGCGCTGCGCACGGGATTTCAGAAAGCAAGCGGTGATTTTGTCGCCGTACAGGATGCGGATTTGGAATACGATCCCACTGATTTGCGCAAACTGGTGCAACCGTTAATCAATGGGCGCGCTGATGTGGTATTAGGCTCACGCTTTTTAGCCACCCAAGAACACAATGTAATTTATTTCTGGCATACGATGGGCAATAAACTCTTAACCCTCTTTTCTAATATGTTTACCGATTTACACTTAACCGATATGGAAACCTGCTATAAAGTCTTCAAGCGTGAGGTCATTCAATCCATCGAGATTGAAGAAAATCGTTTTGGTTTCGAACCTGAAATCGTCGCAAAAATAGCGCATAAAAATTATCGCATCTATGAAATGGGTATTTCATACGATGGGCGCACCTATGAAGAAGGCAAAAAAATTGGCTGGAAAGATGGCGTTCGCGCATTGTATTGCATCATGCATTACAACGCACCCCAACTACCCTTACCTGTACAACTGCTGATGTATCTTTTTATTGGCGGCTTATGTGCCCTAGCCAATATTCTCTTATTTGCAATACTCATACAACATGCTGTCAGCCTTCCTACAGCCGCGCTCACCGCGTTCTTTGTAGCAGCCATGGTGAACTATTATTTATGCATTCATTTTTTATTTAAACATGAAGCGCATTGGAAATCGAAATACGAGCTCATCGCGTATCTACTATTGGTCAGCGGTATTGGTCTGATTGACATGGAAATAACGCGCAGTTTAAGCGTGTTTTATCATCCGATGTCAGCGAAACTGATCGCAACAGTATGCAGCTTTATTCTGAATTTTCTTGGGCGTAAATTTATTATCTTCCGCGATAAAAAACAGCCTCCACAGACAGCATGAGGCTATATTACTGCCCAACCACATTTCGTTTGTAAGCCATTTCAATAGGTTGCTCGCATCTTTATGCAGTCAATCCAGCAATTGTAAACAGGTTCTAGATGATCTCAATTTATAAAGTTCTTGATACAGATTCAAATGCTCCGCAACAATAATCCGCGTACTAAATAACTGCACTACACGCTCACGCGCCTGAGCACCCATGGTGTTACGCAATGTTGCAGATTCAATAAGCTGACGCAAATACTCTGCTAATAATACCGAATCTTTAACTGGCGCAATAAAACCACTGTCACCGTGCACGATCACATCACGACAGCCTGGTGCATTTGTAGTGACAATCGGCAAACCACACGCTGCTGCTTCTAACAGTGCTTTGGGCATACCTTCTCGATAAGATGGCAAACAAACAATATCCGCCTCTTGCAATACAGATACCATATCGGTGCGCCAGCCCCAATGTTCAATAACACCTTCGGCTACCCAAGAACGGATCATTTCAGGGGAAACACTCGCAGGATTAACAAGATCCACATCACCCACTAGCACAAACCGTGCCTGAACACTTTCCTTTAATGCACGCGCTGCCTCAACAAATTCGCCCACACCCTTATCCCATAATAAGCGCGCTGGCAGCACCACCAATGGTACAGTTGTAGGTTCGGTGCATAGTTCTTTTGGTGTGAATTCATCCACATCCACTCCAGAGCCGCGTATCATCACACACTGCTCTTGCTTGACCACACCATATGTTAAGAAAAGTGTTCGATCATCATCATTTTGGAAAATGGTTTTAAGATGAGGGCGGTTAAAACCAAAGCGAAAACCATGCCTTAAAACCATTCTCACTGTATTGGCTTTTGCTGACTGACTAATAAATAAATAACCCAACCCGGGCATCGTATTAACAACTGGTATGTTTTTCATAAAGCGTGTAATCAAACACCCATATAACACAGATTTTTTACACATATGGTGAATCACATCCGGGCGTAAACGGCGATACAATTTAACTAATTGCCCTAATGGCTTTAACTCTGTAATAGGATTCATCGAGTTGCGATTAAAATGAATGTAATGGTAGGTAATCTTATCTTGATGTTTTAATTCAACGCCCGCTTTAAAGCAGGTAGCTACATGGACTGTGTAGCCTTGTTCGGCGGCCGCCAAAACAATCGGTAAACGGTGGGAATAAAGAAATTCAATGTTGTTAATCACAAACAATATCGAAGCCGAAGGCGATGCCGTTGCACCAGAACCTGAGCAGCTTAATGATTTATACACATGATCATAAGCATTAACACACGCATCTAAAGAAAAATTCTGTTCTGCACGCACACGCGCAGCGTGACCAAACGACTGGCGTAATATGCTGTCATTCATTAATGTTAATAAGGCCTGCGCCATGGCACTACTGTCTTTTGCTGGCACAACAAGTCCGCATTGATTATGGAGAATCGCCTCAGCATTACCACCCACATCAGTCACCACCATCGGCTTCCCCGACGCCATAAATTCTAAAATGGCATTGGAAAACCCTTCTTCATGCGATGCCAGAATGCCAATATCTGAAATGGATATCAGCTGCGCCACATCCTGACGCTGTAACAAAAAGCGAATTTGTTTGCCAAGGCCTAATTCGCTTGCTAATTGCTGCAAATTTTTAAGCTCACCCGTATCACGACCAATACACAATAAAACCCAGTCAGACAAGAAATCTGCTTTAATTTTAAAAAGTGCCTGAAATAAATCCGCATGCCCCTTATAAAAAAACAAATTAGCTACAATGGTTAATACTAACGTATCTGGACCAATACCCAATTCTTCTCTTAAACCGGATACAGCTTGTAAAGAATAGCGATTTAAATCAACACCATTATAAATCAACTGCAACTGTGTATCGGTTACGCCCTCTTCTTTTAATTGCATCGCCACTTTTTGAGAGTTAGCCAGAATCACATCCATCTTGCGGTGCAAATAGTATTCCATGACAGTGGCTAATTTTGGATGCTTACGTTGATAATCATTTTGAGAGCGACGACTCATGATTAAATTTTTCCGCCCAAGCAACAATGCAGCGTACCCTCCTAATAAATACGAGCCGGGTAAAAAAAAATGAATGATATCAGGTCGTGTGTGTTTGATATAACGTAGCGCACGTAAAAAATTAAAGCCCAACCGCAGCACTTGTGCTACTTTATTTTTCTTATTTGATCCCATCAAGTATTTATACACAACGGGTATCCCCGCTTTAGCAAATTCGTGATGAAAATTTCCTGCAAAAGACGTTGTAAAAATAACGATGTCGTATTCAGTTTTCAGTCGTGGCAACACAGTCCACAGATGCTTCTCGGCACCACCTAAATCCAGGTTACCGATAATAATAAGAAGCTTTGGTTTGTAATGAATGCTCATAATCCAATCACTCTAATGGTTTCCTTTAGAATTGCAAGCATAAGATGAATTTAAAGAAATGATATGGTTTAATATCTCTGGTGAAAAATATGGCGTGTAGCCACAAATGAATCTGTTAATTTCAGAACAGGCATACTCACAGCCAAACAAGCCATAAAAATAAAGCCATCGGGATTCGATAAGTGAAAAAATTTAACGGGATATGCAAAAGAGACATCACTGAATAAAATCCAGCTTCTATAAAAGCTGTAGTCGGCATATTGTAAAAAACGTATTCGTAACCTGCTTGCCCCACCGGCACACCAAGATGATCATTTGCAACAAAACTGAGCGCCGGTAAATAATAACTGACATCATCTGTATTCGGGATAATGATTAATAATAAAATAACTATGGCAAGACACCAATACCTCATGGTATGTGTGCGTAATTTTTCTAATGGATATCTTTTAGAGTAGCTCATACTAATCCATAACGTTTAGAATGTATTCTCAATAATGAATATAAATACTTGAGCACTGCAATCAGTCCCACTACAGTAAATATAACGAGCTCAGGTTCTATTGGAGCACGATAGCGTGGATTGCCGATAGCAACAGACACCACTAAAAATGAAACCACAGTAGCTAGCAAGTATAGCGTCAACGCACGATGACGTTTATGTGTAATTCCATATACCACTCCAATGATTTGTATACCTCTTAATAAAAAAACTATTAATTGCGATGTCAAAATTATTTCTTGCCAAGGATTAGCCAATAAATCTGAAATGGTGTCTTTAATATGCCCCAGCGAAAAATTCGTATGTGGGATATTGTGGTGAAACCCTTCTGCAATTTCTAAGAAAG
Source organism: uncultured Coxiella sp. (assembly GCA_964516605.1). GTDB lineage: Bacteria > Pseudomonadota > Gammaproteobacteria > Coxiellales > Coxiellaceae. The sequence continues at coordinate 10,518 of CAZFAA010000032.1, read as the reverse complement.
ATGTATAACATAATAGTTTCAATGAACTGCCTACTACGGCGGTGATTAACTGAAGTTTCGGGATTTGCCCAATAAGATTTAATGCCAATCGCTTTTTGATATGATTCATAAAAGACAGGTTATTTTGTTGTGCTACAGACAGGTGGCTCAAGGCGTCTTGGTAAATATGCGTTACATTTTTCAATGCATCTTTATTGCGCTTCCCACCCCATTCTGTCTTAAGGCAAGGATAAACCCAAAATAAGGCTTGCTCCCCACCCTGCATTGTCAACATATATTGCCCTGTGAGCTGTTTCTCACGTATTAATTGTGGACTAGCTACCACCAGTATAATGAGTACTGACAGGATAGCCAGCATGGTCGATTTTAAAAAACTAATATTCATCCGTGATTTAAGTAAATAAATCATAAATGGAAAAGTTACTATTGGATACAAAAGCAATGCGGGCCGTGTCATAAAACCCAAGCCGAAAAACAAGGAGGATAAAATAAAGAAAACCCTAGAATTCTTTTTAAGAAATACTATTAAAAAACACACACCCCATGCAACAAAGAATGTAAATAAAAGATCTGGAAGTATTAAAGCAGTTCTAAAAAATAAATTAGGACATAGCGCAGTTAATAATGCGCTAACCCATGTAAATCGAGGAGCAATGCAATTTGTTATCAGCGCCATTGCAACAACAATACCACCCATAAAGATACATTGTGATAATACAACAGCTAACTCATTGTTCACACCAAAGATTTTGTAATTAAAAAAAATAAGTAGTGGATATAATGGCAGCCGCTCTAATTCAGGATAAAAAATTCCATGCACTACAACACCAAATTGATTGAAATGGAGTAGCCCCAATGCCGGCCCAATATATTTACCTGAATCACCCTGATAAGAATATGCAATCCCTCTCTGATGCAGTGCATAAATAGCTAAAAGTGAGGTGGCTACTCCTAAAAAGAACATCAAGCAATACTTGCACCAATTTTTTAAGATCACGTGATCTTTCATAACCCATCACCTATATAATTTGTTCACACAACACATCTTTACTGTTGACACCATAACACCTCAAATCATGCTCCAACATAATCCTGACCAAGTCTGCAAAACTGGTTCTGGCTTGCCAACCTAATTTATCCTGTGCTTTTTGTGCATCACCCAGCAAAAGATTGACCTCAGCGGGTCTATAATAACTGGGATCAATTTCAACATAATCTTCCCAGTTAAGGCCAACCAAACCAAATGCATGTTCCAAAAATTGCCTAACAGACCACGTCTGCCCTGTCGCAATGACATAATCATCCGGTTCATTTTGCTGTAACATCAGCCACATCGCTTCAACATAATCCTTGGCATAACCCCAATCACGCTTAGCATCCAAATTTCCTAAATAAATTTTATTGGTTTGCCCTGCTAAAATTTTAGCAATACCACACGTAATTTTACGCGTCACGAATGTCTCTCCCCGGCGTGGACTTTCGTGATTAAATAAAATACCGGTTGACGCATGCATACCATAACTTTCACGATAATTAATAGTTTGATAATGCGCATATACCTTTGCACAGGCATAAGGACTACGTGGATAAAAAGGTGTGTTTTCTGTTTGCGGAACCGCTTTGACATCCCCGAACATTTCAGAACTGGATGCTTGATAAAAACGAATCTGCACAGCACGCTCAGAATTTTTAATCGCTTCTAATAACTTTAAAGCACCCATAGCCACTGTTTCAGCTGTATAAACAGGCATATCAAAAGAAACACGGACATGACTTTGCGCCGCTAAATTATACACTTCATCTGGTTGTATCTCTCGAATTAATTTATTTAATATGCCTTCATCTGTGATATCCCCATAATGCAGGATCAGATGCGGTGTTTGCGCATGCTTATCTTCATAAATCTCACTCAATCGACCCGTGTTAAACGATGAAGAACGGCGAATCATACCATGCACTTCATATCCTTTAGCGAGCAAAAATTCTGCAAGGTACGAACCATCTTGACCTGTAATGCCTGTAATAAATGCTTTTTTCATGGATACCTCTATAAAAGCTTTAATTTGCGGTAGGCGTAAACAACCATTTTAATTAACAACCAACCGTGTGCAAACCGTGAAATATTCGTTTTGCCATAAGTTCTTGCAGCATATCTGACTGGAACTTCAATTACTTTTAAATTAAGTTTAGAAGCACCGAAAATTAAATCAAAATCACCAAAAGGATCAAAGTCCCCAAAATAGCTACGGTTTTGTTTTAATTTTTCATAATTTTTTTTTGATAACACTTTAGTACCACATAATGTATCTGTAAATCTCTGATTTAACAGATAACTGAACATCATTGAAAAAAACTTATTCCCTAAAAAATTTAAATACTGCATTGCCTGCTTTTCCATAGGATACACAAGTCGTGTGCCATGCGTATATTCACCAAGACCTGATGCAATAGCGTTATAAAATTTAGGTAAGTCTTCAGGTGGTGTCGTTAAATCACCATCCAAAATCATCAAAATATCTTTTGTAGCATGATCGAAACCAAGTCGTACAGCATCACCTTTACCTATTCCACTTTGCTGAAATATTCGAATATTATGTTCTGGATACAAATCTTTTACACGATACAGCTCTTCAAGCGTATTATCTTTGCTATGACCTTCAACAAAAATAATTTCAATATCATCACAAAATTTTGGCATCCTTTTTATGGCATTTTCAATATTACCTGCTTCATTTCTACAGGTAATAATAACAGATGCAGAGAGTGATGCTGTTTTTTCAGGATTAATACGTGCTATAACATAATTTCTCAAACACAATTTACGAATAAGTGGAAGTGTTCCAATAAATTTATTCACAAACGTACCCAGCCCAAAAAAACTTTTGGGTATCAGCTGTCTGAAATCACGCTTAATATAATTGTATCCTGATAACTGTAATAAATTATTGATATCATCTGTTGAAAGATAATTATGATCAATTTGCTTCATTTTCAAACCCAATCTTTCTGCTAACGATAAAATCGGATCCCACATGCAATTATGGTAAGCAATAATAATACGCGTATCTTTATGGCATATTTTTTTAAGTAATATTAATGTATTCTGACAATCTTTAAAAAATCCCAATGCATCAGAAATAACAACATAATCAAATGTATCATTTAATGTAGGATAAAAGTGTTCTTGCTCGACGTCAGCACATATAAAAGTGAGCGTAGGGTATTTTTGCTGTGCTTGACGAATAAAATTCTGACTAAAATCAACTCCAACACCAATAGAAGGAGATAGGGCTGCTAAAACATGACCATTGCCACAGCCAATTTCAATTACCTTACTCTGCTCTGGAATTAAAAAACGTAAATATTTAATTTCATGATCATAAAAATATCTGTTTTTCTTAATCCAACGATCACGTCCTGAGGCAATACGATCATTAAAATTGATCAATCGTTGCTTTTGTTCATCACTCAGTATCATAGTAAAAACTCATATCGCGGATAAAATAGGCATCCTATCATACCTTCTCAAGAATGCCTTGTAAAAATGATTGATACGCTTGTTTAATTCCGGTCTCTAATGACGTTTTACTGTGCCACCCTAGTTCATTGATCAGGCTTACATCCATTACTTTTGACATGACACCATCTGGCTTTGAACAATCTAAAATGAGCTCTCCTGTATAACCTACTATACCTGAAATTAATTGTGCTAACTCATAAATGCTTATTTCTTTGCCGGAGCCAATATTAATAATAGGTGCTCGCTCTAAACTTGAAAAATAATGCTTAACTAAAGCATCTGACAAAGTCATGACATAACAACATGCCTCTGCCAAATCATCGACATACAGAAATTCACGGCATGGACGGCCACTACCCCATAACAGCACACTTGGTGCTGCATTGCATTTCGCCTCATGTATTTTACGAATTAAAGCGGGCAATACATGGCTTTTTTCGAGGTCATAATTATCATTTGGTCCATATAAATTAGTTGGCATCGCACACAAGAATTGTGTCTGGTATTGCCTATTATAAGACCAGCAGTGTTCTATACCTGCAATTTTAGCAATAGCATAAGCTTGATTAGTGGGCTCCAGGTACCCTGAACAAAATGAGCTTTCTTTAATTGGCCTTGGACAATCGATTGGATAAATGCAGGAACTACCTAAAAATAACAGACGTTTCACTTTGAATCTAAAACACGCTTCAATAACATTCCATTGAATCGCTAGATTATTGCGGATAAACTCAACTGGGAACATATTATTATCATAAATACCCCCAACACGTGCAGCAGCTAAAAAAACGTACTCGGGTTGATTCTGTGCAAAAAAACTAAAAACTGCATCTTGATTCATTAAATCTAATTCTGCATGTGATTGCGTTAAAATAGTGTGATACTGATGAGCTGTCAAATACCTCACCAATGCAGAACCGACCAAACCACGATGCCCTGCTACAAATATTTTTGAATTCTTATTCATATACCGTATTTTCTTTAAATTAATTTAAGCATAGTATTAGGGCCTATTTACAATTGCTCGGTTGCCTGCAAAATGCATTATATTAGCACAAAATTGCAAAATTTTTCGCTGAATCTCTACATTTTTCATTATAACCGCTCAATTGTAAACAGGCCCTAGCTAAAATCACTCCAACGCAATAGTAAATCATCTCTTACAAATAAATAATCTGCAGGAAATTTTTGATACTCTACATGAAATGGATGATGCGCCTGGTGTGAAATTTCATGGTAGCCATGATGCTCCATTAAATTTTTAATGGACTCTAAATTTGCTTGGCTATTAATTTCTATAGCCCACGAATGTACCTGACGACTCTCAATAAGCCTTTTAGCCCCCTCAATCCCGCGCCCCTCAAACCCATCAATATCCATTTTCACACAAGTAGGAACAGGTAAGTCATACTTAAAAATTAGCTCATCTAATGACACACCCTTAATCCACTGAGTGATGGTAACTGGGGTCCCACTACGACTCACAATATTATCGTATAAATTTGAGTCCTTAAATGAGTTTAAGGTTACCCCCGGCATGGGAGGAGTATGCATATTTAATCTACTGTATGTCTCTTCTTTATCGAGTCCTGCATGCACTACTTCAAAATCACTTTGTTGTGATCCTTGTGAGACAGCAATATAAATGGACTTTAAAATACTTTCGATGCTCGGCGTATAGGGTTCTATAAATACAGTTTTGCAATGATGTAGATAATGAGCAGCAAATCCAAAAACTCCGTTTGACGCACCAATATCGTAAAATACACTGCAATCATCCAAAGACGTTAACCACCTGAAAACCAAATCATTTTGCGGATTGCCTCCCAAGTTACGCAGCCTGCGCAACTCTCTATATGAGCGTACTACCATAAGCATGGAGCAATTCTTTATTTTTTTGACTGCAACCCACGATAAGATAGGGCGCGAAAAATACAATTTTCGGTCTTGCCTTCTCCAAAATTCAAAAACAAGACACATACGTACCCATCCAGGGTAAACTCTATTATAAATTTTCTTTGGCAATAAACGGGCAACTAACATAGTTAACTCCAATTGAGTATGAGGATCTGTTTACAATTGAGCGGTTGTAAACAGACCCTAATTTTAATTATTTAATAAATTTCGATACATTATGACGAATGGTTTTTTTCCAATGATCAACAAGACCTGTACTATTTATTAATACAGTAGCAATCTGATTCAAACGTGGATGTTTATCTCGAAAACTATGTACATGATATTCTTCTCTCCTACCCACTGTCCGTGCTCCAACACCCAGAACATGCAACTGTTTTTCTGATAAATTTGACAGGCTAGAAGAGTATATTCTAAACGGTGCCATTTGAACCCTATCACCCCAAATTTTAACACTAAACCAATCCAATAACATGACTAAACGATGCTTGGATGAAGGCTGATCTGGGCCATGAAAACCGCGATCATCAAATAAAATCACATCGCCACGCTGGCCGTCCAGCCTAATTTTTGTTGCCATGATTTCATTTTGCTCTATTAGACTATAATCTGATAACCGTGCACCCTTTGGTGCCATGAGTTTATGAGTACCAATACAATAGCTAAATGCACCTTCAGACGTATCCCGTAAATACATTGCTGCCCCAACAGCCAAGGGCATTTTTAAATCTTCCTGTGTCACTGCCTTCAAAGTAGGCGACCTTTTAAGACCGGGACAATAATCTGCATGGATAGGAAAATACACATATGAAGTTGGTTTATCCAACTTAATATTTGCTTCAGACAAAATACAATCTGAATCCATATACGCTTCAACAAGGTCAATTAACGTTGCATTCAAACAAACTTCTGCACCATCTTCCAGCGAAAAAGGATCTAAAAAGCGCTTAGGATAGTCTTTTTTATAATAACCAAAAGAACCTGCTATCGAAGGATATTGAAGATGACACTCTGCCTGACCTATAAAATTGTCCAATATATCACTACGAAAAATATTCTTGAGGACAATCACACCAAATTCATGGAATGCCTTTATTGCTTCGGCTTGCGAAAAATTAGGGGAAGAAGTATCAAAAATAAATTGGGTTGAAACAGTATGTTCCATGTTAACCTTTAACCTCATCTAAATGACCTACTGGAGCTCAATATGAGCTGCCAAAACTACACTATATTTTGCTGAAATACGACTACTTTTTCTTTATAATGGCCAAACTTAAGAAAATCAAAATTAAGGTGGACTCAAGATGGAAAAACTCGGGATGACGGAATATCAATTCTCAGATGCAAATTATGTGCACTATCTTAATGAGCAAAAAATTACGATAAAAAGTAAGCCACTTCTTAAGCATTGTTATGCAGAATGGTATCGCTGCATTAAAAAAGATCTAAACAGTATTGAAAGCCTGCCTGGAGAGATTATTGAGCTCGGTTCCGGAGGAGGATTCTTAGGTGAATTTGTCCCCGGACTCATCACATCCGATGTCGTTGAGGGTGTTGCAGATAGAACCATGAAAGCTCCTTATTTACCCCTCCCCGATCAAAGTGTCAAAGCACTCATCTTAGTCCAAGTTTTTCACCACATCCCACATGTTTCAATTTTTTTGAAAGAATGCGAGCGTGTGCTGATACCCGGCGGGTTACTCCTCATACTGGATCCAGCCCATACCCCTCTGGCGCGTTTTCTGCTGAAAAATTTTCACACTGAACCTTATAACGATCGAACATTCGAATGGGATTTTGAAAGTCACAATAAAGCAACAGATGCCAATCAAGCCAATTCCTGGAATATCTTTTTCCGTGATAGCCCTCTCTTTCAAAAAAAATACCCTACTCTTTTTTTAGAGAAGATCACTTATTTTCGCTGGCTTTCTTATATTTTAACAGGAGGTGTTAGTGGTAAAAATGTTATACCCCGTTTCCTGACTAAAGCGTTTTTATATTTTGAAAAATTACTTAATCCGTTAAATAAAATAGGCTCTTTAATGTGGTATTTAAAAATTAAAAAATGTGAGAAATAGTAGGATGAGCTGTCAACTTAATATACTCATTCCACTTCAAGATGCGAAGTAAGTGTTCACGGCACCTGCATAAGCAAACCACGTTTGCGAGAGAGGCAGATAGTTTGGTTGAAAAATGAAGCAAGCGAGGAGCATATACAAACTATGTGACGAGTAAGCGATATTTTTTAAGCAAAATAGTCACTCTATCGCAAAACTGGATAGAGGGCGTGAATGGTTACGATATGAATAGCATGTTGAAGTGGCACAAAAACGAGATGGGGTTTGATACGGGGAGATCGATATTCTCCCCGCCTGCACTCTGGAGTGTCGTGGCCCGTGTGGATTGATGTAACGCGAGGCCATCAATAAAAGAATACTGCAAGCTATCCAATCTCTTATTTCGCATCTTCAATGGCGAGCGGTATAGTACCTTCTACTTTTTTAAAAAATTGTTTACTTTACAATAATAAGCCTTCGCACTAAAACTATTCATTGAAAAAATATAGGCCTCTTCAGTCAAAAAGGTTCTTAATTTTTCATCTGCTAGTAATCTGGATATCGCAGCATATAATGAGCTCTTAGAAAACTTGTCAAATACCAATCCATTTTTATGATCCATGACCAATTCCACAACTCCACCAGCATCAGTACTGATAACAGCTGTTTTCAATTTCATCGCTTCTATAACCACACGACCTAATCCCTCATCCCAACTTGGGAAAACTAATATTTTTGATTTTTGAATATACTGCAACGCATCACTCTTATAACCTAATAATTGTATATGATCACCTAAGCATTGATTATCAATTTTTGACCTTAACGTTGATTTTAATGGGCCATCACCTAATAGGATTGCTTTCAAAGGATATTTTTTCTGTAACTCTAATAACACATCGAGTAAAAGTTCGATACCTTTTGCTGCAATTAACCTACCCACATAAATTACATCATATTCTTTATCTGTATATTCCTGCATGATAAAAATAGGTACTGGATTATAAATAACTTCAGCCTCTACCCCAATGGCTTTCCATGCTGTACGTACAGCATGAGAGATTGCTATAAATTTAGGCTGAACCATTTTAATGAATTGGTAAAAACTACCTGAAAAGCCAAACGTATGTAAGGTTCGAATATGTGATACGAGAGCAACATGCGTTTTTTTCGCTGCTATAAATCCCGAAAAATTACGCATGGGCTGATTATTTAAATAAATTAAATCAATATGGTGTTTTTTAATAAGTTGTACAAGCTTACTCGAAAAACGTTTCTCAACTATAATCTGAAAATACAAAGTTAATTTTGAGGAAATACGTCTGCATAAAGCAAACAGCTTATTATAACTATTCAAATACTTTGACTCTCGTGAGTAAATAGGATGTTTTAATCGAATTACTTCACAACCCAAATTTAAGTAATCCTGTTTAAACACCGAGTCATTAACCAATACAATAACTATTTTATCTAACGTATCGCGCATAATTTCAATATGCTCTTTAAGACTGCGAAATGAGCCGCCCTGACCACTAGATCCACATTCTAAAAATAATACATTATGTTTATTATGGTAGGGCATTTTGAGAATAGACTTTTGTATTCAGATGAGAAGATTTTTTGTGACATAGCATAAAAAATTGATAGCACCCTAATACTGAAAAACAATTCAGTATGATTTCAAAAGGCAATCTGAATCGCGCCTGTGAACAATAATTCGAAGAAACCAATAAAAAATACCCCATAAACAATAGCAGCACCCATACAGCAGCCTTATTATGAGAATTTGATTTTAGTCTGTTGATAATAAAATAACTTGAACTGATAACCAGCGTAAAATTAAACACAAAAAATAGCACCATCATACTAAATTTTATATAATCAGTTACTGACATCGTTTCAAAAAAATGAGCGTAATGACGATTGAATAAATCATTTTCTAATGTTTTACCATGTAAAAATGACTCATTATTATAAAATAAAAGAATATAATCATTTCCAAATAAGGTGCGTATGAATCCCGAGGTAAATTGCACTACAGACCACTTTATATTATGCACTAAAATTTCCATACCTCGAGATCTATAATAATCATATAATTCAATGCCATTATCAGGGAATAACAGATTCGCTTCACGATCTAATTGATCCTGTGCTGCCGCCACACTAATGCCTTGCTGATGCGCAATAATATCTGCAGCATAATAGTGATAGAGATTCACCGCATCAATATTCGTATACTGATAGGTTCCTATAGCATGCTTATTACGCAGCTGCCAGCTACCTACTAATAAAACAGAAGGTAAAATGAATAGTAACATCCAACTGAGCGCTTTTATAGAATGCTCTTTTTTCAACAAGTAAAAAAATAAAAAAAGAGCCAGCAATGGTGTCAAATAATACGTAATTGGCCGTAATAACGTACTCAAAGCTAAGATTATTCCAACGATAATAAGAGATTTGTAGTTTTTATTATTTTTTAAAAAAGAGAGTGCATAATAAAAGATAAAACTTAGCAGCACAGCAGCTATTAAATCCGTCAGCACAAGATTGGCGTAACTGATATACAAGTAATCAAGCGCTACTAATACAGCAGCCCATAAACCTACTTTCACATCACTGAATAGTGCTGTAATCCGATATGCATTCACGACTAACAATGCGCTGCACACTATTTGAAAAATAATAATTGCATACAGGTTCTGGCCAAATAAACCATAGAATCCAGCAATAATAAGCGGGTAAAGTGGTGTGCGCATCCATAAGTCATGATTATATAAAAAATTACCCTTATAAAATATCTCGTTGGCAGGATTGATATAACTTGCCGAATCCGATAAGGTAAAATCGGCGCCAAGACGCATTAATATCAAAAATACGATTAATTTTATAATCATTGCAATAAGCACAATCCAGGTTAAATAATAACGCTTTGAATGTGTGTCAAACATGATAGTAAGCTCTCCAACTCTGAAACATTAAAATACACCATAACGGATATTGCCAATTTCGCTGACCCGATAC
>CAZFAA010000031.1:0-19782 GCA_964516605.1 uncultured Coxiella sp. | reverse complement strand
AAAATGGCAAAAGAAAAATTCGTACGCGACAAAGAGCACGTAAACGTTGGCACGATAGGTCACGTAGATCATGGTAAGACGACATTGACAGCGGCGTTGACTAAATGCGTTGCGGAAAAATTTGGCGGCACGAAAGTGGATTTTGCTGATATTGATAACGCGCCGGAAGAACGTGCTCGTGGTATTACGATATCGACATCGCATGTTGAGTACTCATCAGATAAGAGGCACTACGCGCATGTTGACTGTCCAGGACACGCGGACTATGTAAAGAACATGATTACGGGTGCGGCGCAGATGGATGGAGCGGTGTTGGTGGTGAGTGCGGCGGATGGTCCGATGCCACAGACACGAGAACACATTGTATTGGCGAAGCAAGTTGGCGTGCCTTATATTGTGGTGTTTTTGAATAAAGCGGACATGGTAGATGATGCTGAGTTGCTTGAATTGGTTGAGATGGAAGTACGTGATTTATTGAACATGTATGATTTTCCTGGTGATGACACGCCGATTGTTGTTGGAAGTGCGTTGAAAGCGCTGGAAGGTGATACGAGTGAATTAGGTGTTGCCTCGGTATTGAAATTAGTTGAGACAATGGACTCATACATTCCAACACCGGAGCGTGAGATTGATAAGCCTTTCTTGATGCCGATTGAAGATGTGTTTTCTATTTCGGGTCGCGGAACAGTTGTAACGGGTCGTATTGAGCGTGGAATTGTTAAAGTTGGTGAAGAAATAGAGATTGTTGGTGTTAAGCCGACGCAGAAGACGACGTGTACAGGCGTTGAGATGTTCCGTAAATTGCTGGACCAAGGTCAGGCTGGAGATAACGTAGGTGTGTTATTGCGTGGTACGAAACGTGAAGACGTTGATCGTGGACAGGTATTAGCGAAGCCTGGTTCAATTACACCGCATACGACGTTTGAAGCAGAGATTTATGTATTATCGAAGGAAGAAGGTGGTCGTCATACTCCATTCTTTAAGGGGTACCGTCCACAGTTTTATTTCCGTACGACGGACGTAACAGGATCTGTTGAATTACCTGAAGGTGTTGAGATGGTTATGCCAGGAGACAACGTGAAGGTGATAGTAACGTTAATCTGTCCTATTGCGATGGATGAAGGGTTGCGTTTTGCGGTACGTGAAGGTGGCCGTACAGTGGGTGCCGGTGTTGTGGCTAAAATCATTAAATAAAGAGACTCATAATGGCAGTTGTTAAAAAAAATCAGCGGATTAGAATCAGGCTTAAAGCGTTTGATCATAAGCTTATTGATCTTTCAACGAAAGAGATCGTTGAAACCGCAAAACGTACAGGTGCTCAAATTAAGGGCCCTATACCGCTTCCAACTAAGATTGAACGTTATACTGTTTTGATTGCACCGCATGGAGATAAGGATGCGCGTGATCAATACGAATTGCGCATACATAAACGTCTTGTTGATATACATTTCCCAACAGACAAGACAGTTGACGCTCTCATGAAGCTGGATTTAGCAGCGGGCGTTGATGTTCAGATCAGTGTTGAGTGATTGGGTTAAGTTGATAAGGCTTAGATTTTTAGTTGTTTTGTTATTTTAGTACAGTTTGTAAGCTTCTATGTTCCTTAAATGGACGTTCTTGAACAATAGCTGCAAATAAAGATTTGGCAAAAAAGGCAATATTGAGTTATTCTTGTTGCCCTTTTTTATGCTCAATTATATTGAGATTTTGGAGAATTATAATGTCAGTCGGGTTAATCGGACGTAAGTGTGGCATGACTCGTATATTTACTGAGGAGGGGTTTTCTATCCCTGTTACGGTAATCGAGATTGTTGCTAATAAAATAGTCCAAGTAAAGACAGAAAAATTGGACGGTTACAATGCATTGCAGGTGACTGCAGGTGCCCGTCGCCCGTCTCGTGTGACGAAGGCAGAAGCAGGCCATTTTGCGAAAGCGCAGGTTGAGCCTGGTAATATTCTAAAAGAATTTCGTATAGATGTTTCTGATCTTGAGAAATACAAGCAAGGTGATGAATTAACAGTTGATTTGTTTGCGCAGGGTCAGCATGTTGATGTGCAAGGTATTTCTAAGGGTAAGGGTTTCCAAGGCGGTATCAAGCGCCATAATTTCAGTCATCAGCGTAATTCGCATGGTAACTCATTATCTCATCGTGCTTTAGGATCGACAGGTATGTGTCAGACGCCGGGCCGTGTTATGAAAGGCAAGAAGATGGCCGGCCAAATGGGTAACGTAACATGTATGGTGCAAAAGCAACAAGTAGTTCGTGTGGATGCAGAGCGTAATGTGCTTTTAATTAAGGGTGCTGTTCCAGGTGCGCCGGGTGGTAAGGTTATTATTCTTCCATCAGTTAAAGCTCGGGGAGAGAAGTAATGAATCTTAGCAATAGTGCTGCTTTTAATGTTGAATATTCAGAAGGGTTGGTTCATCAAGTAGTGACAGCTTATATGGCCGCTGGTCGTCAAGGTACGAAAGCACAGAAATCACGTGCTGAAGTTAGTGGTGGTGGTATTAAACCTTGGAAGCAAAAAGGTACGGGCCGTGCTCGTGCGGGTAGTATCCGCAGCCCTTTGTGGCGTACAGGTGGTATTACATTTGCTGCTAAACCAAGAGATTTCAAGCAGAAAGTAAATCGTAAAATGTACCGTAAGGCTATTTTTGTTATTTTATCAGAATTATTACGTAGTGATCGCTTACTAGTGGTGGATGCATTTTCTATTGCAATGCCTAAGACTAAGCAATTATTAACTAAATTGGATGAGTTAAAGGTAGGTCACGACGTATTGGTTATCACAGGCGTGCAAGATAAAAATCTTGAATTAGCATCGCGTAACTTGCATCAGGTTGAGTATGGTGATTTTGGCGCTATTAACCCAATTAGTTTAATTGCTCATGAAAAAGTAATTATCACGAGCGATGTGGTTAAGAAAATTGAGGAGAGTTTTTCGTGAATAAAGAAAGAATCTTAACCGTGTTACGTGCGCCTCACGTTTCAGAAAAAGCAGCTATGTCTGTTTCGGGTTATAGCCAGTATGTTTTTGAAGTAGCAGCTGATTCTTGTAAGGCTGAGATTGGACAAGCTGTTGCAGAGTTATTTAATGTGAAAGTCAAAAGCGTACGTGTTTGTAATGTTAAGGGTAAAAAAGTTCGTTTCGGTCGGATATTAGGTAAGCGCAGTGACTGGAAGAAAGCTTATGTGACATTAGAGCGTGATCAACAAATTGATATTGCCGGTCAAGCGGTTTAGAGGAGCGAATTGAATGACAATCATTAAATCGAAACCAACTTCTCCAGGTAGACGTTTTGTTGTACGGGTTAAATCTCCGGATTTACATAAGGGCGATCCGTATGAGCCACTACTTACGACTAAAAACCGTATTAATGGTCGTAACAATCAGGGTCGTATTACAACTCGTCACCGTGGCGGCGGCCATAAAAGACACTATCGTGTTATAGATTTTAGACGCGATAAAGATGGAATTAAGGGTAAAGTTGAGCGTTTGGAGTACGATCCAAATCGCAGCGCAAATATCGCATTAATTCTTTACGCAGACGGCGAGAGGCGTTATATTATCGCCCCTAAAGGCGTGTCGGCTGGATCTGCGATTGAATCAGGTGAGCGTGCTCCGATTAAGCCTGGTAACTGCTTGCCACTTATTAACATTCCATTGGGTTCTACTATCCATTGTTTAGAGTTGAAGCCTGGTAAGGGTGCTCAATTGATGCGTAGTGCAGGGACATATGGGCAGCTTGCGGCAAAAGAAGGGCAGTATGCTGTTATTCGTATGCGTTCTGGTGAAATGCGTAAGGTATTGTTAACATGCCGTGCGTGTATAGGTGAGGTTTCTAACGCGGAACATAATTTGCGTTCGTTGGGTAAGGCTGGTGCAGCGCGTTGGCGCGGTCGTCGTCCAACAGTAAGAGGTGTTGCTATGAACCCTGTTGATCACCCGCATGGTGGTGGTGAAGGACGTACTTCGGGTGGTCGTCATCCAGTCAGTCCAACAGGTGTTCCTACTAAGGGTTATCGTACACGCAGGAATAAGCGTACGAAGAAAATGATTATGCGTGATAGACGTAAAAAATAAGAGGTATTAAAACGTGCCAAGATCGATTAAAAAGGGACCGTTTGTAGATCACCATCTGCAAGCAAAAGTGAGTGAAGCGCAGGCGAGTGGTAGTAAAAAACCAGTCAAAACGTGGTCGAGACGTTCGATGATTACGCCGGATATGGTGGGTCTTACGATAGCTGTTCACAACGGTAAAGATTTTGTTCCGGTTTATATTTCTGAAAATATGGTTGGTCATAAATTAGGTGAGTTTTCCATGACAAGAACGTTCCGTGGTCACTCTGGTGATCGTAAAGCGGCTGCTGCGAAGGGGGGTAAATAATGCAAGTTCAAGCAAAATTAAAATATGCCGCTATTTCTTCGCAAAAAGTACGTCTTGTTGCTGATCAGATTAGAGGGTTGACGGCTGAAAAAGCGATAGAGTTTTTGCGCTTTAATACGAAAAAAGCATCTGGTGTTGTTAAAAAAGTGTTGGATTCTGCTATTGCGAATGCAGAGCATAATGAAGGCGCTGATATTGATGAGTTGCGTGTTGCAAAAATTTTTGTTGATGAAGGCCCAAGTTCAAAACGTTTTCGTGCACGTGCACGCGGCCGTGTTAACTATATTAGTAAGCGCACTAGCCACATTACGGTTGTTGTGTCTGATAGTCGAGGAGAGTCGTAATGGGTCAGAAAGTCAATCCAATTGGCATCCGCTTAGGTATTACCCAGGAATGGAAGTCAAAATGGTATGCCAACACAGGTGACTACGCAAAATTTTTGAATGCTGATTTAAAAGTCCGTAGGTTCTTGATGAAAAAATTGGCGAATGCATCTGTCAGCCGTATTTTGATTGAACGTCCAGCACGTAATGCGAAAGTGGCTATTTATGCCGCGCGCCCAGGTGTCATTATAGGTAAAAAGGGCGGTGAAATTGAGCGTTTGCGTGATGAAGTTTCTAAAATGATTCAAGTGCCTGTGCACATTACGATCGAAGAGATTCGCAAACCAGAATTAGATGCGGTTTTGGTTGCTGAAAGTATTGCGCAACAATTAGAGCGCCGTGTTATGTTTCGTCGAGCAATGAAACGTGCAGTTCAATCGACATTACGTCAGGGTGCGTTAGGTATTAAGGTGTGTGTGGGTGGTCGTTTAGGCGGTGCTGAAATTGCACGCAAAGAATGGTACCGCGAAGGTCGCGTCCCATTACATACATTTCGTGCTGATATTGATTATGGTACAGCCCGCGCTAATACTACTTATGGCGTGATTGGTGTTAAAGTTTGGATTTTCAAAGGCGAAATCATCGATCAAAAAGATGAGGTTGAAGTTGTAGAAGTCCAAGAGTCGGTAGGGGAATAATAAATGCGTCAGCCAAAGAATAGAAAATTCCGTAAAGACTTTAAAGGCCGTAATCGTGGTTTGGCTTCACGTGGTAGTAAGGTTTCATTTGGTGAATTTGGATTGAAAGCTACAGAGCATTCACGAGTTACAGCACGTCAAATCGAGGCGGCTCGTCGTGCGATTGCGCGTCACATTAAGCGTGGTGGTAAGATTATTATTCGTATTTTTCCGGATAAACCGATTAGTAAAAAACCGCTTGAAGTGAGACAGGGTAAGGGTAAGGGTAATGTTGAGTATTGGGTTGCTCTGGTTCAGCCCGGTCGTGTCATGTTTGAGGTCGAGGGTGTGCCTGAAGAATTGGCGCGTGAGGCATTTGCTCGTGCAAGTGCGAAACTACCTGTGAAAACAGTGTTTGTAAAAAGATCGGTGGAATAAATGAAAGCAGCAGAATTACGTGAAAAATCGGTAGATGCATTAAAAAATGAATTGCTTGAATTGCGACGTGAACAGTTTAATTTGCGTATGCAAAGAGGTATAGGTGAGACAGCTCGTCCGCATAGCTTTAAAAGAGTGCGTCACGATATCGCCCGTGTGAAAACCATTCTCAATGAGAAGGAGCGTCAAAATGGCGAATAAAGAATCTATGGCGCCTGAAGTGATCGGCACTGCAGCGGATAATAAAAAAGTATCCATGGCACGCGAAGTGGTTGGTGTTGTTATTAGCGATAAAATGGATAAAAGCATTGTTGTTAAAGTAGAGCGACGTGTAAAGCATCCTAAATACGGTAAATATATTACTCGAACAACTAAATTACATGTCCATGATGAAAAAAATGAATGTGGTTCTGGTGATTTAGTGCTGATTCGTGAATGTCGTCCAATCTCTAAAACCAAGAGTTGGATGTTAGTTGAAATTAAAGAGCGCGCACAAAGCGTAGGTTAATTTGGAGAAGGTACATGATTCAGACAGAATCAGTTGTTAATATCGCTGATAATAGCGGAGCAAGAAGGGCCATGTGCATTAAGGTGTTGGGTGGTTCTAAGCGTCGTTATGCCGGTATTGGTGATGTTATTAAGGTTACAATAAAGGAAGCAATACCTCGTGGTAAGGTTAAGAAGGGTGACGTGATGTTTGCTGTTGTTGTACGCACGCGTAAAGGCGTTCGTCGTGATGATGGTTCTCTGATTCGCTTTGATTCTAATGCGGTCGTATTACTGAATGCGCAGAAACAGCCAATAGGTACTCGTATCTTTGGACCAGTGACGCGTGAATTACGTACTGGCTTTATGAAAATTGTTTCTTTAGCGCTAGAGGTGCTCTAAATGCAAAAAATTAAAGTAGGTGACACAGTAGTTGTGTTAGCAGGAAAAGATAAGGGGCGCATGGGTCGTGTGCTTAAGTTTGCAAAGAAAGAACGTATAATCGTTGAAGGTGTTAACTTGATTAAAAAACATGTTCGAGGTAATCCACAGAAAAATGATCAGGGTGGTATTATTGAGCGTGAAGCAGGTGTGCATGTTTCAAATTTGGCGATCTTAAATCCACAAACAAATCGTGCAGATCGAGTTGGGATTAAGGTTTTAGAAGATGGTAAAAGAGTCCGTTGCTTTAAGTCGAACGGCGAAGTTATTGATGTTTAATAGGCAGAGATCGTAATGACAACATATCAACAACTCTATCGTGACAAAATCGTTGACCAGATGATGAAAGAATTTGGTTATAAAACTGTTATGCAGGTTCCGAAAATCACAAAAATTACTTTGAATATGGGTTTAGGTGAAGCGGTTGGCGACAAGAAAATCGTAGCCCATGCTCGCACTGACATGGCAAAAATTTCAGGTCAAGAACCTGTTACCACGTTGGCACGCAAATCGATTGCTGGCTTTAAAATTCGTGATGGCTGGCCACTTGGCTGTAAAGTAACACTGCGTCGTGATCGTATGTGGGAATTTTTCGAGCGCCTTGTGTGCATCGCCATTCCACGTATTCGTGATTTTAGGGGTTACAGCGCTAAGTCTTTTGATGGTCGTGGTAATTACAGTCTAGGCATTAAAGAGCAGATTGTATTCCCAGAGATCGAATATGACAAAATTGATGCGATTCGTGGTTTAGATGTCACAATCACGACTACTGCAAAAACTGACAAAGAAGCTCGTGCTTTATTTAGAGCGTTTGGGTTCCCTTTTAAAGATGATGTGAAGGATTGAGGTAAGATATGGCAACTATGGCAGCAATTGCTCGAAATAATAGACGCATTAAGAAATCAACTAAGGCGAAAGCAAAGCGGTTAGAACTGAAGGAGCTTATCCGTATTGGCACTCCAGAAGAGCAAGAAGCCGCCATATTGAAATTGCAAAAGTGCCCACGTGATGAGAGCCCAATTCGTATACGTGATCGTTGTCAATTTTGTGGTCGACCAAATGGAACTTTGCGTAAATTTGGTTTGTGTCGTATTCATTTACGTGAAGCAATGGTTTTAGGTTTAGTGCCAGGCCTTAGAAAGGCAAGTTGGTAGGAGAAGATAGAATGACAATGCAAGATCCTGTGTCAGATATGTTAACACGCATTCGTAATGCGCAAGCAGTGAATAAAAAAGAAGTGAGTATGCCGCATTCAAAAATGAAGGTTGCTATTGCTAAGGTATTAGAGAATGAAGGTTATATTGTAGGTTTTCGTGAAGAAGGTGCGATTTGCGACCATACTTTAATTATCGTTTTAAAATACTATGAAGGTAAACCTGTAATTGATAACTTAAAACGTGTGAGTCGTCCGGGCCTGCGCATTTATAAGAATAAAACAGAGCTACCCGAAGTGCGTAATGGTCTTGGGCTAGCAATTGTATCTACTTCAAAAGGTGTGATGTCGTGTCGTGAGGCGCGCCGCATTGGTGAAGGTGGTGAGATAATTTGCTTTGTAGAGTAATGGGGATTTGCGCCAAATTATCAAAATGGCTAGTCATTTTGTAGGTGAAAATCAGATTTATTACCATGCGGTTCACGAACTTTTTCAGTTCGTATTGTATGGGCAAAGGAGAAAATGACGCGATTTTCTTCTTTGTAAACCCCCTCGCGCAATGTTGCAATTCCCATAGGGCATTGCTGGTAGAGTAGGAGATTATTGTGGTAAGTCGAGTCGGGAAAAATCCTATAACAGTACCTAAAGGTGTTGAAGTGAATCTTCAAGAAAAAACACTCAAGGTAAAAGGCAAGAATGGTGAGTTAACTCAGGATATCCATCCTTTGGTTTCGCTCTTGTATGAAAATGATGAATTGCAATTCGCACCAAATGATAGCTCACATGAAGCTAACGCTTTGACAGGTACTATGCGTGCCTTGGTGAGTAATATGGTGCTGGGTGTAACAACTGGGTTTGAGCGTAAACTTGAGATGCGTGGTGTTGGTTATCGTGCTAAAGCGAATGGTAAGGTATTGGATTTGACAGTTGGTTTTTCACATCCTGTTCAAATGGAAATGCCTGAGGGTGTTGATGTGGCAACACCAACGCAAACAGAAATTGTTTTAACGTCTGCAGATAAGCAGTTGGTTGCGCAGATTGCGGCTAATATCCGTCGCATACGACCACCTGAGCCTTATAAAGGAAAGGGTATTCGTTATGTAGGTGAGCAGATCATATTAAAAGAAGGTAAGAAAAAATAATGATTAGCAAAAAGATATCAAGACTGCGTAGAGCGAAACGTACTCGAGCTAAGATAAAAGAATTAGCTGTTAATCGTCTTTGTGTGAACCGCACGCCAAGACATATTTATGCTCAGGTTATTTCACCCTGTGGCTCTAGGGTTTTAGTCAGTGCTTCAACACTGGATAAAGAATTACGTACTGAGCTTAAGTATTCAGGCAATACTGACGCCGCAGCAAAAGTCGGTGCATTAATTGCGAAGCGTGCGGCATCAGCCAACATTCAACAGGTGGCTTTTGATCGTTCAGGATTTAAATTTCATGGTCGTATCAAAGCATTAGCTGATGCGGCTCGTGAAAATGGAATGTTATTCTAAGAGGTTAACAACGTATGCGTGGTAAAGAAAAGCAGCAAAACAGTCATAATGCTAGTGACGAGATTATTGAAAAACTAGTTGATGTAAAACGTACATCAAAAACGGTGAAAGGCGGCCGTAAAATGGGCTTTTCTGCGTTAGTCGTTGCTGGAGATGGTAAGGGGCGTATTGGTTTTGGCCGTGGCAAAGCACTAGAAGTGCCTGTGGCAATTCAAAAAGCGACTGAAGCAGCGCGTCGTAGCATGGTTGAGATACAACTTAAAGGTAACACTATTCAGCACACTATTCGTGGCCGTCATGGTGCGAGCAAGGTGTTGATGATCCCAGCTCCTGAAGGTACAGGTGTCATTGCAGGAAGTGCGATGCGCGCTATTTTTGAAGTAATTGGCGTTGAAAATATATTAGCTAAGTGTATTGGTTCAAGCAGCCCAATTAATGTGGTGCGCGCAACGATCGATGGCTTAAAAAGTATGGCAACCCCTGAGTCTGTTGCTGCAAAGCGCGGAAAGACTGTTGCAGAGATTATGGAGTAGCATGATGAGTAATGTAAAAAAGGTCAAAGTAACGTTAGTGCGCAGTATTTATGGCCGCAAGCCGGGTCATGCAGAATGTGTGAAAGGTCTTGGTTTGAAGAAAATACATCAGAGCAGAGAGCTGCTGGATACACCTTGCAACCGCGGCATGATTAACAAGGCCAGTTATTTATTAAAAGTTGAGGAATGTTCATGATGCGTTTAAATACACTGAAGCCAACAGAAGGTTCAAAGAAAGATAGACGTCGTGTTGGGCGCGGTATTGGCTGTACTAAAGGTAAAACCTGCGGACGTGGTCATAAAGGTCAAACGTCACGTTCTGGTGGTTATCACAAAATTGGTTTTGAAGGCGGACAGATGCCATTGCAGCGTCGTGTACCAAAATTTGGTTTTACATCACGTCAGTCATTGCGTAAAGCTGAGATTCGTTTGAGTGAATTGGATAGTATTGAAGGCGATTTAGTTGATTTGATTACATTACGCCGCGCAAATTTAATTAGCAGTACTGTGAAACAGGTAAAAATTATTTTATCGGGTGAAGTGGCTCGTGCTGTTACTGTGAAAGGCATTAGCGTAACTAAAGGTGCTAAGGCTGCGATTGAAGCCAAAGGTGGCTCGGTTGTAGATTTCGAATAGCAAACTGATTTTCGCTGAATAAATTTAAGGAATGACAGTACATGGCAAAAGCTAAATTAGGCGGCGGCCTCTCATCAGGTGGATTATCTGAATTAAAGAAACGCCTATTAGCGGTGTTCATTGGTATCGCTGTTTTTAGACTGGGATCCTATGTACCGGTACCAGGACTTAATCCAGCACGATTAGCCGAATTGTTTAATACGCATTCGGACGGATTGCTCGGCATGTTTAACATGTTTTCGGGTGGCTCTTTGAGTCGTATGACTATTTTTGCATTGTCGATTATGCCGTATATATCGGCATCGATTATTGTCCAGTTGTATACAGCTGTGTCGCCGCAGTTGAAGCAATTGCAAAAAGAAGGTGAGCAAGGAAAGCGTAAGATAAATCAGTATACGCGTTATGGCACGCTGGGTTTATCCTTGGTACAAGGTTTAGGTATTTGCAAATGGTTAGTGAGTAATGGAATTGCGATTGACCCAGGATTTAGTTTTTATTTTGTAGGAACGATTACTCTGGTCACAGGTACAATGTTTTTGATGTGGCTGGGTGAGCAAATGACAGAGCGCGGTGTTGGTAATGGCATCTCACTGATTATTTTCTCTGGTATTTGTGCGCGCTTACCATCAGCGCTTGGTGAAGTTTTTTTACAGGTTCGCCAGGGCCAAATGAAGATGATTACGATTATTTTCTTATTCATCATTATTGCCGTTGTGGTGTTGGTCGTGGTTTATTTTGAAAGGGCGCAGCGACGGATTACAATTAACTACGCTAAGCGTCAACAAGGTAGAAAATTGTATGCAGCACAGAGCAGTCATTTACCGCTCAAAATTAATATGGCTGGTGTAATCCCGCCTATTTTTGCGCAAAGTATTATTTTATTCCCAACGACACTGGCGCAATTTTTTGGAACAGTGAAGGGATTTGGTTGGTTAAATGAATTTAACTTATTGTTTGGATTTGGTTCACCGGGCTACATTATTATTTATGCGATTATGGTGGTGTTTTTTAGTTTTTTTTATACGGCTTTGACGTTTAACCCAAAGGATACAGCAGAGAATTTAAAGAAGAGTGGTGCATTTATTACAGGGATACGTCCTGGGGAGCAGACAGCGCAATATATTGATAAGGTCATGACACGTTTAACATTGGTGGGTTCAATTTATTTAGCATTAGTGTCATTGTTACCACAGTTTTTGATTGTATTTTGGCATGTCCCATTTTATTTTGGGGGAACATCGTTGTTGATTGTAGTGGTTGTAATCATGGATTTCATGTCGCAGGTGCAGGCACATTTAATGAGCCACCAATATGAATCTTTGATGAAAAAATCGAAGGTCAAGGGCTCGAAGATGGGGTTAATTCGATAAACAAATCTAATCTCTTTCTTCCCTCCATTTATGGTGGGTAAGAGTAGGGGGATGGTAGGCAGCATAACCCTCAAAAATAGAAATTCGCCTTAGGCGATGGTGGAGAATAAAGATGAAAGTGAGAGCATCAATTAAAAAAATTTGCAGAAATTGCAAAATTATACGTCGTAATGGTCGTATTCGCGTGATTTGTAAAGATGGACGTCATAAGCAAAGACAAGGATAAAAACGTCTTAATTTTTAGATGTTGTGATCACATTGATGGTCGCATGCAGCATGACAAAAAGGCTTGCTTTTTGTGGGTTTGAAAGCTATCCTTAGCGGCTTTTAAACAGGTATTGTTTAAATTTTGGAGAATAAAATATGCCAGCAACGGCACGTATATCAGGTGTAAACCTTGCTGTAAATAAGCATACTGAAATTGCGTTGACTGCTATTTACGGTATTGGCCGAATTACGGCAATTCAAATCTGTAAAGCAGTTAATGTGTCACCAACAATGAAAATTAAAGATTTAACAGAAGAAGATATGGATCGTATTCGTAACGAAATCGTTGAAAACTATACCATTGAAGGTGATTTGCGACGTACTGTATCTATGCACATCAAGCGTAAAGTTGATCTAGGTTGTTATGAAGGTATACGCCATAGACGTGGATTACCGGTACGCGGTCAACGGACGAAAACAAATGCACGTACACGCAAGGGTAAGCGTAAGGCTGTTAGACAGTAATGTAGCGGTTCCCCGCTGAACAACACTAATTTAATTAAGGTTTATATACATGGCATCTAAAAATCGTGGCAAACGTCAAATTTCAGAAGGTATTGCTCATATTCAGGCATCTTTTAACAATACTATTGTGACTATTACTGATTTGTCTGGCAATGTTCTGTGTCAGTATTCAGCGGGTCGTGCGGGTTTTAAAGGTTCGCGCAAAGGTACACCTTACGCAGCTCAGTTAGCCGCGGAAGCGGTGGCTCGTGCTGCTGTGGATGAATACAATTTGAGACGTGTCGTTGTAGAAATTAGTGGTCCAGGAGCTGGGCGTGATTCAGCGATTCGTGCATTGCATACCTCAGGCCTTGAAGTAATTAAACTGAAAGATAAAACTCGTTTGCCGCATAATGGCTGCCGTCCACGTAAAAAGCGTCGTGTTTAGGAGAAAGATTTACTATGGCTAAATATATAGGTCCAAAATGTCGTTTGTCTCGTCGTGAGAAGACAGATCTTGGTTTGAAGAGTGGTATTCGTTCTATCGATACTAAATGTAAGTTAGATCATTTGCCAGGTCAGCATTGGCAGCGTCGTGGTCGCAGCTCTGATTATGGTACTCAGTTGCGCATGAAACAATTAATTCGTCGTTATTATGGCGTTTTAGAGCGTCAATTTCGTAACTATTATGCTGCTGCTGATAGTGCGAAAGGTTCTACAGGTGGCAATTTGCTAAAGCTATTAGAGAGCAGATTGGATAATGTTGTATACCGGATTGGTCTTGCGGCAACTCGTGCTGAGGCAAGGCAACTTGTGAATCATAAAGCTATTTTGGTTAATGGTAGTGCTGTTAATATTGCTTCTTATCAGGTTAAGCCGGGTGATGTAGTTGAAGTGCGTAGCCGTTCAAAAGGTCAGTTGCGTATTCGTGCTGCAATGGAATTAGCGCAGCAATTACGTACACAGCCTTCTTGGATTGATGTTGATGCGAAAGATCTTAAGGGTACTTTTAAAGAAGTGCCAGAGTTATCTGAATTGCCGGCTGAGTTCAAAGTGAATTTAGTTGTGGAACTTTATTCTAAGTAGAGGCCTAACTATGCAAGAAATTTATACAGAATTTTTAACACCGAAGTCAATTCATGTAGAGGCTTTGTCACCTATGCATTCCAAAATTACGCTTGAGCCTTTGGAGCGAGGGTTTGGTCATACGCTTGGTAATGCATTGCGTCGTATTTTACTATCATCTATGCCTGGAGCTGCGATAACAGAAGTGCAGATTGATAATGTGTTGCATGAATACAGCAGTCTTGAAGGTGTTAAAGAAGATGTTGTTGATATTCTTCTTAATCTAAAAGGGATTGCATTTAAAATGCAAGGTCGTAAAGAAGTGGTTTTATCACTTCGCAAAAATAAAGCCGGTGTTGTTAGTGCAGGCGATATTACATTAGAAAGTGATATTGAGATTGTTAATCCAAGCCATGTGATTGCTCATTTAACACAAGATGTAGACTTCAATATGAAGCTCAAAGTAGTTGTGGGACGTGGTTATGAGCCTGCATCAGTTCGGCGTGATTACACGGAAGAAACACAGCAAGTTGGATTATTGCATTTGGATGCTTCGTTCAGCCCAGTAAAGAATGTGACTTATCAAGTTGAGAATGCACGTGTTGAAAGACGTACTGACTTGGATAAATTGATTATTAATCTTGAAACAAATGGCACCTTGGATCCTGAAGAAGCAATCCGCCGTTCAGCTACTATTCTGCAGCATCAATTGGCTGTGTTTGTTGAATTACCTCATGAAGATATGGGGCGTATTGACGATTCGGGCGATCGAGTTGACCCAATTTTACTACGTCCAGTGGATGATCTTGAGTTGACGGTTCGTGCTGCAAACTGCCTGAAAGCTGAAAATATCTATTACATAGGTGATTTGGTACAGCGTACAGAGAATGATTTATTGAAAACACCTAACTTAGGTAAGAAGTCATTAATGGAAATTAAAACAGTGTTAGCACAGCGTGGTTTGAGTTTAGGTATGATGGTTGATCCATGGCCCCCTGCTGATATGCACGATGACTAATTTTCAGTAATTACCCAATAGGGAATTGCTTATTGAATGAGGTAGAAGAGAAATGCACCATAGAAAAAGCGGTAGAAAATTAAATAGAAACAGTTCGCACCGTGCAGCTATGTTTAAAAACATGGCGGTCTCGTTGTTAAAGCATGAAGTGATTCGCACAACAGTGCCTAAGGCTAAAGAGTTACGCCGTTTTGTTGAGCCACTTATTACGTTGGCAAAAAATGACAGCGTTGCAAATCGTCGTTTAGCGTTTAGTCGCTTGCGCGATAAGGCTATCGTTGCAAAACTGTTTACCACAGTAGGACCGCGTCATAAGGAACGTCCTGGTGGCTATACGCGTGTTTTGAAGTGTGGGTTTCGCACAGGTGATAACGCACCGATGGCTATCATTGAGTTATCAGATCGTCTTGAGGCGGCAGAATCATAGTATGCTTTATTTAGCATAATTTTCTAAAATAAAACTTCGCAACTTTGACGTCCTAGCGGTGGCTAATAAGTCACCCAATGGCGTCGTCATTTCCTGACGTATTGTAATAGCTCAGACCGCCTGTATTTGCAAACCACGTTTGTCATAGAGGTGGGGAGTTTGGTTGAAAAATCGAGCTTGTGTGGAGCATATAAATCATATGTGTCAAGCAAGCAAAATTTTTCGAACAAAATAGCCCCTCTAGGGCAAAAACTGTGGGGAGGGCTGGCATGTTACGACGTATTACTATTTGTTGCAGGTGGTTATACCCCGCAACTGTGTAAGGGCTCAGGGCATGCTGCTTGTTGCCAGATGTGATTATTTTCCGTGTAGATAAGCCTGAGTGCCAATAATCTGTTCACGTTCATTAAAGCTTGTCAGTTGCTCGCTTATACTGCTGCTATCACCGTGTTGTTTAATTGCCTGCAGCGTTCTTTGCATGGCTTTAATGGCAGCGCGTTGTAAGTCTGACGGAATGATGACAATAGCGTAACCTAATTTTGCGAGCGTCTCTATTGGCATAATCGGTGTTTTGCCGCCATGAAACATATTCAATAATTTTGGCGCACGCACATCGCTTGCAATCTGTTCTATCTGTTGGATTGTGGTGGGCGCCTCAACGAAAATCACATCAGCACCAGCATCGGCATAGGCATTAGCACGTTCGATAGCTTGATCAAACCCTTCTACGGCGATCGCATCGGTGCGTGCAATGACGATAAAACCTGCTCCCGCAGCATCTTTGGCCGCTTTAATTTTTGTGGCCATTTCTGCTGTTGTAATCAGGCCTTTGCCATCGAGGTGTCCACAGCGTTTTGGAAATTCTTGATCTTCGATATGGCAAGCGCTAATGCCAATGCGTTGGTATTCTTTGATGGTTCGCCGCACATTCACTTCATTGCCAAATCCTGTATCCGCATCAGCAATAATAGGAATAGTGGTTACTTCAACCATATGTTGCAAGCGTTGAAGTATTTCATTAAAACAAATTAAGCCAATGTCCGGAAAGCCACAGCTGCGTGCTATAGCGCCACCACTGGCGTAGATCGCTGCAAATCCGGCTTGCTCTATGAGACGCGCAGATAACCCATCAAATGCACCAGGCGCAATGATGGGCTGCTTGTTAGTTAAAAGATGAAGCTGTCTTGAGGTCATGTTTAGAAGGGGATGTCGTCATCAAAACTTTCGATGCTTTCCATCGCGATATCCGCTGTTTTATCTGAAACTAATTCAGAGTTTTGGCCTGGTGCGCTACCGCTATTGCGATTATCGAGAATCTGCATTTCATTAGCAATAATTTCAGTCGTGTAACGATCAACACCACTTTTATCTTGCCATTTACGAGTACGCAAACTGCCTTCAACATAAATTTTAGAACCTTTACGCAGGTATTCACTTACAATTTCAGCCAACCGGTTGAAAAATACAATGCGGTGCCACTCTGTACGTTCATTTAACTCACCTGTTTGTTTGTCACGCCACGCTGAACTGGTTGCTAATACCACGTTCGCAATGGCATTACCATTCGGGGTGTAACGTACTTCAGGATCACTCCCGAGGTTACCTATTAATAACGCTTTATTTACGCCTCTTGCCATGTTATTTTCACTCCTAGCTTTTTATCTAAAAGCTGTTAATCTGTGTATGTAATATTAAGCACAAATCGCTGTACTGGATTAGCTCTCCTAACAGTTTTGTTATAGAGGAGCCATTTTGCTCGAAAAATCTTGCTCACTTGTCACATATTATTCATATGCTCCCAAGCGCGCTCGATCATTCAAGCAATCAAACTCTCCACCTATACAACAAACGGGGTTTGCAAATACAGGTG
Source organism: uncultured Coxiella sp. (assembly GCA_964516605.1). GTDB lineage: Bacteria > Pseudomonadota > Gammaproteobacteria > Coxiellales > Coxiellaceae. The sequence continues at coordinate 2,746 of CAZFAA010000031.1, read as the reverse complement.
GCCTAACCTATTACTGCTACGTTAGTAAAATTTTGCAAAGCACCTAGGTTGATTATCTACTAGTCAGCCATACAAAATGTATTGTGCAGACACTTTTCTTAAAGATGCCTTAAAAAAGTTATCAGCACAGGTTACCCGTTTGGATATGATTTCGCAATTCGTTTTCGCTAATTATTTTCTTGTCTGCCTTGATATAGACCAGGTTATCTTCATTCATAAAAGCTACTTCACTGACACCCTTAATTGTGAGTAGCGCATGGTAATACTCTTGTTGTTTCAATGTCATATCTGGTGTTACTGCAAAAATCATCGTCGATAAATATGGGGGCTGTTTCATTGAGAGGGTGATTATGAACCATAGCAACCCCGAAACTGTACCAAATGTAAATACACCAATAAATTGATAGTGGCTGTAGAGCACACCGCCGAGCGCGCCACCGATGAAAATACCCAAAAATTGCGCGGTGGAGTAAATACCTGTTGCCGTACCTTTACTACGAATGGGCGCGATCTTGGAGACTAAAGAGGGTAGTAAGGCTTCTAAAATGGTAAAAGCGGTAAAAAATAAGAAAAGTAAGATCGTGATGATAACAGCGTTCAGAGGCAAACAGAGCAAGAGTAATTGTGACAGCGATAGGATGAAAACAGCACCTGCAAAAATACCTTTTATATGACGTTTTTTTTCAGCGATGATGATAAACGGTAGCATTGAAAAAAATGCTAAGAACATCACGATTAAATATAAAAGTGTTTGATCCCATTCGGATAGGTTTAGATGGTGAGTTAGAAGAATAGGGATCGCGATAAAGGTCGCCATTAAAATAGCGTGTGAACAGGCTATACCAATATTTAAGCGTATTAATTCAGGGTGGCTGAGTATCGCTTTTAAACGTGCTGGAATTGTTTCCGTATCCGCATGAATGGTCAGCTTTGGGGGGGTTGGAACACTGGCGTACAGTAAAATCAAACCGATGCCGGCAAAAATAGCAGTGGCCCAGAAAATACCACTTAAATGAAACCAGGTATTCAGTATGGGTCCTATGACGAGTGCTAGGGTGAAGGCGGTACCAATAGACAAGCCAAGAAAGGCCATCGCCTTGCTGCGTTGCTCATCACGTGTTAAATCAGCAACCAAGGCAATGCACGTGCTGCCAATTGCGCCAGCTCCTTGTATGGCACGCCCAAGAATCATGCCGTTTATACTATGTGAAAGTGCGGCGATGACACTGCCGCTTGCAAACAAGATGAGTCCTACAGTAATAATTGGCTTGCGCCCAATTTTATCGGATAACATCCCAAAGGGCAGTTGTAAGCACGCTTGAGTTAAGCCGTAAATACCAAGCGCAATACCGATTAAAGTGGTGGTGGCGCCTGGAATGGTGCTGGCATAGGCTGAAAAAACCGGTAAGACCATAAATAAGCCGAGCATGCGAAAGGCCATAATGAATGATAATGAGAATACAGCTGAACGTTCTTGCTTTAACACTGTTTGTTAACCTCGCCAATTTAAGCGGTAAGCATACAGTGTTTACAGCGTGTTTCAAGTGGGTTAGCCGTTTAAGGGGGTGGTGCTTGGGGGGTAAGGTGTGCAAACACAGGCGTAAACTCGCTATGCATAGCCTGACAATTTATAGTGGCATACTGCAACATATTCCAAGATAATGGAGCGGCTATGAAAAAATTATCTTTCTTAACCCGTATTGAAGTGCCTAGAATTGCGCTACCTTTAATTTTTTCGAACTTAACTGTGCCATTGCTTGGGTTGAGCAATACAATCGAGGTTGTTCATTTAAATAGTGCTTACTTTCAGGATGAGGTCGTTTTTGGTGTCAGTATTTTTGACTTTATCTATTGGTGCTTTAGTTTTTTGCGTCAAGCAACAACAGGTTTTATTGCGCAAGCATTTGGTCGGCAGGATAGGCAAGAATGCGTGATTGTGTTTGAGCGTGCAATGTTTCTAGCATTGCTCAGTGCGCTTATTTTATTACTGCTCATGAAGCCAATTGGCGATGTGATTCAGTTTTTCCTCAAAGACCGCAGCGTTTTGGCGTATTATACACTGCAGTATTTTTATGTGCGTATTTGGGATGCGCCAGCGGTACTCATGAATTACGTGTTAATAGGTTGGTTTTTAGCGGTAAAACGCACGCGCTATTGCCTCTATCAGATGTTGATCATCAATGGCACGGCGATTGTATTGAATGTTGTGTTGGTGTTTGTGTTTCACATGAACGTGCGTGGTGTCGCGTTAGCTGACGTGATTGGTCAGTGGTGTGGTGTGATTTTTGGGGTATATGTTTTCCTAGGTCGTAAAAATATACGCCAGTACTTAACCACAGCTATTTTTGAGTGGCAGCAATTTAAGCGTTTATTAGTTTTAAATCGCGATATTTTTATTCGAACGGCAACACTGATGTCTGTGTATTTATTTTTTAATTATCAAAGTGCTTTATTGGGTAAAAATATTTTAGCGGCGAATACCGTGCTGATTAATATCATGATGTTGTTAGCTTACGCACAGGATGGGTTTAATAATGCTGCAGAGATTTTGGTAGCCAACAGTATTGGCGAGAATAACAGAGACAATTTTTGGGCTGCAATTCGTGCGACCTGCTTTTGGTCGGTTGTGGTTGGGGTGGTGTCGGTATTGATTTATGCGCTACTCGGTCGTTCCTTTGTGTTGATGATCACATCGATCCCAGCAGTGGTTGAGATGGCGTATCAGTTTTTGCCTTGGGGGATCTTT
>CAZFAA010000030.1:15245-20281 GCA_964516605.1 uncultured Coxiella sp. | reverse complement strand
GATGATACGGTGTTGGTGTCGATTATGCATGTTAATAACGAAACTGGCGTGATTCAAGATTTAGAAAAAATAGCAGATTTAGTGAAGGCAAAAGGAGCATTATTGCATACAGATGCCGCACAAAGTCATGGCAAATTGACATTGGATGTGAGGAAAGTCGCTGTGGATATGGTGTCATTGTGTGCGCATAAGGTGTATGGGCCAAAAGGTATCGGTGCTTTATATGTGCGTTCTAAGCCTGCTATACGGCTGGAGCCAATGATTCATGGCGGTCAGCACGAGCGTGGCATGCGATCTGGAACACTGGCGACACATCAAATTGTTGGTATGGGTGATGCATTTGATTATGCAGCACAAGAAATGGAATTAATGAGCGCTCATGCAAGTGCGTTAGCAGAGCACTTATTAAAAATACTTGCGCCAACGGATGCTTACCTAAGCTGCGCTGATGCGCCGCGCATTGCGCACTGTCTGAACTTGATTTTCCCGGATATTCGCAGTGAAGCCATGATGCTTGCTGTCCCCGGCTTAGCATTTTCATCAGGATCAGCGTGTAATTCGGCAACACTTAAGCCATCACATGTTTTATCCGCTATGGGTATTGAGCCGCATCTGGCAGATTGTGCTGTGCGTATTAGTATTGGGCGTTTTACAACACAGCAGGATATCGAGCAAGCGGGTGAGCAACTGCTTGCAGCATGGAAACGATTAAAGAAGATAACTGGGGTTCAGGTTGAGAAAGTGGTGTCGTGAGTTATTCTATTCAATTTTATGATTATTTTTTAAATACGGAACATGCGGGTAGGTTATTTGGTAATCATCTTAAAATTTTAAAACATGAGAGTGTGAGTCCATTTGATCAGTTCCGTTTATTTCTCCTTATTGATGAACAGATTATTCTCAAGGCACGCTTTGAATCCAGCACCACGCCTGCTCTCATTGCGGCAGGTGAGTATGTGTGCCGTTGGCTTGAAGGGAAATCCACGCAGCAGGCTCAGGAATTGTCCGCACAACAGATTTTGCAAGCACTTGATTTGGATTATCGGTTTAGTTATGTAGCCGATTTGATTCACCGCCTGGTCGTATCTCAATTTCTAGCGAACTAACTTTTTCAAACGGTCGATTTCATCTAATAAATCCAAAGCCAGTGCAATACCATTTAAATTAATTTCAAGATCATGGTAAAAACTTACGGCTGTTTTAGCGCGTTTAAAATTATTCGAGTCAAAACGCCATTCTTGATGTGTTTGACCTTCGGGTTTTAAAGCATGTAACTCCACCAATTCGATGACAAATTGTTGGTCGGCTTGCACAGCGTGACATAATTCTTCAAAGCCAATAGGATTATTTTCTTCAATAAGGATCGCGTTGACCAGAGTCGGTAAGTGATTTTTTTTCATGCTTGCGCTCCTATCAGATCAAGACGTGGATTAAAATGCATTTCTTGCGCCATTTTTTCGTACAGTGCTTTTTGCTCAGCTGTTGTAGCAGCAGGCGTGTAAATATTTAAAATAACGAATTGATCCCCCGCTGTTTTACCGGGTAGGCCGCGCCCCTTAAGCCGCATTTTTTGCCCAGTTTGTGAGCCGGCAGGTATTTTAAGATGAACGTTACCAGCGAGTGTTGGTACTTCAACGCTAGCGCCAAGTGCCGCTTCCCAAGGTGCAATAGGTAAATTGAGTGTTAAATTTTTACCTTCAATTTTATACAGTTTATTAGGTGCAATCGCGACTTCTAAAAATAGATCTCCATTTGCAGCGCCACCGTGACCCGCGGTACCTTGACCGGTGAGGCGGATTTGTTGACCGTCGCTGATGCCTTTTGGTATGCGTACTTTCAGTTCGCGTGTTGTGCGTTCAGGTTGTCCTGTTTTAGGATTTATCGTGACATCTTGTAATTGTAAGGTGACTTCCGCGCCATGAAAGGCCTGTTCTAATGAAATGGTGATCTTGCTGTGTTTGTCTTCACCGCGTTGTCTAAAATGCGCTGATTGACCACGAGCATGGGCCGCGCCACCCATACCACCAAAAATAGATTCAAAGAAATCACTGAAATCACCACCGTCTTGGAAGCCACCTTGCCCTTGCTGATGAAACTCCCAGCCAGGAGGTGGTTCAAACCCTTGTCCGCTTTTCCAGTTACTACCAAGTTGATCATATGCTTTACGTTTTTCCGCGTCTTTTAATACTTCATACGCTTCTTTGACTTCTTTAAATTTTTCTTCAGCATTCGCTTCTTTGCTGACATCGGGGTGGTACTTGCGCGCTAAACGGCGGTACTTTTTCTTAATGTCGTCTGTGCTGGCATTTTTCTCGACACCGAGTATTTTATAATAATCTTTATAGTCCATTCCTTCCTCAAGCTCACAGATCAAAGCAGCTATTATACCCAATACACTTCCAAATGCGAAAAGACATTTGTGTTTGCATCTTTAGGTATTTTGGGTATACAGTCTACACTTATTTTCTTGCTAGGAAGGCTTGACGTTATGCTGTATCGATCAGGGAGATTAGGTTTACTACACGCAGCAGCGACATATTTAAGTTTATTTTTTATGCAGCATGCTGTTGCTTGGCATAATGAAGTGTCAGGTGGCGTGGGTTATGGTAAAGAGTCCAATCGTGGTTACAACTATGTTGGCTTTATTGCTAATGATGTTTTCCTCAATAAACAACTGGATCCTAAGTTACACTTTTTGATGGATGGGAGTGTGGCCTACTGGCATGCTAATACATCCAGCAATCAAAATTTAGCGACGGGTGCCATGTCGCTCGATTTTCGTGCTTATTTCATTAACCCGATGACGCACCGTTATCGGCCTTTTATTCAGGTAGCCTGTGGCCCTGCTTATTTATCATCTGAAACGTTTGGAACTAAAAGACAGGGTATGAAATTTGCCTTTCAGGATCGTGTTGGTGCTGGTATTGAAATGGGACCGCAAACGAAAGCATTTGTTTTAGCATTGGAGTTGGTTCATTACAGTAATGCAGGATTGAAACAACCCAATCCCGGATTTACGATTCCATTTATTGTAAGTCTTGGGTATCAGATTTAATTGAGGAGTGCACGGATGCGTTATGCAATCGGATTGACATTGGTAACACTGACTGTGTGTGCGTGGGGTGAGGGTGCGTTGTATGTGAATCTGGATTCGGGTTGGGCTCAGCAATCAGGATTACCATCGGTTACGGCTGTGAATGCAACGCAATTCAGTAATACGCTATTCCCTTCTGTATGGAGTGGCGATATTGGCTATAATCACGATTTTGATCCTTATATTGGTTTAGGTGCTGAAGCAGGAGCAGGGTACTTTGGTAAAGCAAACTATACATTTTCCACTGGCAACTCCACATTCAAGTCATTCGCAATGAGCTTTTTAGGCACATTGACTGGGCACTATAAACAAGCTGATTTTTTAGTTAAAACAGGCTTAGCGCGCATGAATGTGCGCATTACAGGATTGAATCAAGATTCTTATAGTCGTGCTCATATGGAAGTAGCCGCTGGCACAGCGTATCGCTTTACACCGCATGTGGCTATGCAGCTTACGTATTTACATATTTTTGGCGATGATGTGGCATCGCTCACAAATTCGTATAGTACGCCCAGTATTAATGCCGTATTGATCGGTGTGAAATTTATTTTTTAGGTTATTCGTTGGCTATTTTACATCAGTTGATAATTAGGTCCATTACCACCCTCAGGTGTAGTCCAACGAATATTTTGTGTCGGATCTTTAATGTCACAGGTTTTGCAATGAATGCAATTGGCAGCGTTAATTTGCAAACGTATTTGATTCTTTTCTTCGATAAACTCATACACGCCCGCTGGGCAGTAGCGTGATTCAGGTCCATTATAGTGTTGGTAATTAATGTTAACTGCAGTGGCACTGTCTTTTAATTTAAGATGGCACGGTTGATTTTCGCGATATTGTGTTGCGGTTAGGTAGACGGAGTCTAAGCGTTTTTTAAATGACGGTACTTGATAAGGTTGTGTTGATGGCTGTAACCAGGCAGAATCTGGTTTTTTATAATTCAAGGTGAAGGGAAGTCTACCGTTAAAAATGAATTGATCGATACCACTAAAGATAAGGCCAAACCATTTTCCTCTGTTAAAGCTGGGTCGAATATTGCGTACTTTATACAGTTCTTTGCAAATGACGGAATCACGAATCGCTTGTGTGTAGTGGTCTAAACGTTTTTGTTTGAAATCCAGCAAGGCGCGCGCGGCGAGTATACCAGAGCGGATGGCGTTATGAATGCCTTTTATTTTGCCTACATTCACAAATCCTGCGGCGCATCCGACTAGGATGCCACCTGGGAAATCCAGGCGTGGAATACATTGATAACCACCTTCATTTAAAGCGCGTGCTCCATAACTTAAACATTCCCCACCGTCGAGTAAAGCTTTGACATAAGGTAATTGTTTAAAGATCTGAAAAGCATCATAGGGGTTAAAGAGTGGATCGCGGTAATCAAGGCCACATACGAGGCCAATAGAGAGCAGGTGATCTTTAAAGTGATAGATAAAACCGCCGCCATATTCATTTTTAAGAGGTGCGCCAATAGTGTGGATCACTGTGCCAAGCTGGTGTTTTGCAGGATCAATGCGCCACAATTCTTTAATGCCCAGTGCATAGGTTTGCATATCGCAATGCTCGCGCAAGTGAAAGTGTGTTATGGCTTCTTCTGTTAGTGAGCCACGACAGCCTTCGGCGAGCACGGTTTGTGTTGCCATGATATCAATGCCTGGTTGAAAGAGTTCAGTGGGTTGTCCTTCTTTATTAAGCCCACTATCGACGGTTTGTACGCCGATTATGTGAGAGCCATCCTCGTTGTAAATGAATTTGGCAGCAGGAAATCCAGGGAAAATATGAATGCCTCTACTTTCTGCTTGCGCAGCAAGCCATTGGCACAGTTCACTTAAACTAATAATGTAATTGTCAGCGGAATGCATAACGGGAATTTGTGGTAGACGTTGTTGACCATGCTTTGTTAGATAATACAATTTACTGTGTGCTGCTCTTACCGTGACGG
>CAZFAA010000030.1:0-15235 GCA_964516605.1 uncultured Coxiella sp. | reverse complement strand
CGGGTGCGCCTAATGCTTGCCAATTCGGGATCAACTCAGTTAAAGCCGTGCTCTCGAGTACGGCGCCTGAGATAATGTGTGCACCAACGTAGGCGCCTTTTTCCAAAACACAAATTGAGATGTCTTGTTTTGTATTTTTAGCAAGATCAGCAAGGTGTATTGCTGTGGCGAGCCCGGCAGGCCCCGCGCCGACAATCACAATATCAAATTGCATGGATTCACGTTGAATAGTCATTCGTAAACATTACACAAAAAGCTCTTGACAATCCACCTTCAGTTGACACAATCATGGTTTCATTTTTAATGAATAGCAGGGTTTAAATATGAACATTCTTGTCCCGATAAAACGCGTAGTGGATTATCAGGTGCGTGTGCGTGTGAATAGAGAGCAAACGGGTGTTGAAACGGCTCATGTTAAAATGTCGATGAATCCATTTGATGAAATTGCATTGGAGGCGGCGCTGGGGTTAAAAGAGCAGGGCATTGCCGATTCTGTGATTCTCGTGACAGTAGATAGCTCTGTGGCACAGGATATATTGCGACATGGTTTGGCGATGGGCGCGGACCGAGCGATTTTGGTTGAAACGCTGGATGAATGTGAGCCCTTGCACATTGCTAAAATTTTGCAAAAAATAGTTGAGCAAGAACAGATACAGCTGGTGTTATTGGGTAAGCAGGCTATTGACAACGATTGCAATCAAGTCGGGCAGATGTTGGCGGGGTTATTGAATTGGCCTCAAGCGACTAATGCATCAAAGCTGCAATATAGTGATGCACATTTTACGGTTGTACGTGAAGTGGATGGTGGTTTGGAAACACTGCGTATCACGACACCGGCGGTCATTACCGCTGATTTACGTTTAAACAAACCGCGCTTTGTGAGTTTACCGAATATTATGAAAGCAAAATCAAAACCACTGCAAACTATTCAACTCGATACCTTAAATTTAAATAGGCAAACGCATGTGAGCACACTTAAGGTCGAGTCACCGCCACGTAAGCAAGCAGGCATAAAGGTAGGCAGTTTTAATGAGTTAATGCAAAAATTGCAGGAGGCAAGTTTATTATGAGCGTATTAGTCATTGCAGAACATGATAATCATAAACTGCGCACAACCACACTCACCACGTTAGCTGCTGCGCGTAAATGTGGCGATGATATTCATGTGTTGGTAGCGGGTTTTAATTGCGCTGCAGTGGTTGATGCTCTGAGAGCGTATGCGATGGTGCGTAATATAGTAGTAGCTGATCATGAGTGTTATCAACATCAGTTAGCGGAAGTGATGGCGCCTTTCATTAAAAGCATAGCAAGTGACTATACACATGTGCTGATTCCCGCGACAACTTTTGGTAAAAATATATTGCCACGTGTTGCAGCGTTACTGGATGTGGGCATGATAAGTGATGTGATTGAAATCATCGATCACAATACGTATAAACGGCCTATTTATGCAGGCAATGCGATTGCCACGGTTAAAAGTGAGGATGCACTACAATGTGTGAGTGTGCGCCCCAGTGCGTTTGATCATGTCGCGGCACAAGCAGGCGAGGTGGTGATTACGCAGGTGGCTACTGTTTTTGAAAATAATCAATCGGAATGGATAGCAGAAGAAAAGCACGCGGGCGATCGACCTGAATTGGTTTGTGCAGACATCATTATTGCGGGTGGTCGCGGTGTGGGTGATACAGCGACCTTTGATCAACTGATTGCGATTGCTGATCGCATGGGTGCTGCTGTGGGTGCTTCACGTGCAGCGGTCGACAGTGGGTTAGCACCGAATGATTTTCAAGTGGGTCAAACAGGGCAAGTTGTCTCACCCAAATTGTATTTTGCAATTGGTATATCTGGTGCCATTCAACATTTAGCAGGTATGAAAGATTCCAGTGTCATTGTGGCCATTAATAAAGATGCGGATGCGCCCATTTTTGAGGTAGCTGATTACGGTTTGGTGGCCGATCTGAAAGAGGTATTATGTGAGTGGACCCAATACCTCGATAAATAGCGTATGCTTATTTACAGCAATGCACCACATGCGCGAGACCGTGTGCGCATCCGAAAAGAGTGCCAACTGTAGCGGATACTGCTTGATTCGGGCATGTCGTGACTGCTCTGCTGAAGCTAGCCGGAATAGAATAGGCATTGGCTTTTTCATCTTCTTCTACCCCGATGCGTATCCTCTCATGCTCTGCTGCGGAGACTCTGCTTGCTTGAGGTTGTTGTGTTTGAACTGCAGGTTCCTGCTCTAGTTGAGCCACAATTATTTTATTTTATAATCGTAGCAATCAGGCTATAATGCGTCCATTTTACGCTATATATGGAGCAATAAATGATCATTGGTATTCCAAAAGAGATTAAGACACACGAATATCGTGTTGGCTTGACACCGTACAATGCACATGAATTGGTGCGACATGGACATACGGTTTTAGTTGAACACAATGCGGGAGCCGCTATTGCTTTTACAGATGAGCATTATCGTGAGCAAGGTGTGGAAGTGGTGGCAACGGCTGGAGAGATTTATGCACGCGCAGATATGATTGTCAAAGTGAAGGAACCACAACCTTCTGAGTATGCGCTCATTCGCAAAAACCAAATTTTATTTACCTATTTGCACTTAGCACCTGATTTGGCACAAACCGAGGCGTTGTTGAAATCAGGTTGTATTGCGATTGCTTATGAAACTGTGACAGATCCACGTGGCGGTTTACCGCTTTTAACACCTATGAGCCAAGTAGCCGGACGCTTAGCGATACAAGCAGGTGCGCATTGTCTTGAAATGTTACAAGGCGGTAGTGGTGTGTTATTAGGTGGTGTGCCGGGTGTTGATCCAGGTCGTGTTGTCATTATCGGCGGTGGTGTGGTTGGTACGAATGCAGCGCGTATGGCGATGGGTAAAGAGGCGAGTGTAACGGTTCTCGATAAATCGTTATACCGCTTGCAGGAATTGGATTTTGAATTTGGCGGCCGCTTAAAAACGTTGTATGCCAGCACCGCGAATATTGAAGAGTGCGTGGTTAAAGCCGATTTAGTTATTGGTGCTGTGTTGTTGCCAGGTATTCATGCGCCACGTGTTGTGACACGCCAGATGCTGAAAAAAATGCGTCCTGGTTCCGTGATTGTTGATGTGGCAATTGATCAAGGTGGTTGCGTGGAAACCAGTCGTCCTACAACGCATACAGAGCCTACTTATATTGAAGAGGGTATTGTGCATTACTGTGTAACCAATATGCCAGGCGCCGTACCGCGTACCTCGACACTCGCATTAAATAATGCAACCTTACCCTTTGTATTAGACTTGGCAAATAAAGGTTACAAGCAAGCATTGCGTGATGATCCACATCTTTTAAATGGACTGAATATTTGCCAAGGGTATGTTACGTATGCAGGTGTGGCTAATTACTTAGGTAAAGAATACAGGCCGCCGCAAGACTTTTTAGGTTAAAGGGCTATTTTTTACTTGTCCTGATCAATAATCCGATGCGTCTTACCATCGCTGTATTGCGTGTGTAAGCCGCGTCTTTGTTGTAATTTGGCGCGAATAAAGCCAATTATAAATAAGATCAAGCCAATGATTGCACCGATTACAAAAAGGTAACTGAAAAAAACAATCGCACAAATTAGTAATGCGATAAATATTGCAAGCCCCAGAAACGAGGCTATCAGATTAGTTATGTTATTAGGTGTATTGCGCATCGTTGTTAAGCTCCGATTACCCTCAAATATATAGATCATAGGCCTAACTGGCCAAAATTCAAGCGTGATCCAGCACCTAGCTCATCTGCACTGATATCTTCAGTGCGGGCTGGTATCGTAAATCAATACCTTGAACGCCTCTTTTATGTACAAAACGACCTTTTAATACGGGTTGAAAATGTGATATAACGTAAGCGCAATATAGCCGATGAAAGTCAATCTAATATACTGATTTAATGTATATATTTTACTCAATAGCCTCACTAAGAGCTCCTTGTTCTTAATGTTGTCTTAAGGTTGTTACTGTAGATTGTATGTTAATTGAGCTTGGCTGGTATGTGCACTGTCTTAAATTTAATGGAGCTCAATATATGAAAAAACAGGCACTGGCCACATGCTGTAGTACGCTTGTGTTAACTTGGGTAGTCAATACAGTTGCTGTTGCGGATGCATCATCGAATACGGATGTGACGGGCAGACCTTATTATGTGACTGCTAAAGATGAAGACGATACCAATACACCTTTATTGAGTCCGCCGCAGGATACGAAGGGTACGCCGTATCGTTTATCACACTCGTTGGGGTTGAGTCCGGATTCGCGGATTCAAATTGATGGTTTTATGTCGGCTGGTGTGGCACATATGGATTCAACGCAAGAGTACACGCTCCCAGATCAAGGAATTGTTGGGGATAATTACAATTTTAGTGTGTTATCTGTTTTAGGGTTGCAAGTTACTGCGAATTTAATGAAAAATTTATCAATTGTGGGGCAGGTTGTAGCAACAGGTAATAACGCAAATGGCAATACGCCTTATTCTGTAAATTTAGATTATGGTTATGTGAGGTATGTGATTAGTAATGTCGAAATGCGTGTCGGGCGGTTAAGGTGGCCTGTATTTTTATACTCGACGACGCAAGAAATTGGCTACACCTATCCGTGGATTACTTTGCCTAATGAAGTGTATGGTATTGTGCCTTTTTATAATATTAATGGTTTTGACACGATTTATAAGCAAAGTTTTGGTAACAGTGGTTGGAGTACGACGATTGAGCCGTATATTGGAAGCAATTGGTCGCAGTTTAATTATTATAATACCCAAATTACCTCTGATGATATTAATGTTCCCGTTGCAAATTACACTGAAAATTCAGTAATAGGTGGTGTGGCGAGTATTGGTAATCAATATGTAACGTTGCGTGGCACGTATGCGCATTTAAGCTTAACAGGTAAAGTTGATGCCGCGCAAACAGGGCAGACGACAACATTTATCGATAATCAATCGGATAGTTTTTACAGCTTGGCCAGTCAGTTTTTTTATAGAGGATTGATTTTAGAAGGTGAGTTTGCGCACCGTAATACACCTGTACCGTTGGCTCAATTAGGCGGTTTTTATGCGATGTTAGGCTATAAGGTATCCGGATTTTTGCCGAATTTAACTTATGGTCGTATGTGGACGGACAATACCAATGCGTTGGAACAAGCGTCGGGTTCAGAAGCAACAGAGTTACCACAAAAGCAGGAGTCACTTACGTTAGGGCTGGATTATTATTTAAATAATAATATTGTATTTAAAGGTTCGATAGGGGATGTGCGACCATTAGGTGGGACACGTGGTTTTTTTGACACAGTGGACCCAAGTAGTCTGCATCGAAATAATTGGTTATATATGGTTAGTGTGGATGCTATATTTTAAGCGCGAGCTCAATAAAAAACTGATGAGAATCACAAGTAAAGCAGTATGGGTTGTGCGTGCATTACCTGTATTGTTTTCATCCGTTTTGATAGTAATAGCAAGCACTGCCCATGCAAGTCTTATTGTTATTGGTAACCAAGATATTAAAATCAATCAGCTCAATCCCATTCAATTATCTGCTTTGTTTTTGAATAAAAGTGTATCACTTGCAACAGGAGAAACGCTCAGCCCAATTGATCAAGATCCAAACTCCGCTATTTATGCAGCGTTTTATCAGCACGTGGCGGGTATGGATACATCATCTGTAAACAGTTATTGGTCAGGACTGACGTTTTCGGGAACAGGAACAAGGTCTGCACAAGTGGATAGTGATCGTTCAGCTATTGCATCTGTTGAACAAAACAGTAAAGCGATTGCCTACATCGATAGTGCTTCATTAGGTACGCAAATGAACCACGTTAAAATTTTATATGGCAGACTTTCAGATGAGGAGCGTCGTGCCGCAGAGCAACAAGAACAACAGCAAGAACAGCAACAACGCGCGCAAGAGCACGCGGCAGAACAACCCACAACATTACCACTTCATGGTACTACAGCACAATTACGTCAAACCTTATCTCAGGAAATTACTCAATTACGTGCTCAGCAGCAGCAATACCAGCAATTAAATGAAGAGCGTGAGCTGCAATTATTACAGATTTTAAAAGCAGAGCAGGCGATTCAAAAAAAGTACCCTGATGCGATTGCAGCTATTTCAGCTTCACCAAAATTTGAAATGATTGCAGGCGCACAAGATCTGTGGATGGCGATGCGCAGCCATTTCGCATTAAATGATGACGGACATAGTCAAGCGGTCAATAAGCAGTTGGCTTGGTATTTATCGCATCGCTGGGTTGTAAACATGATTATTAAAAACTCTGAGCCTTATATTGGTTATGCGTATCAGGAAGTGGAAAAGCGTGGCATGCCTGCTGAATTTGCTTTATTACCAATGATTGAAAGTGGTTACGTACCATTTGCTGTATCATCAGCTGGTGCGTCTGGTCTGTGGCAGCTGATGCCCAATACCGCATCCAGTAGCGGTATTAAAATGAATTGGTGGTATGACGGTCGCCTTGATATAGTGCGTTCAACGCATATGGCGCTTAATTTTTTAGTGGAGTTGAATAACAGTTTACATGGTTGGCCACTGGCATGTGCGGCGTATAATGCGGGCGAGGGTACGGTGTCGTCTGCGATTAATTACAACAGCACAAGAGGATTGCCTACAGATTATTGGTCGCTGCCATTGCCACAAGAAACAAAAGATTATTATCCTAAATTATTGGCTATGGCAGAAATTATTGCTAATCCTGCTAAATACGGCTTTACCCTACCACCTCTTACAACAGAACCTAACTTTGCGACGGTCAAATTGAGCTCGCAGATCGATCGTTCACAAATCGCCGATTTAGCCAACACCTCAGAAGAAGCGATACATCAACTGAATCCGGGTATGCTACGCTGGGCAACCGATCCTCAAGGCAGCTATACATTGGCCATTCCCACGGATCAATTATCTACCTTTAAGATTAACTTGGCCCGCTTAGCGAATCAGAAACGCTTGTTGTGGAGCTATTATAATGTAAATAACGCTTCATTGGCTGATATCGCATTAAGTCATCATACGACGGTGAGTGAGTTGATGGCGATTAACCAATTACCAACAACTACGATTGAAAATGGTCAAGGTTTAATTGTTCCGACCTTAAGTAATTCAACCTATGCTGATTTAAATGCAACAGTGGAAGAGTCGTCGTTGCAGGCACAGATTGCTATGCAATTAAGTCAAGCTCAGGTGCAGCCACTGCCGGCGCAGATGCCTGTTGCTACACCAGCGCAACAAGTTCCGCAAGCGTCGCAACAGATTAAACAGCCGGCTGATCCAGTCGTGGATCGCATCACGGCCAATAATTTATTGCGCAATACGCCGGCTGCTGTGAGTTCCACTAGCGTTGCGTCTACATCAGTGCAGTCGGTGCCGGCAGCAACACCGCAGCTAGCACAGCCTCAATCAGATAATCCTGATCCGCATTTGAAAGCGTTAATGCAAAAATTATATGAATAATAAACGTCTACCGATTTTACTGTCGGCATTAGTCATCAAACCGATAACCGGTGTGTCGTAAATACCCTGCAATCACCATAAACCCCGCGCCGATGGCAAGCCCCAAGTAAAGACTCGTATCACTATAGATAGGGAGATGAATCACTTCTTTTCCTGCAATGTATGGCCCGGCGCCTAATACGTTACGCCATGCCGACATAGCCAAGTGAAAGCGGCTGATAATGTAAGCGCTGATAAATTTGTCGTGGAAAAAAATCGTTTCAATAATCGATAGCACTATAAATGGAATGATTAATGTGAGGAAAGGTGATTTTTTAGCGTAGGCAGAACAGAGCATGCACCAGCCCAATAACGGAAAGAGCCACAATACTTGAAAGAATAAGAGCGCTAAAATATGCAGCCAGCTCATGATGAAGGCGAGTGGATTCCACAACCAACTAGCAATCAGGTCTAGGTCAAGTATTTTTGCGGTAATAGTCAATATAAGTATGAGAACCAGCTCCGTGATGACAATACAGATAAAACTGCACATCGGGATCAGGATCGTGCCGGCAGCTGCTTTGGATAAAATTGTTTGCCAATCGGCAATGGGCATCGATTGCCAAAATAAGATGCTACGATCTTTGCGATCGTCATAGAGGCAATTTAAAAAATAATTAAAGAGAGAAGGCCATACGACTAGGGTAAACGGTAAGCTTATGGCATAAGCAATACTTGAAACTACAACAGGTGGCACAGCATTTTCAACAGTATATACCTGTCCGTTTACATGAATAGGCATTATCTTGGTCAGAAATAAAATCAGAAAACAGATAGCAATAAGTAACAGGCATCCACCAAAAAGGGCTGGTAATGTGAAAAAATTACCGCGATTTTCCCAGTATTCGCGTTTTATCAGCGTAATCAGTGCCTTCATTGTGTTGCTCCTAAAATTTTTGCGGTAAAAATATCGCTAACAGATGGTGTACACAGCTCTCCATAGGCTTGCAATATTTCACGTGGTACTTGTTCAAAAAGATAGATGGTTTGTCCTAAGCGTTTATTTTTAGCAATCGGGTGCAATGCATCCAATACTTCTTGATCTTGATCTGTAGTAGTGGTCAATTGCACAAAGGTATTAGTAAGAGCATCCATCTTTTGATCGAGAATAATACGGCCTTTATTGAGCATAATAATGCGCGATAAGATGCTTTCTATTTCGTCAATTTGATGGGTGGCGATGATGATAGTTCGTTCTTGATTAAAGTATTCGTTTAATAGTGTTTGATAAAACTGCTTGCGAAAAATGATGTCCAGTCCTAAAGTGGGTTCATCGAGAATCAGTATGCTGGCATCAATTGCCATGACGAGCGCTAAGTGCAATTGAACGATCATGCCTTTAGATAATTCTTTTACTTTTTGATTAGCATGCAAATTGGTTTTAGCCAGTAAGGCTTGCGCTTTACTGCGTGAAAATTTAGGGTGCACGCCTTCTACAAAAGTGAGCGCCTCGTTGATGCTCATCCATTTGGGCAGTATGCTCACATCAGCAATAAAACAGATATTTTCCATGAGTTTTTTGCGATGACGGTGCGGCGCGAATCCCATGACGTTTAATGTTCCATCATAGGTTGTCAGTCCCAGCAAAGCCTTGAGTAAGGTTGTTTTACCAGCGCCATTAGGGCCAATCAAGCCAATGATTTGCCCTTGTAAGATATCAAATTGAATATCCGTTAATGCCTGAATATGGCCGTAGCGTTTATTTAAGTGCGAGGCGGTAATTAAGCTACTCATCTAGAAGCTCCTTCAAGTTTATCTCTAAGCGCAATACTTTTTCTTTCAAAGCAGGCCATTCGTGTTCAAGAAAAAAACGCTGTTGTTGTTTCAATAATTTTTTATATGCCCCCGCAACAACTCGCATACCAAGCCCACGCTGTTTTTCTAAAATGCCATCTTCAACAAGTTCTTGATAAGCCTTAGATACTGTCAAGGGGTTGAGTTGATACTCAACACTGACAGTGCGAATGGATGCGATCATTTCACCTTCAGCAATGCTTTTATCAAGTATTTGCGAAGCAATTTTATCCTTCAGCTGCAGGTAAATAGGCTGCTTATTATTCCATTGCATGTGTATCACCTTATGCTAAGGGTGCGTCAGGCATTAAGAACCATAGTACGAGATAGGTTAATAACCCAAGTCCGCCAAAAAAAAGTGACACCACAAAAATAGCTCTAATAAATATAGGATCCATATCAAAGTGCTCCCCTAAGCCGCCGCAAACACCTGCAATCTTACGGTTAGTACGCGATCTCACTAGTGGTTTAGACATAAATTTAACCCTCAACCAGTTCATACACTGTATTACATATGTAATACAGTAGACTAGGTTAATTTATATCTAGCTATATGTCAAGCATCCTTTGACAGCATCCTTGAAATCTGGGTAGCTATCCTGCATCATCACGCGATTTTAGTGATGAGATAATCGGAGGGAATGTATTATGAGGCTGCAGGCAATGACTCTGCTCGTTGTTATAACAACTTTATCGGATGAGCGACAGGCTCTTGGTCTATTCAATAACTTTCTTGAGGAAGTACGTTCATTTCCATTATCTCTGACGTTACAGCGAGATAAAGTGCAGTTTACGCTTTTGCATATTGCTGTGAGTAAACGGTGGCCGGAATTGGTTGAGCTCATTCTCAACTTGAATACCAAGCAAGATTTTGTAAATCAACTTAAGAAAGATAGTATTGATCAAGAGGGCGATACACCGTTGCATATTGCGGTTTTAAAAAACGATTGGCAATTGGTAAGGACTCTTATGAGATGTTATTTTCCGGTCATGTTGTTAAATAAAAACGGAGCTTCTGCATTTTCATTAGCATTAGAAGGAGGTGCTGATAAACCTCTATTAGAAATGTTATACGATGTTGCGATGCTACAGCGCTGTACCAATGATTTAGATGAGCATATAGCAACTTGTTTGGAAAAGGCGCGTCAACTCCACTCAGATATAACTTGGGCATTACCTAATTTAGAATCTTCAGATAAACAATTAGTGCATTTTGTAGCTCAGTATCAAGATCATGGCCATAGCGATCCACATAAAGCGCGTCAATATTACGAAAACATACTGCAGGTGTTAAAGGTCCTTAAATCTCAAATCGATGCAAAGATAACCTTATCAGAAGATGTTCTTCTGGCGATGGTGAGAACCTTACATTTTTATGTAAATTATTCTTTTGTGGAGTCTGCAGTATCGATCGTGAATATGTTAAGGAAAATCCCTTCATTTGATATGGCTTCTATAAAGGTTGGATTGACGGCTCCGGTGAGTGCAATTCCTATTGTGAATTATTTGAATGGAAAAATTCAAAGCGTGCTTTTAGATGCTGTTAAGCGTGATTCCCTAGATACATTAGGTCGTATGATTGCCGATTTATATTCACTGCTATTTTTTTTAACAGATAAGCCTGACTTTACTGTGACAACAGAATTGTTGCTTAGTTTATTAGAAAACGAAAAAAAATCCTCTGGAATTTTTGATTTTATCTGCACGATGGTTGAGCCTTTTTTTGAGCGCACTCCACAACGGTTAGAGACTATTTGTGAGAAATTGATCACGATATATTTGGATCGGTCTAAATTTATTGAGTCATATAAAAAACTAACGCAACAAGTTAAAAAAGCGCTTAAGGCATCACAGACTGCCCTTTATAAATTGTTAACTACAGTGATTGCAGCAAATAAAAATTATTTTACGGATGCATTACGTGATCAACTAGCTCAGCCTCTGTGTAAAAATAAAGCCTTATTAACATTGTGGGAAACCTATGGTTTTACGTTGAGCAAATTGTCTACTCATACTAAAAAAAAGGGGGAAGCTACGCTTCCTAAGCAATCTATGGGGGTAGTCGCTGCAGCAGCTATTGTTGCACCCGTGACAGCACAACCTTCGCAAACTTTAGTTATATCACGGGAAACTGCTTTAGTGCCAAGATTAGCTTCGCGCTCACCTTCACCCAATCCTACCGCAGAACCCTGGTCATCTGAGGATGAAGCAGCACAGCAAAAATTAGTGGTCAATAAAAAAAGCAGGGGGAAGAAGCAAGGTGGAAAAAAACACATGGAGGAGCCTGTAGTTACCCATTTAGTGTCACCGAATACCAGTTCTTTGGCTATAGCAATGCCAGATTCTATCGATCGAGATTCTGATGCAAAATCATCAGGAGCTGTTGCTGATCTTGCATCTCCTGCATCTCCTGTTTCTGCTACAGGTAGAACAACAATAGGATCAACTCAATTTATATTTGGTCTGCCGCCAGATCAGTGTTATCAACCCTCGACCTTTATTAATGAACAAGAACACGGTGCCACAGCAGTAATGTTGCCTGGCCAACAACCCCCGATACTATCGGATGCAGTCACTGATCCTGAAATAGCAGTCACTGATCCTGAAATAAAAAAATCACCACATGTATTGAATGTCGCAGCTACCCCATTTCAGCCAAGAACTATTAAAATTCCAGGCTATCCCTCAAACTCTGAGCCATTTTACATTGATCCTACTGATTTGCGGCCGGGCTTGCCACGTTATGATTTTGAGCAAGAGAATCTTTATCGCCAGCAGCAGCGATTAGAAGGGCTTTTTACCGCAGGCATGAGACGTGTTGTTATTTTGAGTGGTAGTCAGATAGCTTATATAGAGTTAGTCAATAATCAACAAACTGGGAAGTTGAGGATGGAATTGAAAAATGAGCAAGCAGAGACGCTATCAGATCAATCCATTATTAAATACGTATCAAAGCATGATCGACGTGTTGTTGCGATTGTGTATATTTCAGGAAATTATGTTACATTATCAGCGAATCCATTAGAGGGTGATTGGCTGCAATCTAATGCTGCTGCACAACAGCACGTAGCATCACTCGAATCACAGATGCGAGCGATGATGCTAGGGCCTCCTTATCTAAACCGAGCTTCTATCTTTCCAGGAGCGCAACGGTTAATGCGACCGCCACGTGGTTAATCATGCGGATGCGTCATCTTTTCGAGATTCATTGCCTGATCAAATGCTTCGGCGGTTAAATAACCGAGTGCAATACAGGCTTGTTTCAACGTTAGATTTTCAGCGTAGGCTTTTTTAGCAATTTGCGCGGCTTTATCATAACCTATTACAGGATTGAGTGCCGTTACCAGCATCAAGGAGTTATTGACGTGTTCGTTAATGCGCGCTGTATTGGCTTTAATATCAACTATGCAATATTTGGTAAATGATTCGCAGCAATCACTCAGCAGATACAGAGATTGAATAAGGTTGTAAATCATGACAGGTTTATAGACGTTTAATTCAAAATTACCTTGAGAGCCTGCAAAACCAATGGTGGCGTCATTTCCCATCACTTGTGCACATACCATCGTGACCGCTTCACATTGTGTTGGATTGACTTTGCCGGGCATAATCGAAGAGCCAGGTTCATTCGCTGGTAGAATCAGCTCCCCTAAACCCGAACGCGGTCCTGAGCCAAGCCAACGTATGTCATTGGCTATTTTCATAAGCGAACAAGCTAAGGTTTTGAGCACGCCACTGGTTAGTACAATTTCATCATGAGAAGCCAGAGCTGCAAATTTATTAGGGGCTGCATAAAATTCTTGTTCTGTTATCTGCGCTATATGCTGACAAGCTAGTCGTGCAAAATCAGAGTGTGTGTTAATTCCCGTACCGACAGCTGTTGCACCGAGGGCAAGACGACGTAAGTGTGGTAGTACGTCATTCAGTGCTGATAAATTCGCATTAAGCTGTGCAACGTAACCTGAAAATTCTTGTCCTAAGGTTAGGGGAACGGCATCTTGTAAATGTGTGCGGCCAATTTTGATGATGTCTTTAAATTCATCTTGTTTTAGTGCTAACGCATCACGCAGTGTTGTAACGGCTGGAATTAAACGGTTAACGATCATGTCAACCGCAGCAATGTGCATGGCTGTTGGAAATGTATCGTTTGAAGATTGCGACATATTGACGTGATCATTGGGGTGAACAGGGTGTTTACTACCCAGTTCCCCTTGAGCTATTTCGATCGCACGATTGGAGATGACTTCGTTAACATTCATATTGGTTTGCGTGCCACTGCCAGTTTGCCAGATCGAAAGTGGGAAGTGTGCGTCGAGCTCATTATTTAATATCTCGTCTGCTGCTTGAATAATCAGGCTGCCAATTTCCTTAGGTAATACGCCAAGTTCCATGTTGGCAAGAGCGGCTGATTTTTTGAGGATACCAAAAGCACGCAGTAACTCAGGTGGCATGCCTTCGCGACCAATAGCGAAATTAATGAGTGAACGCGCTGTTTGGGCGCCACCGTATTGATCTGCTGGGACATCGATTTTGCCAATGCTGTCTGATTCGATACGTGTTTTTTTCATGTGTGTTCCTTGTGAATTGAGTATGGCGCCCCAGAGAGGAGTTGAACCTCCGACCTGTCCCTTAGGAGGGGACCGCTCTATCCACTGAGCTACCAGGGCCTTATTTTAGCAAGAGGTTATAGTAATAGAGATTCTTGTATCCCGCTAGTCCATAATTTTAATTAATGCTATGCTCTTTGCACTCTATGGATATTTTAAAACTTAATTTTTGCTTCAGACGTAGTCAGAGGGCAAGACAAATTAGCCTGCAAATTCACCCTGATCGTGGCTTAGAGATTGTGCTACCTCAGGGCACCAGTGAAGCGTCAGGGTTGTTGTTTCTAAAAAAAAATAGTGCTTGGGTTGAGAAACACCTGCAGTTGATTGCAGACAGTACACCCAAACCTGTGATTGAGCAGTATGGGTTAGTTAAAGAAATTAAATTGCGCTGTATCGATCAATACATAGCAGTGCGCTATTTAAAAACAAATCACAAACGTGTTCAGTTACGTACTCCTTTACCCGATGTGCTTATTTTTATGGGTACTATTAAAGATGCGCGTTGTTGCCAAGAAAAGTTGGATGCATGGCTTAAGCAAAAAGGCCAAGAGCATCTGTTGCCTATGCTTAATGCATTGAGTCGTGAGACAGGATTGACGTTTAATAAAGCGAGCATTCGTTTGCAACGTTCGCGCTGGGGTAGTTGCTCGGTAAAAGGCGATATTACACTCAACGCACGACTGCTCTATTTTCCTTACGATGTAGTGCGCTACGTGTTGATTCATGAATTGTGTCATTTAAAAGAGTTGAACCATTCGCGTCGATTTTGGCGTTTGGTGGAGTCGTTTGAGCCGCGTTACCGTGAGTTGAGGGCGGAGCTTAAAAATCGGTAACCGTGTAGTGTTTAAGTAAGATTCATAGCGCCCCACCTAATAATACCTTACTGATCGCAATCTAAAGATTTGTATTCCTGGGTAAGGCGTGCTTGAGTAGCCGGATTCATGTTGCTGACATTAGCTGCCTGAGTGGAGCTGTTAATCCGTGTTTTGAGCTTATGGCAATAGCTGTGTGGTTGGGTTGAGCCTGAGTTGCAGCCTGCGAAAAGCAGGACGCTAGCCGCGATAAAAAGCAATTTGATCGTAGTATTCATGTAGTCATCTCCTGTTAACCTTGGGAGATTATACGTGATTTTATCTATAGGTGCATTTTTTTCAAATCTAGGGGATAATGACCTCTTTATTTTCTGTTCTATCCGCTCGTTAGGATGTTAAGAGGTGTAGGTGGTCAAACGATATCGCAAAGTAGATCCATTTCTGAAAAGGGAATCTGAGCTCTATGAAAATCCAGTCCCCAGTCGTGAA
>CAZFAA010000029.1:0-20284 GCA_964516605.1 uncultured Coxiella sp. | reverse complement strand
AAGCCTGCTTAAGCAGGCTTTTTTTATTCATGTGAAAAATTTTATTAGGCGGCAGGTGCTGCGCCGTGCTCAGATGTTGCGCTGTCAGCTGCTTTTTTCGTTACAGCAGCAAACAGGCCGGCTTGTGCTGGCTTAGATGCGGCAGTTGCTAATTCTCTTGTGTGTCTTATGAATGTTGCTGCATCTTTTAGCTCTAGATTTTCTGCCATGAGGAGCGCCATTTTTATTATTTGCGCAAGTAATTGCTGCTCTGCTGCTTCGGCTCGAAATGAGGCAGCGTTAAGTTGTTCTGTTGAGGAAGAGGCCATGGTAGTCACCTTAAAATATCTAAAGTTTGGGATCAATGGGGTCATACTATCATTTGAATATTAAAATAACATTAATGATCCCAAAGATATGTTTATAAATATGACAATAACTTGATCTAAAGCAATTTTTATATAGATCAACGCGTTAATGCTGCAATACGCTCTTCAAGCGACGGATGGCTCGAGAACAGCTTCATAATGCCTGTGTGACGGTTAATCATAAACGCTGAGGTTGCTGGTGAGCGGTTGTCATCCGGAATAGCTGAATACTGCTGCAGACGCTTGAGTGCCGCAATCATGGTGTCTTTACCGGTTAAATTGGCTGAACCTTTGTCCGCGCGAAATTCACGCCAGCGCGAAAAAGCCATGACAATAATCGACGCAAGAATGCCGAAAATAATCTGAAAAATAACGGCAATAAGAGAGTAAGTGAGCGCACTGATTCCTTCGCCTTCATCACGTGAGATAAATGTTGCCACCACATACGCTGCAATACGCGCAAAAAAGATAACGAACGTATTCACCACGCCTTGGATCAACGCCATCGTGACCATGTCGCCATTGGCAACGTGTGACATTTCATGCCCTAAGACGCCGGTTAATTCCGTTTCATTCATATCATTTAGAAGGCCAGTGGAGACGGCAACCAAGGCGCTATTACGACTCCAGCCAGTTGCAAAAGCATTAGGTTCTTCGCTTTCATATACGCCAATTTCAGGGGTGTTGATCCCAATCTTACGTGCCAAACCCTGCACTGTTTGTACTAGCCATTGTTCTTTTGCATTCGTTGGGTGCTCGATCAGTTGTACGCCATAGGCATGTTTTGCAATAAATTTTGACATAAGCAATGAGACAAACGAGCCTACGAAACCAAAAACAGCTGAGAAAATCAGTAGCGATTTATAATCCAGTCCGTGCGCCGATAACTCTGGATTCACATGAAAAATTGCCAGAATAATCGACGCCACCGCCATGATGGCTAGGTTAGTTAAAATGAACAAAACGATGCGTTTAAACATAAAAACTCCTTATATACATACAATTAGATTAATTCTAGCAGTTAAAATTTGTAAAGCTACTTTAATTTCAGTAATTTCTTTCGGGAATGATCACTTGATCTAGATCAACAAGCCTATTACTCATTGCGCGTTAAGCCAAATTTTTAACGAAAAAGTGTACACTTTATGCGCCGCGGTGGTACAATGTGGTTTAATGTGGGAGTACAAGGATGTTTAGAGGTTTAACCTCCCTAAATATGGACGTAAAGGGTCGGATTATTGTGCCAACTCAATATCGTCAAGCCATCATGGATGAGGCGAATGGGCAGATGGTCATTACAATCGATACCGAAGATAGATGCCTGTTACTTTACCCCCTTCCTCAATGGCGTGTTATCGAGGAGCGCCTCGGGGAGCTTCCTACATTCCAACCGGCGGCACGACGCATTCAGCGATTGTTGATTGGTCATGCGACAGAACTTGAACTGGATCGCAATGGTCGTATATTATTGCCGCCTTTATTGAGAGAGTATGCCGGGTTAGATAAAACAGTGATGTTAGTTGGTCAAGGAAAACGCTTTGAAATCTGGGGTGAGTCCCAGTGGCAATTACACCGTGATGGGTGGCTGGCAGAAGGAATAGGAGAAAACGACGCTGGCATTCCGCCTGAATTAGTCTCTCTATCCTTATAAATAGAGGGGTGGTATGTCAGAACAACATCAACCGGTATTGCTGGAAGAAGTAATAGCAGGATTAAACATAAAGCCAGATGGTGTTTATGTAGATGCAACGTTTGGTCGAGGAGGACATAGTCTAGCAATTTTACAGCGTTTAGGGTCGAATGGTCGGTTGATTGCTTTGGATAAGGATCCACAAGCAGTGCAGTATGGTGAAAAAGGGCCCATGAAAGAAGATACGCGCTTTGAAATAGTACATGCTTCGTTTGCACAAATGGAACAAGTACTCTCAGAGCGCGATCTCCTTAATAAGGTAGCTGGAATATTGATGGATTTAGGGGTGTCGTCACCTCAGTTAGACAGTGCAGAACGGGGTTTTAGTTTTTTACGCGATGGACCGCTTGATATGAGAATGGATATAACACAAGGCATGGATGCTGCAACCTGGCTTAATACAGCCGATGTCGCGGATATCATAAAAATTTTGAAAGAGTTTGGTGAAGAGCGCTTTGCTAAACGTATTGCTACTGCTATTATTCGCGATCGCAGCGAACGTCCCTTATCTACTACCAAACAATTAGCGGATCTTATAGCACATGCTTCCCCCGTTCATGAAAAGCATAAGCATCCTGCTACGCGCAGTTTTCAAGCAATACGAATTTTTATTAATCGTGAATTGGATGATTTAAAGCAAGGGTTGAAGCAGAGTGTGGATGTATTGGCAGTAGGTGGACGCCTCTGTATCATAAGTTTTCATTCGCTGGAAGATAGAATAGTCAAACGATTTATAAAAGAAGAAGCAGATGGGGGTTTTGTGCCACGTGGGTTGCCAATTAAAGAAAGTGACTTAAACAAGCGATTAATAAAAATAGGGAAGTTAATTATTCCTAGTGAGGATGAAATTAAACATAATGCACGTGCACGTAGTGCGCGCCTAAGGATAGCGGAGAGAAGGTCATGAATGCGATCACTCGAGTGTATACTCAGCAAGTTCGAGTTAACCCTTTTATCGGGTTAGTTGTTAAAAGTCGGTATGTAGCGATATTCGTACTGTTTATGTGTGTTTTTGCATCAGCGGTTGGTGTGGTCTACATGAAAGACTTGAATAGGCGTTTATTCATACAATATCAAGGATTGCAGCAAGAGCAGCAACAATATAACGTTGATTGGGGTAAACTGCTTTTAGAGCAAAGTACTTGGTCGACACAAGCACGCGTGCAAAGCATTGCGAGCCAGGATTTGGGTATGGTGATGCCTGCATCCAGTGTCACAGTTATGGATAATTAATTGTATAGAGCCATTATCAATGGTGCGAACAGCATATTGAAATGACTCGAAAGTGAGATGGGTTTCCAAGGGGTGGGTGATATTCTCCCCTTGGTGGTCTGCGTGAATTGACTGCACGCAAGGCCATCGATAACAGATTACCGTGAGCCATCCATCTTTTATTTTGCGTCTTCAATGGCGAGCGGTATAGATCGAGGACTATGCGTCATAGAGAACAGCAATACACATGGCGGTTTTATTTTATAGTTGCGTTATTAATCGCTGCTGCATTGTGTATTGTCTGGCGCTTATTTGATTTGAATATCTTACAACGCTCGTTTTTGCTTAAGCAAAGTAATGCGCGTTCTGTGCGCAATATTTTAATTCCAGCTTATCGTGGTATTATCATGGACCGTTTAGGTTCACCATTAGCTGTGAGTTCTCCTGTTGATTCCGTCTGGATTAATCCTAAAGATTTTAATGCAACACCAGCGCAAGAGCGTGAGCTAGCACAAAACTTAGGCTTGCCACTAGAAGTTGTCATACGCCACGCACAAGATAAGCATCATGGTTTTGTGTATTTGAAACGTCAAAATGCGCCGTTTGTAGCGCAAGCTGTGCAAGATTTAGGTATTCAGGGTGTGTATTTACAACATGAATACAAGCGTTTTTATCCAGAAGGTGAAGTAACAGCGCATGTAGTGGGTTTAACCAATGTCGATGATCATGGTCAAGAAGGATTGGAATTAGCGTATCAAAATTGGTTGTCTGGAAAACCCGGTAAACGTGAGGTGGTGCGTGACCGCGAAGGGCACATCATTAGTGATGTAGCGTTATTGCAAACCCCAGAGCAGGGCCATGATCTGACACTTAGTATTGATCACCGCATCCAATATATTGCCTACAGTGCTATTAAACAGGCGGTCTCAGAGTATCAAGCAAAATCAGGGTCAATTGTTGTGTTGGATAGCAAAACAGGTGAAGTATTAGCTATGGCGAATGCGCCTTCCTACAATCCGAATGCACGCCCCGAGCAGCATGATGAACGGTATCGCAATAGTGCGGTGACGGATATGTTTGAGCCTGGCTCTGTGATTAAACCATTTAATATTGCGCTGGCTTTGCAAAGTGGGCGTTACAAACCCACTAGTATGATTAATACCAATCCGGGACGCATGCGTGTGGGGCATTTAATTGTTAAAGATGATGGCTTAAATTATGGCGTGATTGATTTAACCACCGTACTGCAAAAATCAAGTAATATTGGTGCGGCTAAAATTTTGATGTCGATGCCTCCAAAAAGTTATTGGGATTTATTGCATAATTTAGGTTTTGGTCAAGTAACCGATAGCGGTTTTCCGGGTGAGGTGCCAGGACGTTTGGTGCCGCAAGATAAATGGTATCCGACGGTGGTCGCCACCCTCGCTTACGGTTACGGTATTGCAGCGACCACACTGCAATTAGCACATGCTTATGCTGTGTTAGCCAATCACGGTGTGGCTGAGCCCATTTCTTTATTGAAAGTGAATCAAGTGCCAGCAGGCCAACAGATTGTCAGTAAAGTAGTGGCGGATAATGTGGTTAAAATGTTGGAAGCAGTGGTCGAGCGTGGTGGTACGGCATTAAGTGCCAATATTCCACATTATCGTGTCGCAGGTAAAACTGGCACGGCCTATATTTCAAATGGCCATGGTTACGATCAGCACCGTTATATTTCATCGTTTGTTGGTATGGCGCCTGCATCCAATCCTGATTTAGTTGTTGCAGTGGTGCTACGTGAACCACAAGGTCAGCATTTTGCAGGACTCGTGTCAGCACCAGTGTTTGAAAAAGTGATGTCGGCGTCACTGCGGATTTTGGATATTGCACCCGATGCGCCGGATGCAGCATTGCCTCGTCAGGCAGTGCATTAAGAGGGATGACATTCAAAAGCTAAATGGTCAAAATTGACGTCAGGAGTAGAAGTAGATTCATGACGTTTGAATGCTCCAGCCCCATTTGTAAGGTGTGTCGCAGCAGAGCTTATTGCTGTATCGATCAGCGCATTATAACGTTCTGGATTAGCCAGAATCTGTGAAGGTTTTTCATGTGAATGTTGGTTCTGCGCAATTAAAATCATGGTAACCAAATATTGTTTATAGAGCGATTGATTGTCTGTCGATTTTCTATCTAAGGGTGCTATTAATTGTTGCCATGCTGTGAAAAATTGCAGTAGGGTGGCTGCACTAGGACGATTCTCTGCGCTATGAGATTGCATGGTATGCAATAATCTTATGACGAGTGGCTTTACGTCAAATGTATTGTTTGTGAATGGCTCAGTGACTGCAGGTATGTTTAATTCTTCAGGTTTTACATCATAAAGGATTTGGTAGTATTGATCGTTCAGTTGCGCATTAGTGGTGTTCGTAGCAAAAGTTTCTTTACTCACAAACGGATTGCCACCAAACACTTGAATTAAAATGGCTGTAAGTGCAAAAATATCGATAGCAGTTGTTTGCTTTGCTTTCAGTATTCTTGATTCAGGTGACATATAGCGCGCGGTTGCTTCTGGAGGGCATACTGCGTTATTTGCGCAAGCTGAGCCAAAATCAACAATGTGAGCACAACCGATTGCATCCATAATAATATTTTCAGGTTTAAGATCGCGGTGCACGGTAGAAGATTTATGTATCGAGTGCAGAGATTGCAGCAGTGAACAAGCGATTTTAAAGGCTGTTTCAAAACTTAAATGAGACGTGTTTTCTAGCTGCTGAGCTAAATTTAAATCACCAAGCTGTTGTATGATCAAATAGCTTGTTTTGCTGCTGCGATTTTCCTCATAAACAGGTTTAAGCATCGGAATATGAGGAGATCCAAAGAGGTACTCTGTAGCAGCAGCGGGAGCCGAATCGAGTGCAGAAAACTCATTGATTTTAACCAGCCAACGATTGTCATTTAATCGATCGCCTGTCTTAGGATTGAGTTCGCATGCACTGTAAATACGGTTTAAGGTCTGATGTTGTATTACTGCTTTATCGACAAGAAAGTAGCGCCCTTGTGTAGCCAGTACGACATCGTCGTCTAGCAGGGTGACCACATTAATTTTACATTTTGACATCATTTGAATGATGCCGACAAACGAGCTCTTCATAACTTACCCCAAACGTACTGATACACAGCTATTATTTAGGGAATAATATCGGTATTAAGTTAAGAAAGTATTAGGGCGTGTCTTCATTTAAAATGAAGACACGCCCTAGACTGTGATTTCTTTTCATCAGTGCAGGGGGCTATGTTAATAACCCATTTTTGAGTTGAATCGTCTAAAAGCAATTTTTTACGAAAAAAATAGCGGCCTGCAGACCTGAGTAGAAATTCATCTGAATTGATGTTGAGTAATAATGTATTACTACCCTCCATTTTTGCTATTTCTGCTGAAAACCGACGCATACTTTACTACCCCATAACCTGCTGGTATATCTATTGCCGATGATCATCTTGTCATAACGTTAACGAAATCTTAAATTTACTATTGGTGCTAAAGATTATCTTTAGCAAGACGCTAGATAGTCTTTCACTGAAACAATAGTAATGAGCAAATTACTGCCGTGCAGTTGAATTGTTGGGTAAGAAGCGATGCAGGGACGTACATGATCGCGTGATGAAAAATAGAGGATGCCATCTGGATTTTTGGCCATCCAATTATGAAATTTTACGCTTTTTTCGTTAGTAAAGAACGGTAGGGGCTGAGGTAAGCGCCCCTTAAACGCGAAGATTTGATAACCACCGCTAATTAAATTCGCTTGAGGGATATGCTTTGCTTGGTTAGCTTGTACTTGTAATGTTAAGGCTTGAATGGTGCGATCATTGGTGCGGGTAAAGACACCAGCAATTCCCACAAGGCTAACCAGTAACCCAGCCACAATAAGTCCAATCAATACGCTAAACGCTGATTTGATGGTTGGGTGACGATTGAAAAAATACGCAACCAGCGCGGTAACATTTAATAGACCACCCCATACGCTATAGCTGAGTGATGGCGGTAGGACATGCGAAAGTATTGGCAAGGGGATGAAGCCTAGAAGCATGAGGCCCGTACCGCTGATTGCAGCCAGTGTTATTAAAATGCGATTCTGTATAATGAGCCATTTTAAATTAATGCGCAGACTGATGGTATAAGCCAACAAGATCGCGCAGTAGGGGTACAGTGGTAGCAAGTAACGTTTAGCATGCATGACAACACAAAACGTAAAAAAAAGTGTTGGTAGCAATACGCTCCAGGTGAGCAATAACACATGGCGATTTATTTTTTGGGTAATAAGGCAGGGTAAATTTAGCCACAATATGGGTAAGGCGGCCCACGGTAAAAAAGAAATGAGCAGATTAGGTAATTCACTCCAGTGATGATTGAGCACCAAGCGACTGTGCTGCTGTGTGAAAAATAAATCAATGAGGGTTGCTTGGCCAAGCGAATGGTACAAGGGTATAGCCCACAATAGAAGAATGCACAGTGCAATCAGGCAGGTCAGTACAAACTGTGTAAACCATTTATGGTAAGCATAGTGTTGTGTTTCATAGCAGGGGAGTAATAGATAAAAGGGTAGTGCGAATACTAAAATCGCAGCGCCTTTCGCTAAAAACCCAAGCCCTAAGCATAGACCAGCGAGCAGCGTCCATGTCCAGGTACGCCTGCGGTAGATATTTATGGCGCAATAGCTATATAGAATTGTCAGTAGTGTCAGCAAGCCATCAAAACGAATGTGATTGAAAAAACCAAACCAAAAAAAGCCGGTTGCTAGCACGATCACAGCCAATTGTGCAGTGAGGGGGTGTTCAGGGAATAGTTGTTGCGCGATACAATATGTAGCAATTAAGCAGCCGATGTTCAGTAGTGTAATGAGCAGTAAAGGCCAGGCCGTGTTCATACCGAACACAGACCAACCTAGATTAATAAGCCAATACAGCAAAGGTGGTTTTTGTATGTCAGGTTGCCCGAGTGTCATCGGCAGTAAATAATAGTGTTGTTGGTGCATTTCAAAAGCCAGACTTAAATAATGCAATTCATCAAAATTATTAATTTTATTGGTCAGAAAAAATAATAGACTGCAGGCCAATACACCAAAGAGGGTGATGGTCCAAAAGCGAGAGCGATTGGTCAGCTGATTCATGAAGGATGTGCCTTGTTGATTATGTCAAAGGTGATGTGTTCTGCTATCATAATCGAATGAATATTCAATATGATAGTCGAAAAGTACAACCAGGCGATATTTTTTTCGCCATGCCAGGGCTGACGGTCGATGGACGGCATTTTATTCAACAGGCATTAGATCGTGGTGCGAGTAAAATAGTCTATGAAGCGGACGGCATGCGACAGTTTTTATTACCCAAAGCAGATATTCCGTTTGTTGCGGTAGAGCACCTCACTGTTAAGCAGGGTGTAATAGCTGCTGAATTTTATGGGTTTCCTGCACGCAAATTGAATGTGGTTGGGGTTACCGGCACCAATGGCAAAACGTCCATTACTTATTTTATAGCCCATTGTTTAGCTGAGACGGCGATTTTAGGGACTACAGGGTATGGTCGATTGCCGCACATTAAGAAACTTGCACATACCACGCCTATGGCGACAGATGTACAGGCCATCTTAAAAGAATTAGTGGATGACAAAGTTAAAACAGTGGCGATGGAAGTATCCTCACATGCTTTGGAGCAGCATCGTGTAGGCGGTGTTGAATTTGATATCGCTGTTTTTACCAATCTGTCTCATGATCATCTCGATTTTCATGGCGATATGAGCTCGTATGCTATGGCTAAGAAAAAATTATTTGCCTGGCCAACATTAAAAACGGCGGTAGTAAATTGCGATGATCCTGTTGGTGCGCAAATCGTTGAGGCATTTGGATCACGCTATTGTGTGCTGTCTTATTCAACAGAACAAGTTGCGGATATTTATGTGCAATCGATAGTAGCATTAGAGCATGGTTTTGATATGACATTGCACACGCCATGGGGAGTACGGCCTTTGCATGTGCCGTTATTAGGGCGTTTTAATATTGCTAATTGTTTGGCTGTGGTCGGTGTGTTGGGGGCGATGGGAATGCCGCTGGATGAGGTTGTTGCAAAAATAGCGCAGCTCGCTACACCACCTGGGCGCATGCAATTGTATCGTGCGCCAGGTAAGCCAACTGTAATTGTTGATTTTGCACATACTCCTGATGCATTGGAAAAAGCTTTAATGGCATTGCGTGAACATTGTTCTGGTAGATTGTATACGGTGTTTGGTTGCGGAGGTGATCGTGATCCCTCTAAGCGTGAGCGCATGGGGTCAATTGCTGCAAAGCTGTCTGATTATGTGTTGGTGACAAATGATAATCCGCGCCGCGAATCACCAGAGCATATTGCACAGATGATTTGTAGGGGCATCAGTGTGGATAAATTGTTAGGCGTTGAGCTGGATCGTCGTGCTGCAATTGAGCGGGTTCTTGTGCAAGCTAGCGCACAGGATTTAATTTTAATTGCAGGTAAGGGGCATGAAGATTATCAAATTATAGGTGATGAGGTGTTGCCATTTAATGATGGAGACATTGTTGCAGAAAAACTACTTGCACAGGAGCGTACATGAAGACATCACAGCTTGCGAAGATCATAAAAGGGGTGGCATACGGTCAGGATGTCGAGTTTGCACAGATCAGTATTGATACGCGTAGCTTACAACCGGGTGATGTATACATAGCTATTATTGGCGAATTTAAAAATGGTCATGAATTTATTCCACAGGCTATTGCAGCTGGCGCCAGTTGTATCGTGTGTGAAAAACCACAGAATGGGATAACGCTACCTTATATTGTTGTGAACAATACTGTTCAAGCATTGCAAGATGTTGCGGCGTATCATCGTTTACAAATGTCGGCACGCGTGATTGCCGTGACAGGCAGTTGTGGTAAGACCACGACACGTTCCTTATTAGAAAGTATTTTTGCGCAAGCAGGCAGAACGCATGCAAGTCAAGGCAGTTTCAATAATCATTTAGGTGTGCCACTCACATTATTGGCATTAAAGCCGGAACATCAATTTTTCGTAGCGGAGATTGGTGCGAATCATGTAGGTGAGATTGCGGCACTGGTGCCGTTGGTAAAGCCGGATGTTGCGGTGATCACAAATGTTGCCCCAGCGCATTTAGAAGGCTTTGGGTCACTGACTAATATTGCGCAAGCGAAAGCTGAAATTTATGGGGGTTTACTAGAAGAGGGTGTGGCCGTGATGAATGCGGATGATGAGTTTGCTCAATTTTGGTTGGATCTGAATAAACAGCGTAAGGTCATTCGTTTTGGTATTAAGCATGATGCAGATGTAATGGCTGATGGCATTCGTGTCGATACAACGGGGCACGCGTCATTTACCTTAATATTACCTGGCTCTGTAAGTGATGTAACGTTGCCTTTAATTGGCGAACACAATGTGTATAATGCCTTGGCGGCTGCTGCTTGCGGTTATGCACTGGGGTTAACGGCCGAACAGATTCAGCGCGGGCTAGAGCAAGCCGCACCAGTTAAGCGCCGGTTAATTGAGATGAAAACAGCGCAAGGCGTGGTTGTTATTGATGACAGTTATAATGCAAATCCTTTATCAACGGAAGCGGCGATTAAGTTATTGGTCCATCGCTCCAAAGACCCCATCTTTGTGTTTGCAGACATGAAAGAAATGGGGCAGGATGCGCAGGATATTCATGCGCAGATCGGCCAAAAGGCAAAAGCATTGGGCGTGGCGCGACTGTATTGTTATGGGGAATTAGCTAAGCAAACAGCGGATGCATTTGGATCGGGAGCATTTCATTTTAGTGATAAGAATGCTCTAATAGAAGAATTAAAAAAACACTTATCATCCTCTCAAACTATTCTAGTAAAAGGATCCAATTCGATGAAGATGAATGAAGTGGTGGAAGCAATCGTGGATGCAAGGCCTGTGCCGAGCGCCTAATCAAAGGAAAATACTATGTTACTGTGGCTTGTCAGTTATTTAGAACACTATGCTCATTGCCTGCGGGTCTTTGAATATTTAACATTTCGCTCGATCGTTGCGGCTTTGACAGCGTTTTTGTTCTGTCTGTTTCTCGCTCCGGCAATGATTCGTAAATTGAAGCAATTGCAAGTAGGGCAGGCAGTACGTGATGATGGACCGCAATCACATTTAAAAAAATCCGGCACACCCACAATGGGCGGTGTGCTGATTCTGTTTTCTATTCTTGTGAGCACCCTGCTATGGGGCGATCTGACCAATCATTTCATTTGGCTGACACTTTTTGTCATGCTGGGGTTTGGTGCGATTGGTTTTGTAGATGATTATCGTAAGGTTGTGTATCACAATAGCAAAGGGCTCAAGGCGCGGTGGAAATATTTGTGGCAATCCATTTTAGGTATTACAGCGGCGGTATTGTTGTATGTTACTGCTGATTCTCCTAGCAGTACGCAATTAGTTATTCCTTTTTTTAAAGATGTGTTGCCACAGATGGGTGGATTTTTTATCGTATTTTCTTATTTTGTTATTGTCGGCAGTAGCAATGCGGTGAATTTAACGGATGGCTTGGACGGGTTAGCCATGATGCCAACGGTATTTGTTACTTTAGCATTAGGTGTTTTTGCCTACGTGACAGGCAATATGGAATTTGCAACGTATTTGACGATTCCCTATGTACCAGGGGTTGGCGAAATGACGGTTTTGTGTGCTGCTGTAGTTGGCTCAGGATTAGGATTTTTATGGTATAACGCTTATCCTGCAGAAATTTTTATGGGTGATGTGGGCTCTTTGGGATTGGGTGCTACATTGGGAATGATTGCCATTAGTGTGCGCGAAGAGTTGGTGTTGGTGATTATGGGCGGCATTTTTGTGGCAGAAACAGTATCGGTTATTTTGCAAGTAGCCAGTTTTAAGATGACGGGTAAACGTATTTTTCGTATGGCGCCATTGCACCATCATTTTGAACTCAAGGGTTGGCCTGAGCCTAAAGTGATTGTGCGTTTTTGGATTATTACTGCTATTTTAGTTTTGTTAGGATTGTCTACTTTGAAATTAAGATAAGCACAAAATGCGCATCTATTTTTCAATACATAATATGATTGAGTGGAACTAAGATGAAAGTGGTCATTGGTTTTGGTAAGACAGGTTTGTCTTGTATTCAATATTTGCACGATCAAGGTGAGGTAGTGGCGGCGATGGACAGTCGTGATGAGCCGCCGAATGTCGATTTGATTCGTGCCCACTACCCAGATGTGAAATTGATTTTAGGGGGCTTGTGTGCGCAGACATTGGTACAGGCTGATGAAATTATCATAAGCCCTGGCTTATCGTTGAAGACACCGGAAATTGCACAGGCATTGAAGTTAGGTATTCCGTGTATTGGCGATATTGAATTATTTGCGCGGGAAGCTAAAGCACCCATCATCGCCATTACTGGCTCTAATGGGAAGACCACATTAACTACATTGGTTGGTCAAATGCTCAAGGACGCCGGATACCATGTTGATGTCTGCGGTAATATTGGCACACCGGTATTAGAGAGTTTGCGTCATGATCTCGTGGATTATTATGTGATGGAGTTATCGAGTTTTCAGCTCGAAACCACGCAATCATTGCATGCGAAAATAGCGGTATTATTGAATGTAACGCCTGATCATATGGATCGGTATGATACGTTGGATGACTATGCACAAGCTAAGCTGCGTATTTATGCTGGATGCGAGACAGCGGTGATCAATGCCAATGAGCCGTACACGCAAAATTTACCTGTACCACATGCACTGCGTTTTAGCACGACCCAAAAGCATGGTGTAAATTTTTATTTGGATGAGTATGAGGGTCAATTATCGTTTTTTCATGATGGTGCTGTTTGTTTTCCAGTGAGTGATTTAATATGCCGCGGTCAGCATAATTATGAAAATATCTTAGCAGCGCTCGCAATAGGCTATTCTCTTGGTGTGTCTTTATCATCGATGCATCACACATTTGCAGATTTTAATGGGTTAGCGCATCGCTGTCAGAAAGTAGCTTCTGCTGAAGGTGTGGATTGGTACAATGATTCTAAAGCGACTAACATTGGGGCTACCGTTGCAGCGCTCAACAGTTTAAAGCCATTGTATGCAGGCATTATTTTAATTGCAGGTGGAGATGCTAAGGGTGCTGATTTAAGCCCGTTAGGACCGCTTGCTGCAAAAACAGTATCGCACGTCATATTGATGGGTGCTGCCGCTGCGGATTTAGAGAAGATTATGCGTGGGCATGTAGCTACTACACGCGTTAATAATTTGCAGGAAGCTGTTGCGGTTGCCGCTCAGAATGCGAACGCAGGGGATGCTGTATTATTATCACCAGCATGTGCAAGTTGGGATATGTTTTCTAACTATGAAGAGCGTGGTAACCTATTTAGCACAGCTGTAAAGGAGTATATCAGTGCCCACCCACCTCACGAGTAAACGTCAACCGCCTTTTTCAATTGATGTGCCGCTGCTCGTATTGGTATTGTTGCTGATTGGTTTTGGTTTAGTGATGGTAGCGTCAAGCTCCATGGTTATTTCAGATCAGGAGTATGGATACCCTTTTTATTATTTAATCAAGCAATCCATTTTTATTGGCGCAGGATTAATAGGTGCCGCCCTCATGTTGCTTGTGCCAACGGAATTTTGGCAGAAAAACAGCTTAATGATTATGGGGATTGGCTTATTGCTGTTATTGGTTGTTCTGGTTCCAGGAATTGGGCGTGTTGTGAATGGATCGCGCCGTTGGCTGAACTTTGGTTTTATTGGATTTCAAGTTTCAGAAGTGATTAAATTGTGTGCGTTTATTTATTTGGCTTCCTATATTTCACGGTTTAGTGAGCAAGTGACAACACAATTGCGCGGGTTTATTAAACCCATTTTGTTATTAGGCATCATTGCTATTCTATTATTATTAGAGCCTGATTTTGGCTCTGTTGTTGTAATTACCGCTGTGTTTCTGGCTGTATTATTTATTGCAGGTGCGCGCATTTTACCTTTTTTATGCCTTATTGCATTGGTGGTGGGCGTATTAGCCTTATTGGCTGTTGTGTCGCCTTATCGTATGCAGCGGCTGACTACTTTTTTAAATCCTTGGCAGCATGCTTACAGTTCTGGCTATCAGTTAACGCAGTCTCTGATTGCATTTGGCCGTGGCGGGTGGCATGGAGTAGGGCTGGGAAGTAGTATTCAGAAATTATTTTACCTTCCTGAGGCGCATACTGACTTTATCTTTGCTGTTATTTCTGAAGAATTGGGTTTAATAGGAGAGGTTGGGTTGTTGGCATTGTATGCAGCATTGGTGTGCCGTATCCTATATTTAGGACGACGTGCGTTGGCTCAACACAATACTTATGTAAGTTATTTTTGTTATGCAATTGCGTTGTGGTTTTCATTTCAGGTTATTGTGAATGTCGGTGTGTGTACAGGGCTTTTGCCCACTAAGGGTTTAACGCTTCCATTTGTGAGCTATGGTGGTAGTAGTATTCTTGTGAATTGTATTGTGGTGGGGATGTTGTTGCGAGCAGCAAGTGAGACACATTGCAGTTCATCAGCACCGCGCAGACGTACAACAATTCGTCAATCAGCTGCATAACCTTCTTTCTACGTAAAAATATGAATTATTTGCGTCAGCTATGGCATAATGGTCAGGTATGCTCATTACGTTTCACAATGCGGGCAGCGTATTGAAGTAGCTCGAAAACGATATAGGGTTTTTCAGGTGGGGGTGATATTTTCCCCTAGGTAGCCTCGTATGTGGATTTATTACATGCCAGGTTATCAAAAAATGCTGCTCGCCATCCACTGTGTAGTTCATAGCTTTAGTGGCGAGCGGTATTGGTATCGTTTGATTGAAAAAATGAGTGAGATTGCGAGTCGAATTGACAGGCAGGAGATCGGCAAGAGTGAATTTATTAGATGACATAAACGTACGTCACGTACATTGTATTGGTGTTGGGGGTATTGGTGTCAGTGCGTTGGCGGAGATTTTATTGCAACGTGGTTTTTCGGTGAGTGGTTCGGATGAGCAGGATTCGGATCGCTTGGCTTACCTGCGCCTTCTTGGGGCTAAAATTTTTGTCGGCCATAAAAGTGAGCAAGTGGATTCTGCAAATATGGTTGTCTACTCCAGTGCTATTCATGAGGATAATCCAGAACTTATTAAAGCTATTGAGTTGGGTGTGCATCTGGTCAAGCGTGGGCGATTGCTTGCAGATATTATGCAGTTTTACCGGAGCATTGCGATATCCGGCACGCATGGTAAAACAACCACGACGGCTTTAATTTCGCATGTGTTAGTGAGTGCTGGAATCGATCCAACTTATTTTATTGGCGGCATATTGCGTGATACAGACAGCCCCGTGCATATTGGTAAGGGTGATACGTTTATTGCTGAAGCGGATGAAAGTGATGCCTCTTTTTTATTTATGCAGCCTAAAATTGCCGTCGTAACGAATATTGAGCGTGATCACATGTCTACCTATGCTGGCTGTGAAAATGAACTACGCCAATCATTTTTACATTTTTTA
Source organism: uncultured Coxiella sp. (assembly GCA_964516605.1). Lineage (GTDB taxonomy): Bacteria > Pseudomonadota > Gammaproteobacteria > Coxiellales > Coxiellaceae. The sequence goes on along the minus strand of CAZFAA010000029.1, from coordinate 4,500 downwards.
AAACACATTCCGGAAGGTGGTTTGGCTGTGCTGTGTTACGACGATGACAATATTAAACAGCTCTTGCCTCAAATTACTTGCGCTGTTCTGAGTTATGGCTTGGATGATTCGTCGGATTATATTATTTCAAATTATCATCAAGAAGGCTTGTCGGGTTATGCAACCATTGATACGCCGCAAGGGCGTGTTGACCTGGCATTAAATTTGCCAGGGTTGCATAATATGAAAAATGCAGTGGCTACCATGATTGTGGCACATCAATTTGGCATTACTAATCACAGTATTCTTAAAGCACTTAATACATTTCCAGGAGTTGGGCGGCGTTTTCAGTTTCATGGAGACATCCGTATTAACGATAAAACGCTAACAATTTATGAAGACTACGGCCACCATCCTACGGAAATTCGTGAGACGTACTATGCTGCAAAACGTGCTTTTTTGGAGCGGCGCATCATTCTTGTTTTTCAGCCGCATCGTTATACACGTACACGGGATTTGATGAGTGAATTTATCAGTGTGTTAAAGCAGGTTGATTATCTTATTTTATTACCCACTTATGCGGCCAGCGAAGATAGGATCGAGGGTGCGACGAGTGAAGCGCTGCGTGACCGTTTGCAAGAACAGGGTGTGTCAGCGCAGTTGTTGCCTCAAGAAGATGTGCGTGATTACTTGGGTCAGATAGCCACTGCTGGAGATATTGTGTTATTTCAGGGTGCGGGTGATATCGGTCAATTAGCTAAAGCGATGGCAGCATGATGCGCGCTATGATTTTAGCTGGTGGAACAGGTGGGCATATTTATCCAGGGATTGCTGTGGCTGAAGCGCTTAAGGCGCGAGGCATTCAAGTGAGCTGGATGGGCTCTAACGCTAACATGGCAATGGAGAAAGAGTTGGTCCCTTCTTGTTTTCCTTTGTACACGATTAGTGTGCATCAGTTGCGCCATAAAGGCATTCGCGCAAAATTAAAATTACCATTTCAATTAGTGTATTCTGTTTTTCAAGCGGTAAAAATATTACATAAGTTAAAACCAGATGTGTGTATTGCCTTCGGTGGTTTTGTAGCAGGACCTAGCGGTATTGCTACAAAATTATTAGGCATACCATTGGTTATTCACGAGCAAAATGCACGTGCTGGATTGACTAATCGTTACTTGGCCAAAATAGCACGTGCTGTATTACAGGCTTTTCCCGATGCTTTTTCTAACCGCGTTAACGCGGTTACGGTGGGCAACCCTGTGCGTCAAAAAATTTTAGATGTGCCAGCGCCTCGGGAACGTCTGGCGCATTATGAAGGACCTTTGCGTATTTTAATTTTAGGTGGCAGTTTGGGTGCGTTGGCACTGAATGAGGCAATTGTAGATTGGTTGAAGCATTTTACACGTCGCGATGAGCTGATGGTGACGCACCAAACGGGTAAAGCGCATGCAGCACATTTTCAGGATGTGTATGCGCAAAACAAATTAAATGTTAATGCCCAAGCTTATATCGATGACATGCCGACCGTGCTGTGTGCTACAGATGTTATTATCTGTCGCGCAGGTGCATTAACAGTGAGTGAGGTGGCTGATGTGGGTATGGCTGCTATTTTTATACCTATGCCGCATGCTGTAGATAACCATCAATTTCATAATGCTAGTTATTTAGCCAAAGCAAAGGCTGCAATCATGATTGAACAAAAAAATTTAACGGTCGATACGCTGTCGCAAGCTATTATTCCTTTTTTAGATGATCGTCATTCAGTATTGGCAATGAGTGAGCGCGCACGTGATTTAGCTATGCGCGATGCAACATCTCTTATTCTAAAATACATTGAGCGCAGCGTAGTTTAATCTAGGTGTTTTGCTGCTCTCTTGTTGGGTGTCATGAGTAGAGGTCTGGTCTTGGCAAATTGCGATTTTTGCGAATTTCATGTACTGTATTGTACAATTCCATAATTTCATAGGTAATCATGCAGCCCAAGCATTTACAAGCCACTGCACGCAAAGGGTCGTTTGGTATGTTCCGTGCGATGAATCTAATCCCCATTTTTTTATTAACCTTGGTGATTGCAATAATGATTTGGTTGTGGGGTCGTATTGATGATCCTGCCGCATACCCTATTGAGCACGTCAAAATTCTAACAAGTGGTCAGTATGTTCCTGAGGCTGAAATTAAAAATACAATCATTCATAATGTGCATGGCGGTTTTTTTTCGCTTAATGTAAGAGATTTAAAGGGCAGTTTATTGGAAAATCCATGGATACAAAACGTATCGATTAGACGTGTTTGGCCAGATAGTTTATCGGTTCAAATTATTGAGCAGCAGCCGGTTGCGCGTTTTGGTGCTGCAGGCGTCTTGAGTTCGCAAGGTGATGTATTTTATCCTAAAGCAGATACGATACCCGGGCAATTACCCGAAATGGATGCACCGTTATCAGTAAAAGACAGTGTAATATCTTTTTACGCGCAAATGAATCAATTATTGCAGCCATTAAATGTACATATTTCAAAATTAGTCGTGACCAATCGCTTAGCTTGGACTGTGTTACTCAGTAATGGCATTGAGGTTAATCTTTGTCACGATGCGTTGTTGGAGCGCTTTAATAGTTTTATCAGGCTCTATCCAAAATTGATTGCGGGCAGCGCGCAAAATGTTGTGTCTGTAAATTTATGTTACCCCAATGGTCTTGCGATACAATGGAAAGATGGAGCAGCCCCAAGAATTTAAATTCACTTCTGAATTAGTTGCACTAATTTGCTGATATCAAAAATAAACTATAACACACAGGAAAATGCGACTTTTTATATTTTCTGATGGTGCTTGTCAAATGTATTCTGTATACTAATGATTTAATTACGATATGTTTATTAATGGCGTCATACAGGGAGTCACGTCAATTATGTCTAAAAAGCCAGACAAAAATTTAATTGTCGCACTGGATATTGGCACGAGTAAAATTGCCGCATTAGTCGGTGAGGTTATGGAGTCAGGTGAAGTCGAAGTGATTGGTTTCGGCACACACCCATCACGCGGCTTGAAAAAAGGCGTAGTGGTAAATATCGAGTCTACAGTTCAATCCATCAAGCGGGCGCTGGAAGAAGCAGAGCTGATGGCGGGGTGTGAAATACATTCGGCTATCACGGGCATTGCAGGAAGTCATATTAAAAGCCTTAATTCACATGGTATTGTGGCAATTCGTGATCGTGAGGTTAATCAGTCTGATATCGATCGCGTGATTGATGCAGCTAAAGCTGTAGCTATTCCTGCAGACCAAAGAATATTACACATTCTTCCGCAAGAATTTATAGTTGATTCGCAAGAAGGCGTGCGCGAACCGATTGGTATGTCTGGTGTGCGTTTAGAGGCACGGGTACATATTGTAACAGGGGCTGTGAGTGCCGCGCAAAATATTGCCAAATGTGTGAAGCGTTGCGGTATTCAGGTAAGCGATATCATTTTAGAACAGCTTGCATCAAGCCATTCTGTTTTAACCGATGATGAAAAAGAGTTAGGGGTTTGCTTGGTTGATATTGGTGGTGGCACCACGGATGTTGCGATTTTTACAGAAGGGTCGATTCGACACACCGGTGTGATTCCGATTGCAGGGGATCATGTTACCAATGATGTAGCTATTGCGTTACGCACGCCAACACAAAGTGCCGAGCACATCAAAATAAAATATGGCTCGTGTATTGCTGCGCGTATTGATAAGAGTGAAGTGATTCAGGTGCCCAGCGTTGCCAAAAGGCCTGCTAAAGCAGTGCCTCGGCGGATATTAGTAGACGTGATTGAAGCACGTTATGCAGAGTTGTTAGCATTGGTTGCGGCAGAACTGCGTCGCAGTGGATTTGAAGATATATTGACAGCGGGCATTGTCTTAACAGGTGGTGCATCGAATATACCAGGAGTACTTGAGTTGGCGGAATCTATTTTTAATATGCCAGTGCGCTTAGGTGTTCCGCAGAATATTGCAGGCTTATTGGATGTTCGTGATAATCCAAGTTATGCAACGGGTGTTGGGCTGCTTATGCACGGACGTTCAACAATGAGTGTGCCAGCAAACTACAATGTGAATAACAGTCGCGGTATTTGGTCGCGAATGCGTTCTTGGTTTGCTGGTAATTTTTGATGCGGGAAGGAATTGATTCAGGAGGTATGTTCCATGTTCGAATTAGGTGAAAATTTAACTCACAATGCGCAAATTAAAGTTATTGGTATTGGCGGTGGTGGTGGTAATGCCGTTGAACATATGATGGTTGAGCGGATTGAGGGTGTAGAGTTCATTTGTATGAATACAGATGCTCAAGCACTATCACGTTCTAGTGCGCGCAATATTATGCAGTTAGGCGAAGAAGTGACAAAAGGTCTTGGTGCAGGTGCCAATCCTGATATCGGTCGTCAGGCGGCTGAAGAGAATCGTCAACGTATCGCGGAAATATTGACCGGGACTGATATGGTCTTTTTAACTGCTGGGTATTTTCATTAATAGTATTAATACCACTGTTATTCCTTCTTTTTGT
>CAZFAA010000028.1:0-20387 GCA_964516605.1 uncultured Coxiella sp. | reverse complement strand
ATCCATTTTTCTTCGAGAAATAACGATATTTATGTGTTATTCACGTTCGACTAAATTAAACTCTAATACTCAATATAAAATTACTTCAGGTGCGCAAGGCATAATTTATTTACAGGTAAACATTATGTTAACTGAAACTCATAATCAAGACGCAACCTGGTATTAAAAAAGCTATCTCAACTCACCCCATAGCTATTACGCGAAAACAGAGTGGCATTAAGCGACTATTTCATAAAACCCACTTGGGGATTGCTCCCCAAGAGAGTTTAATACTTTTTTTCTAAGAAAACTGAATAGAACAAAGTAGATATCCATCACAAATTCAACTCATCAGTGCAACCGAACCTTTGAAGTCAGTTAAGCTAGAGTCTGAAACTCATGACATGACTCTACCCAATTTTACATACCATAGGGCTAGTAGTAGTTGGATTGCACTTGACGGCACCTGCTAGATAAAGCACAGCATGATTATCTGGTGGGACGCGTCCGATAGCTATAAAAGCAATATCGTGATGAGATTTATAATTAATTTGTATCATAGGGTCTGCTGTGGTGTCGTTATACTGTAGATGACAGACCACATCTTGATTACTTTGCCCAAATGCGGGTGCACAAGAGACATGACCAGAAGGCTCGCCTGCAAGGCCAACCTTATTACCTGTAAATGTTATTTGAACATCGTAAGGTAGCACGGTATTGGTATTTGCAAAACATATCGTTGAAGCTAAAGACAATCCAAGAATAAAACACAATTTACTGTAAAACATAGTAATCTCCAATTTTCATACGTTAATATTTAGTTGTTAGGCGCTCAGTAATCTGTTTTATGATTCGTGACAGAATCACTGTGTTGCGGTATGCTAGCCTATCAACTGGTAGGTAATGTAACTGAGGCAGAGCGGTGTGTCAAGCATTATTCTACCTATTGATAGACAAAAAAGCGCGTCATGAAAGATCCAAATATAGTGCGTACAGCAGTAAAAGGATCATCACGACCAGTCTAACTGCTCATTCGACCCGCCATCACACCCCCATCTACATCCCAAATAGCGCCTGTTACCCACGATGCTTTGTCTGACAATAGCATGCAAATAATTTCTGCTACATCCATGGCTGTACCAATCCGACCAATAGGATGAAAGGCATTAAATCCATTTAGTGTTTCAGGTATTTTTTCTTTTGGAATGAATGCTTCATAAATCGGTGTATCAACCACAGCAGGTGATACGGCATTCACACGAATAGCGTGTGGAGCAAGCTCAATTGCTAAATGTTGCGTCAAAGCATGCAAGCCTGCTTTAGCTACAGAGTAAGCAGAAGAAGGGGTAGCTTGAATAGCTTGCTTTGCCCACATAGAGCCAACGTTGACGATCGACCCACCCCCCTGCTTGAGCATATGATTTTTTACAACAGATTGTGTGGTAAAAAATAAAGCCCTATTTAGATCACTGTATTCATCGTAATCTGATAAGGTATGATCCAGAAAAGATTTTGGCTTAAAAACACCAGCCGCATTCACCAGCTCATCAATACGCTGATGCCCCAGGGTTTCAAACAAACTTGCCCGCTCTTGAGAGTTAGTAATATCACAGGTATATCCGTGCACAGCACCCTGCTTCTTTAATGAGGCAGTCACGTCTGCTAATTTTTTCGAATCACGGCCAATCAGAATGACCCGATGACCTCGTTGTAATGATATTTTTGCGACACCCAAGCCAATACCACTGCTTCCACCAATAATTAACGTTGTTTTTTGTTGTTTCATTTTGTTCATTCATCCGCTCCTTTAAAAAAACTACCTTCCAGTTGGTAGTTTTATGGGTTATAAAAAAAGTAACTGACGTTACTCCCGAATAGCTCAACTTATAATACTTTTAATTGTTGCAACAACTCATCGCAACTGACCGAAAATACATTTGGATCTTGCACAATACGCGCCATTGCGATGCCGCCTTGCAACTGATTCACAATCTGCCAAGAAAAATTGGCTGCACGTCTTTTAGAAATTTGTCTAGAATGATTCATCAAAACACGAGTAAGCCATGCTATATTATCGAATAAAAACTCACGAATCGCTTTATTGACTCGCTCAGGCAAAGCCCCCACCGTTGAAGCTAATACACCGCACAAACACAACTTATCCTCATCCAACACGTCTTTATACAGCTTTATGTATTGCTTGATTTTGTCCAGCTCTTTTTTACAAGAATCAATCTGCAATAATGATGCATTAAAATTCTCTCGATAGCGCTCAATCACCGCCACCACTAAATCAATTTTGGTCGGAAAATAGTGATGGATACTCGCCTTACGAATACCCACGACACTGGAAATATCCGCATAGCTGAAGCCATCAAACCCTCGTTGTTGAAGGAGAGTTTGAGCGCAATCTAAGATCTCTTCTTTTTTATCTAACTGAACCATGAACACAGTTCTACCAGTTGGTAGAGCTTCTGTCAAGCTTATTTTTCCGCGACCACCCTGAGTGTGCTAATTTGTACGTTAATTAAGATATAACTCTTGGCTGATAACATCGGAGCGAAAAATGGGTAAAGAAAGAAGGAAATCCAATCCGGCTGAGAAGGCAAAAATTGCACTCGAAGCCATCAAAGGCGAATGATCAATAGCGCAGCTTTCATTACAATATGCCGTGCGTAGCACCCAGATAAATCAATGGAAACGATAACTACTCAATGCATTGCCCGATGCATGTTCTGGCAAACACAAACAAACCATTGTTGAGCATGAATCTGAGTGATCACAATTGTATGAACAAATTGGATACCTCAAGACGGAAAATGATTTTCTAGAAAAAAAGATTGAGGTGCTCCACGGATGAATTAAAAACTTGAATTGCTCCTCATCATCCGCTGTTATCTGTGCGAGAACAGTGCGGAATTTTAAATATCCATCAATCCAACATTTACTAAACGCCACGAAATTCGTTTTACCCATGAAACATTCGGTTGACACAATCAACAGCGCCTGAACCACATACAAGTCGCCCTCATCTCTCACACCCCACTTCCCCTTATTTGCTGCGTAATTTAGTCATTACAAGGCCACGCCAAATTTGGGGTGCTGATATTACTTATTTGCGCCGACAAAAAGGATTTGCATATTTAATTGCAATTATTGATTGGTGCAGCAAATATGTTTTGGATTGGCAAATTAGCAACACATTGGAGCCTGGGTTTTGCATTGAAACGTTACAACGTGTGTCACATGCTGGAAAACGTGACATTTTTAATACTGATCAACGATTATATTGAATTAAGTAAAAAATAAAAAAGTGAGCGCCTTATGTGACACACTATACTGCATTGATGATAAAAGTAACCTCATTAAAGAATGGCGGAAAAGCAATGTTCCTAGTTATCTTAATAAAGTTTTAAAAGTCATCAAAGAACTCTGGTCATACCAGCAGACCGTTTCACAGGACAAAATCCATAAAACAGTCTGCGAGAATATATTCTTAAGGGCCTTTATAGGCAATATCGATATGATACTGATATTGACCGTCTTGTTGTATTTGACCCACGGACCACTGTGGACAACTAGGCGGACTTTGAGTACGATATCCAAGCTCAACCCAAGGGCCATCCACAAACTCTAACTTGCACGAATTAATTGTCATACTTGGATAACCATTTTCCTCAAAGTTTTGGCTACTGATAGTAAAACTATAATGATCCAAAACTGTACCAATGGATGTTGGTCCTGTTATATACAAACCATTATCGTTCTGATAATTAATATATAACACTCCTCCTACGGGAAAACCCTTCAAGTTAACCCGAATATTATCCGTAAATGGCGATACATTTGTAGCAAATGCGGATGTTGTAATAAAGATAGATACGGCGCAACCTAATAATGTTTTTTTGATGCTTAGCATATAATATTCCTCATGAACTAAAATTATCCTCGACATAATATAGAGTTGACTAGGGCTTGTAAAGAAAATTGAACTCCCGACCGGCTGATTACAAAACGGCTTGTCATCCTTATTCATAACCATTCAGAACATTTCACAGTAATCTAATAAATAACATTAGCGTTTGATTTTTATTGTAATTATGCATTATGATTACGCCACGATGTGTCAGGAGGCCTCATGTGTTGCCACCCACACAGAGGAACCCCAAAAGGAACCCCGAGGTGCTCATGCAATTTACAGATCTACTCTTAAAAAACTTAAAGCCGAAAGATCAGAGGTATGATTTGCGCGAGAAAAGTGGGAAGGGGTTTGGAGTTCGTGTTACAACCAGTGGCTGTATTTCATTTATCTTTTTTTATTCCTATGCAGGCAAAAAAAAGCGCATGACTCTGGGTACTTATCCGCACCTATCGCTTGGCGAAGCCCGTAAAAAACACAGAGCAGCGCTCATTGAGCTAGAGAAAGGCAACGACCCATCACTGATGCAACAACAAGAAAAAGCTGAACTAAAGACAGCATTATCTATTTCAGAGCTAATCGACGAATATATTGAGAAATGGGCCAAGCCGCGCAAGCGCACCTGGCAAGAAGATTTGCGTGTACTGGATAAGGACGTGAAACCCACCTGGGGCAAACGTAAGGCCAAAGATATCACCAAGCGTGATGTCATCACCCTACTCGACGATATCGTCAACCGTGGCGCCCCCATTGCTGCCAATCGAGCCTTTGCCGTAATACGCCGCATGTTTAACTTCGCTGTTGAGCGCGACATTCTCCAATCAACACCCTGCTATCTTATCAAAGCACCTAGCAAAGAAGCTCAGCGTGATCGCGTACTGACTTGTGATGAGATAAAAGATTTTTGGAATAAGTTATCAGATGCCAAAATGTCTGAAGAAATTAAGTTACTGCTAAAAATCATGCTGCTAACCGCTCAGCGCAAAGGCGAAATAGTTTCAGCTCGATGGGATGACTTTGACTTTAATCAACGCTGGTGGACCATCCCTGCTGAGAAAGCGAAAAATGGCCAAGCACACCGCGTTTATCTTTCTGACATGACTATAAGCTTATTAGAAGAACTTAAAACTTATCACTCAGAGTCTGAATGGTTATTTCCATCACCAACTCGTGACACACACATGACACCTGATTGCATATCACGCGCTATTCACCGTAGTCGCGATATATTCGGTCTCAAATTATTTTCTGCTCACGACCTTCGTCGGACAGCAGCAAGCCATATGACGCGTATAGGCATTGCTAGGCTTGTAGTAAGCAAGATACTTAATCACTCTGAAACGACCGTGACAGCGATTTATGATCGGCATAGTTATGATGATGAGAAACGTGACGCCTTAACAAAATGGAGCCTTAGTTTAATCTCTATTATTGAATCAGATCAAAATAGGAATGTCGTTCAGTTAAGCAATATTTTGAGAGGTGTGGCAATATGAAACAACACAACCCCCTGAGCTGGTTCAATTTAGATAATTACAAGAAAGAGCTGACGCCACAAGATTGGCTAATTCAATTAGCCTTTCGCTCCCAAGTCTACGATCAAATTAAGAAAAAAAATATTGTGGAAGCTGAAGAATTATTTTTACATATTAAAGTAGACGGCCTTATAAAATCTACCATGATTAATAGTTTTGATAATAAAGATCATCTCCCTATTTCTTACCCACGTAGCCCTGACTACTCTATCGACAGTATTCGCGGCTGCTTAAGAATAGAGCCAAATTCAATAAAAAAAATGCCACCAATACGTTTTGATGAGACATTCACTGATCTTGTTGAGGCACTTTCGCGACCTAAAAATGGACCAGAAACGATATTCGTAAACCTGTCATATTCCGACAAGCAAATAATAAAAGATTTTAAAAAATGGTTAAAAAATGCAAGGAAAATGGATGGCAGATATAGAACACGTCGCTCACAAAAGGGTATAAAAAAAATCCAAGATGGCAGGTTCACTTTGAAAATGTTAGATAGTTGGTCACGTGATAAATTACTTGAGTACATTGACATCAACCTCTGGTACAAAATTAATAATAAAAAAGTCAAAATTGATGATATTTGCGAAATGGTCTACTCAGATCGAGAAGATGGTATTGATAGATATTTCATTGATGGGAAACTCAGTCTACTAATGCGACAACTATTACAAAAAGAAAGCTTAGCAAAATTCAGGTATTTTATTGAAACATTGAACTAGCAAACCTTCATCACTTAATAAATACAAAATAATATCCATGGAAATTTTTCACTACTTTCTTCCAGCATACCATTACCAACCACTCTGATCTAATAGGCTCCATAATAAACCACCTGTAGGAGCCAAAAATGAAAATCCTTAGATTTAAAGATATTAAAGACCGAATAAACGCCTCTAGATCCTCCATTTTTCGCTGGGAAAAGGCGGGGGAGTTCCCTCATCGCATTCAACTATCAAGCCGGCTCATAGGATGGCGTGAAGCTGATATTAATGACTGGATTAACTCACGAAAAAAAGTTGAGCCCCGTAACCAATAGCTACATACCTGTCGCTAATTTTTATATAAAAATTTATAGGAAAAACCATGCAAAAAAAAGATTTAATCGCAAAAGCAAAGACGAACCCTAACTCAAGGAAACAGGCAATAGAAGCCAAATGCTGGGATTGTATGGGAGCGGGCGCTGATCCTGGCACCAGATGGCAAATTGGAAACTGCCTTTGCACAGATTGCCCTCTTTATCCTTTTAGACCATACAAACACCTCTTTAAAAAAGATAAGCCAAAAAATCTACGGGTGTAATAGCTCATGAGAAAATCTAAGAGAAAAAGTGTAAAAAATAGGAGTGAAAAAGGACGGTTTTTGCAAATGCCTCATGCATTATTAACTCACCAGAATTACTTAAGCTTATCCGCTCATGCAAGAGCGCTCCTTATTGACATTGCCCTTCAATATAACGGTTACAATAATGGTGATCTTTGTGCTGCTTGGACGTTTATGAAAAAACGTGGCCATAAATCAAAGGATACTTTAAACAGAAAATTAAATGAACTGTTAGAAAAAGGAATGATCATCAAATCAAGACAAGGCTGTCTAGGTAAATGCAATCTTTTTGCCATTACTTGGCAACCCATTAATGAATGCAAAGGAAAATTGGATATAAAACCTTCTAGTGTTGCACCAGGAAATTGGAAAATAATCCAGACCGATGATCGTACTAAGTAAGTACGGCTACCGTAGTTACTCAACCAAAATAATCGATTAATCTCCCTCAGTAAGTACAATCGTCGTACTTAAATTTAGATTTTTATAGCCCGACTAAGTACGACAGTCGTACACCTTTATATATCTACCAAGATGTAAGTAGCAATATATAATATTTTCTTATCTTGAATACTGTATTACACTCTTATGATGAACTCAAAAATTAGACTAACCGAAATGCAGGAAAATTTTTGCCACGAATATGTCGCTAATAATGGCAATGGCAAGGATGCTGCTATTAAGGTCGGCGCTTCACCTCGTTGTGCATCAGTGACCGCATCAAAGTGGTTAACACTAGAAAAGGTCAGAAATAAAATAACTGAACTTAAGTTAGACTCGATTCATCGCTGCCAAATAGATGCCGATTGGATAACAATGCAGCTCAAAACAGCGGTTACTCATGGAATGAGTCAGCCAAAAGAGAAGTTTACGGTTGAGGTAGCCTTAAAAGCCTTGCAAGAGCTGGCGAAGATCGGTGGCTTCTACGCTCCTACTCAATCCATATCATTCTGCAAAAGTAAGCATGTGATTTCAGATGATCAGTATGGCACTAAGCAGCTATTGGATCATTACGAAGAGCTAATTGAGAGGCATATGAGACCTGCCTGAATCATTGATTTATTCATCAATCAGCTATGTTTCGATTATCGTCAGTAATTTTTTACGCCAATCCCTCAATAATTTATTATTTTCTGATGAAGACATTAGAACTCTTTCATATTCAAAATTATTGGCATTTTGAGTAGAAGAACAAGCACCCGCTTCAAAAGTAAAAGTAGTTTGATACTTGCTATATATTATTTCTATTTGAATATGATACTTGCTTACTTCAGGCGTTATTTCTCGGCCTTCAGAGTTACATGGTAGAGTACTAATTGATTTTCCCCCAGGATCTCGAGTATATGAAGAAAATATTAGCACTTCTTCACAGCCCGGGAAAATGATTACTTTTTTATTGCTGCGTGTATCTGTGTAACCTGGTTTTCGCCCAAGAGGTTCCTCTATTACTGGGATAAAAAAATTTTTTTCATAATTTTCTTTAAAAGAAACGACTATATTTTGTACGTGAGCCACTCTCTTTCCTACATTTTCTACGACTATATTTATTTCGTTATTATCATCCAGCCAAAATTCTGTACCCTTTAATTTCTGTGGCCGAGCCTTAAGCATAGGGCGTTCGCTATAGAAAGTGGATAATGAAATTATTAATGCGATAATTGAGACAATTAGAGTAAGCGTTTGCATACAAACAACCCTTAGATTTTTATGTATATGCAGGTTATATTATTTTAAGATGTATTTACAACTATGATACTTAATGTTCTTATAACAAACTCTTAGCCTATGGATTAATCATCGAACTTCAATTGGCGTATAGGCGGCACGAGATCACCAACTTCAACACGTAAGGTTAATGCAATCCGAATAAGGTTTTGAATAGATAAATTTTGCTCGCCTCTCTCGATACGGCCCATATAGGTACGCCCCAACCCGGCCTCAGCAGCAAAGTTCTCTTGAGAATAGCCCTGATTTTTACGGGCCTCCCGGATTTTTTTACCTATCTTAATGAGATTTGATTGCTGTTGTGCCATCTAACTAGTTAAAATCATGGCACCTTTTCAGGCCACACCTAATAAGTGGCATTTTATTAGAAATACAGTTAGTATGCCCCTCTTTAGACAGGGTTTATTTGGAGGATCTGTACATGAATGACAATACAATTGCCCAGACAAAAGGGGTGCTATGGATACTTGAAAAAATTGTAAAATATGTTTCTTGGATAATAGCTTTTGTTATTGCAAGGTACTTAGGATTTTTCATTGTATTGTTATTTACTATGTCTGTCGTCATTGGTTTGTGGCTGCCCGAATGGTTAAAGCAAAAAAATAAATTAAGTTTAAAATTTATTAAATTTATAGCATGGAGCAATGTAATAACATGGTTTTTACCTCCCGCTGGAATTTTTACAGGAGTGTTTACTTGTCAGGCCGCAAGTTATACCGCTGAGCAAAAAAAGAAATATCGAATTCTTGGTTGTATCAGTATTTTATTTGCAATCATAAACGCTGCCATTGGGGTTGCACTAAAAATGAAACATTAAATGTAATTTTTATTTTATAAGAAAGGAGAGAATAAGTACGCCAACTGCCATAAAGGGGTGGTAAAATTTCCGCATTTTTTTGTTGCTATAAGAATCAGACAAAAGATATTTGCTTTCAGGGGGCCTTTGCTGCCGAAGCAATAACTTCATAGTTAAAAGAATTATGGTTTAGCATATGAAAAACACAGGACATAAACTAACAGAGATGCAAGAAAATTTCTGCCACGAATATGTTGCCAACAATGGTAATGGCAAAGAGGCAGCTATTACCGTTGGTGCGTCGACACGAAGTGCTGCCGTCACAGCTTCAAAGTGGCTCGCTCTTGATAAAGTGAAAAACAGAATTACTGAGCTTAAAGCTGATTCAATCCATCGCTGCCAAATAGACGCTGATTGGATCACCATGCAGCTCAAAACAGCGGTTACTCATGGAATGAGTCAGCCGAAAGAGAAATTCACGGTTGACGCTGCTTTAAAGGCTTTAGATGCATTATGTAAGATGGGTGGCTTCTATACCCCTACTCAGTCATCCGCCAAAAACAGTCATGTAGTTCCAGATAACAGTGAAGATGCTAAGCAGATATTGGCCGATAATGAAAAATTTATAGAGAAGTATATAAAATCTGCATAGGTTTAAGTATGAATGGGTAATAATGGTTAATAATAAGAGTCTAAAATCATTTACTTGAGTAATTTTATACTAGGAAATAACTCACCAACTTCTACTTTTAGAGCGCTAGCAATTCGTATTATGTTGAGAACAGAGATATTTCTCTCACCCCGTTCCACGCCACCCATATAGGTTCTGTCCAATCCCGCTTCATATGCAAAATCTTCCTGAGAAAAGCCCTTGGATTCACGAAGTTCTCGTATTTTTTTGCCAAATTTAATAAGTGCTGGATGTTTCTTTTTCATCCAGTTAGAATATGCCTCCCTATACTTAATCAGCCACGGACTATGAGTATCATAAGACTGGTGGTGACTCCCCCTATATGAATTGATTATTATGTAAAATAGATGATTTTATATGCAGGATAAAAAAATAAGACAAGAACGATTGCTTTCTTTAATTGAGTTTGCTCAACAATCAGCTCGCTTGAAATTAAGTACAATTAAAGAAATTAGATCTCACAAATTATTTTCTAAATTTGAACATGAATTAATAGGACTTCCTGGTATCCATTTCAATCAAGAAAATAATCAAGATGAAATTTGGTTTGTGATTAATAGACTACTAGAATCGCGAGCGCCTCATGTAAATAATCAAGAGCTTGCAATTTGGTTAAATCTTTCAAATGATCCTAACGCCATTCCATTTTTAAAAGATTCAGTAACATTGCTAGAAATAACAGCACATAATGATGATACGGTCACTAAAAAAAATATTAAAAAAGATGAAGTTGTATTTTTTTCAGATTATGAAAATAAAGATTTAGTCATTAATCTATTTGAAAAATATATTAAAAAGTATTGGGAACCTTGGTCTATTGAAGAAAAAAAACGACGCTCTACTATTAAATTATATTCAGAACTTTTTACACTTAAACAGCAGATAGAAGGTGGCATTACAGATGCCCAAATTGAATTTGTTTTAGGAATTGGAATTTCTATCTGGAAAAAAGAAGAATTTAAGATAACCTATCCATTAATAATACAAGTCATGGATATTCAGATTAATAGGCTAGATATGTCAATTGAAATTAGGCCAAGACGTAGTCTTGATGCTAAATTTGATTTAGATATTTATGCATCAATTGATAATCCTTTTGTCTCTGAAATAGAAGAAATGTCAAAAAAAATCATCTCATCAGAATCTCAATTTTTTTCTCCTTTTGTCAGGACTACATTTGAATCTAAATTACAGCTAGCAGCAACACATTTAGATCCACAGGGCATGTATTGGCCAAGTCAAACAACTTCAGAAGATCGAAATCTTCCCATACATACTGAAGAACTTAAGGTTACTGATACTTGGGTTTTATTTGCAAGGCCACGAAGTAAAAGCTTATTCATTCAAGATTTGGAAAATTTTAAAAAAGGGATATCTGAAGAATGTGAAATACTTAGTGTTGTTAATGAAATAATTAGTGACCCATCTTCTGAGCATCGTGAGAAAAAATTGCCTTCATTTCGTGGTCTATCTACGTCTAACATAGATATTATAGAAAGTGATCTAGTATCTGATCTCTTTTTCCCTTTGCCTCATAATGAAGAACAAGTTAGCATTATTAAAAATTTAGAGTGCTCTTCCGGTGTAGTAGTTCAGGGCCCTCCTGGAACAGGTAAAACACATACTATTGCAAATGTTATTTCACACTATATGGCAAACGGGAAAAGAGTTCTTGTTACTTCAATGAAAGAACATGCTTTAACAGTATTAAAAAATAAATTACCTGAAAAAATACAACCTTTAGTTATTTCCTTATTAACTAATGATCAAGATAGTAAAAAACAGTTTGAATTTGCAATATCTAAAATTGTTCAAAAATTAAGTAGAATTAATATAAGAGAATTAGAAAATAAAATAAAAGTGTTAGAAGAAGAGATTGATAGACTTCATTCTGTCATAGCAGGAGTGGATAGACAAATATTACAATGGGCAAAAAATAATATACAACCTTTCTTCATGGATGGGGATCAACTTCAGCCTAAAAATGCCGCTGAAGAAGTAGCAAAATTTATAAATGATTATGTATTAATAGAAGACCCAATATCTATTGACTCATCAAATAAACCACAATTTACTAATGCTGACATTATACGATTAAGAGATGCTAGAAAAAATGTTTCTGAACATATCGATTATATAGGTAAAACACTTCCTGAACTCTCCCAACTACCAAATATTATTGAATTAATAAAAATCCATAACGATTTATTGAATTACAACAACGCTCTAACTTTTATGAAAGATAGCAAATTACCTATTATATTTAACGTTGATGAACAGTTTAATACAGAAGAAGTTGTTGAAAAAATAAAAGAATGGTTGAAAATAGATAATGATTTAAAAAATGTAGATAGCAATTTAATAAAATCTTTTAGCTCACTACTTTCTGATGATGATTCAAAACAAATTTTAGATATTTTTGAGTCAATTGCTAATGAAGTTAATTTAAATATAGCGGCACAAAATATTTTTTTATTAAATCCCATACATTGGCCTGATAATTTAATTATATCTCCTGATATTATACAAGCTATAAGAAACAAGGCTAAAAATAAACCCGCATTTGGTGTGAGTGGATTTTTATTAAAAAATAAATTAAACAAAAAAATTAATAGTATAAAAATTGTTGATAGCATTCCTAAAACTATCGAAGATTGGCGACATATATATGACTATGTCATTTTACAGCATCAGGCAAAACAAATTATGTTACGCTGGAACAATATTGCTAAAGAAATACCAATTAGTGTTCTTGACGAACATAAAGTTAATTTTTCTTTGAAAATAGCAAAATCTGAATTAACAGTTTTCACTCAGATTAAAAAATTATATTTCTTAAAAAAATATATTTTTGAGAATATTAAAATAATTCTTTATGAATACGTTAAAGAAATTGAAGATATGAACCTTTCTGATTTTTTTAGTTTAATTCTTTCCATATTAGAGCGTAATATTAACATCAATAAATTATCAGCTTCTATAAAAGCTAAACAAGAAATTCAAAATAAACTTAGCCAATATTCAGGTCATATTTCTACTTTAATGAATAAAATGATCATTGAATTATTAGGTAATCACGAAGTTGGCGAACCCATTTTGCAAGAGAAATGGTCTGCATTACTTGCAGAGCTACAAAAAGTGCATGATCTTAGAGATTATTTTGATGATATTATTGAGATATGTGAAAAAATAAGATTATCAGGTGCTGAGCTATGGGCGAGAAAGCTGGAAAAGGAGCCGGTTCATTCAACAGTAGATTTATTGCTACCAGATAATTGGGAATCTATATGGAGAGTTACTCGTTTACATAATTATTTAAAGAACATAAATGATTTTGAGAAATTTACAAGGCTATCTAGAGAACGGCCAGCACTTGAAAGAACATTATCTGATGTTTATCAAAAGGTAGTGGCAAATCGTACTTGGTTAAAACTAGCAATAAATGCAACACCTGATATAAGAACTGCTTTACAGTCTTTCTATGCAGCTATTATGAAAATTGGATCAGGAAATGGTAAACGTGCTGTACGTTATAGGCGAGATGCTAGAGATGCAGCAGCATTAGCTAATAAGGCTATTCCATGTTGGATTATGCCTCACTATAGAATATCTGAATCTTTGCCTCCTGAATTTGGTTGTTTTGATCTTGTTATTATTGATGAAGCCTCTCAGTCTGATTTAACAGCCTTACCAGCGATTTTGCGAGGAAAAAAAATATTAATTGTTGGGGATGATAAGCAAGTTTCTCCTGAAGGTATTGGCCTTGAGGAAGAAAAGATAAATTCTTTAATGAAACAGTTTCTTTCAAACCAAGTGCCTCTTTATAGGCAAGCCATGTCCCCGGAAAGATCAATGTATGATCTATGTAAGATTGTTTTTTCTGATTCTCAAATCATGTTGCGCGAACATTTTCGTTGTGTTTCTCCAATAATTGAATATTCAAAGAGGGAGTTTTATAACCATGAGATAAGACCTCTACGATTACCTACTAGCTCTGAACGGCTTGACCCACCGCTTATAGATGTTTTTATAGAAGATGGCTGTAGAAAAGATAAAGAGAAGATCAATATTCCTGAAGCAAGATTTATTGTCAATGAAATAGCAAAAATATGTGCGGATAGACTCATGGATGAAAAAACAATAGGCATTGTTTCATTGCTTGGTTATCAACAGGCAGTAAAAATTTGGGAAATGATTCAAAAAGAATGCAGTCCAGAAGATATAGTAAAACACCAAATTACTTGTGGTGATGCCTTTACTTTTCAAGGAAAGGAACGCGACATTATATTTCTTTCTATGGTCGTTACAAAAGATAATAATAGAGCGATGACCAATAAAGGTATGCAGCAGAGATTTAATGTGGCAGGGTCACGTGCAAGGGATAGAATGTATTTAGTAAGGAGTATTGAAATCGATGAATTGAGTCTTGCTGATGAATTACGCATCAAGTTAATTCAACATTTTATGCATCCCTTTGGTCAAGATGAAGTTAGAACTAAAACACTCCGTGAACTTTGTGAGTCTCCTTTTGAACTCGAATTTTATGACCTACTCACTGAGCAAGGTTATAAAGTTACGCCACAAGTTAAAGTAGGTTCATTTCGTATAGATATGGTTGTTGAAGGATATAATGATGCTAGATTAGCAATTGAATGTGATGGTGATCGATATCACAATGCATCTAATTGGGAGGCTGACATGAATCGCCAACGAATTTTAGAACGTGCTGGCTGGAAATTTTGGCGTTGTTTTTCATCAACTTTTATTTTGCGTAAAGCAGAAGTTATTCAAGATCTAATGAATACATTAACTGAACTAGGAATAGAGCCAATTGGAAATAATTTTGAAATCCAGAGCATTTATTCAGAACATAGACGAATTACTATTAATTCTTTATTAGAAGCGACAAAGGGAGTGTTCTAGGAAAAAGCCTGGAGTATTATGCGCTGAAATAATTGTCTAAGCTGAGAAAAAACTGAATTAACTTAAAACGATCAACTGATTTAATATTCCAACATAAAAATATCTCAAATCAACAATAACCTTTTCAAAAGATCTTAAAATATCACTTGATTGGAAATCTGGGTAAGCATCATGAATCAAAGCCCATTTTGGAAAAGTAATTTTACCGCCACAAGACCTTATTAAGTCAATACAATCACATATAACTTCTAATCCTGAAGTTTTAATAATGCTAGAAGATGCTGAAAAAACTCATAAAAAGGTAACAGATTTCCAAAGCATATTTTCTATGCAGTATCTCAGACAGCGCTCTCCAATCGCCACCGAAATAATTCCGTCACTTTTAAGTGAAAATATCGACATCATAGACTGTTTTCTTTCAGACTTCGATGAAGATACAAGAACAGCTTTAGAAATAGAAATGGCAAAATTATTAAATGAGAAGTCTAACTTTTACTTGGCGATTCCTTTTTACAAAGAAAAATTAGCCTTTCTAAATAATTCATTGAAATCAAAAATCACCTAACATTGATAACTTACTTTATTATATAACAGCCTTAGTACAACATAATAAGGCAAATTAATTGATAGCATGAAAGGCTAAATCATATTTTTCATAATAAAAAGACAATATCTTATCAAAAATATTTAAATATTCTTCATATGATGTTATTCGATGTTTAATGCAATAATTAATTGGATTATGGTTTATGAATATTTCTCTATTTAGCTTCTGCAGGTCGTCATCTATAATCATAACGTCGTTATACTCATGCCCAATAAGAAATTCAATAAGCCGATAAAGCTGATTAATCAAATGGCTGACTTTTTCATGAATATTATCTGTATAATCGTCTATTATATTTTCTTCAGTAAATTTATCTCCAAGCTCACATAAATGATCATTATGGTTTTTTTTATAATGGCCATCGCTCGTTGGTATGAAAAAATTTTTCTTATAATTATTGATTGATTCTCTAAAAATTGCTTTGTACAGAAAATTAGCGCCTTCTTTAGAAGCCTCCTCTGGATAAAAAATATAATCAATATATTCTCTTATAAAATGACTTGTAAGCATTTCTTTAAAAACATAAAGACAATTGGTTGCACTGCTTACCTCCTCGTTGGATAAAGCAGAAAAGAAGCCCCTATCTAACAAACTGTAAATATTCTTTACGATTTTAATATGCTTATTTCTTTCGCGGCTCAGGTAATGCAATAGTTGTTCATTCAGGGACGACATAATATTTGCATAACATAATTTTAAAGAAAATCTTGATATATCTTTTTTTAGCAAAATTGAATTAGTACTGTTTGCTTCACTGCACACTCTGATAATGTCTTGTTTATATTTTAGCTGGTCTAGCTCGTTGACAAATCTTTCTTGAGTCGAACGCATGGCGAGCATCACTTTGATAATTAAACCAAATAGTATAATTACCAAGCTGATAAAAAATAACTGCATCATATAGCCTCATATGCTTGTCATAATTACTATTTTCTAACCAAGCCTTTACTTCAATTAACTCTGAACCAGAGCCGATCAAATATATCATTAATATCAAAAAGCCTGGAGTATTATGCGCTGAAATAATTGTCTAAGCTGAGAAAAAACTGAATTAACTTAAAACGATCAACTGATTTAATATTCCAACATAAAAATATCTCAAATCAACAATAACCTTTTCAAAAGATCTTAAAATATCACTTGATTGGAAATCTGGGTAAGCATCATGAATCAAAGCCCATTTTGGAAAAGTAATTTTACCGCTAGCCTCCAACGAAAAATTGATTATTTCAATGTAATTATTCTTTCTAGGATGAACAGCTGCATTTCTAGCATCAATCCAAGTCTTTATCCACTGCACATTATTTTCAAGAATATTTATTAAATCAGCCTGATCTTCTCGCTCCGCCTTAATCCAAATCAATGCATTATCAAAATAGCCTTTTGCAAATTTATTACAGTTTTTAGGAAATAAGCGGTGCCCCTTACCAAATTTTAACTCAGTTAGAGCATCAAATAATGATGAAATTGAATCTAAACATAAGCGGACATAAACAAAAAATGATCTAACTCTCACCCCACAATTGCTAACAGTTGGTATTGCTTTTTTAGCATGTTTGGCAAAAGCTTCAAAATCAGAATCAATTATATTAAACACAGCGACCTGATCTTTTTCAAAATCATCTTTGATTGACCTCAACGAAATTAGTGACTCCATTACTTCCCAGCTTATATTCGTTAAAGCGTTTCGCTCCATCTCAGAAATAGGACATCTCCTGTCCATTATTTCTTGTGTATAAATGATCGTATCGTTAACTATTTCATCTGACGCACCAAATGACAGCACTTCACACTGCTCCCAGGGAGTCTCTGGATATTGATTATCTGGGTCAATATCTGAAGCACTTCGAAGCCGGAGAATTTTTCTCTGTGTTATGACAAAAAATCCAATATCACATGGCAATAGCCTTACCTGTCTATCACCCTCTTCCAGATCGAGATTGATTACCTGAGCTTGCTCTCTACTTCTTGATATACCTTCTTTTATACTTGATTTCATAATTCCCTAACAATACTGTCAAAGGAACCCCAAGAGGAACCCGAAATCGATTTTGAAGAACCTGAGAAAATCTTAGATTAGATAACTATTTGATTTTATTGGAGCTGGTGAAGAGATTCGAACTCCCGACCGGCTGATTACAAATCAGCTGCTCTACCAACTGAGCTACACCAGCTAACTATGACACATTATTACAAACGCTTTGGTCTGCGTTGCACTACTTTAGATCTATTTGAGGCTGTAAAAATTCAACAGATCAGCAAAAGAAGTGCGATTTTAAAGACTTAGCTTATAAAAATCAACCCCCAAAAAAGCTGAAAATTAATTATACAGCAGCCCCGTCAGCTGATTATCTAAAATAACCAAAAGATATTCTGCTTCAGCGCTATTACTCACCGTTTGAATTGGCATGAAGAACGTTTTTTAAGGCACCTAACCATACAATTCGTCATTTCGCAAAGGCCTAGGCAATAGCTTTATTTTTACCGATGTCAACGCCGAATAATCATCTAATGGTAAGATGAAATTGAAATTACATGACGACATGATAGACTGTCAGCTGCGTAAAAAAAAGGATGGGGCATGCATTACTTGGATTTAGGCTTGCATTTTATTCTATCTGCAAAATTTGCCGTAATTCTCATTTTTGTTTCATCGGCACTCTATGTTCACTATCGCGGCCAAGATCGACATAAATTTACCCGCCAATTATCTGATCACTCAACCGTTCTAGCACCAATTAATTCGTTAATGTATTTGTTTTCAGCCATTCCAAACACACCGTATGTTGCAAGCCACTACTTCCCCGCAACACGTATACTCAAAGACAATTGGCAAATCATCCGCGATGAGGCCATGAATTTACTCAAACAAGAATACATCAAAGCTGCGGATGGCTATACGGACGCAGGGTTTAACTCTTTTTTTCGCCGCGGCTGGAAACGCTTTTACATTAAGTGGTATGGTGACTACCATCCTTCTGCACAAGAACTCTGTCCACGTACAATTGAACTCTTAAAAAGAACAACCGGCGTAAATGCTGCCATGTTTGCATTACTCCCACCTGGTGGAAAATTAGTGCGTCACCGCGATCCCTACGCCGGGTCGATGCGCTACCATCTCGGACTCATCACACCAAATAGTGAAGATTGCTTCATCTTTGTCGACAATCAAAAATACTTTTGGCGCGATGGTGAAGATGTGATTTTTGATGAGACCTATCTACATTGGGCTGAAAACAAAACTGATCAAATTCGTGTTATTTTATTCTGCGACCTAGACCGCCCCCTCAAATTTAAAATTGCCGCCGTGATCAATAGCAGCTTTAAAAGAATATTCATGCGTGGCTCTGCCTCACCCAATAACCCAAACGATACAACCGGCTTTATCAATAAAGCATTCAAATACATTTATGCCATACGTCTTTTTGGGAAAAATCTGAAAAAGAAAAATCGCCGCTTTTATTATTTCACAAAATATATTTGGATTGGTGCATTAATAGGGCTTGTTCTTTATATTATTTAATCTTGTGCGCTCATAAATAAAACTCATCTAAAATAATCATCGCATTACAAAATTTATAATGTTTTCTTAGTCTTTAATCTTTAACATGAACCTATAACGTAAAAATAGTAATTTGCATGAAAAGAATATGCGCATGTTAAGGTAACCCTCCCATAAAATAGAACTGCCTAGAAGTAGAATTTTCTGTTAGCTTAATGCACACAGGAGATTCAATATGAAAAAAGGCAAATTAACCGAGTCACAAGTTATTGAGATGTTAAATGCAGGTGAAGCAGGCGTACAGATAGCCGATTTATGTCGGCAATATAAGGTATCGACGGCTTCATACTACAAGTTAAAAAATAAATATTCTGGCATGACAGTACCTGAACTTAAGCGATTAAAGGCTCTTGAAGAAGAAAATCAGCGTCTAAAATCAATGTATGCTGATATCAGTCTTGAGCATAAAATTCTTAAGGAGGTGATGGAAAAAAGTACCCTCACCTGATAGACGAAAATTAATTAATGAAATCAGAACGGGCTATGGATTAAGTCTAAATAAGACTTGTAAGCTCGTCTCTATCAGTAAAACGAAATATTACCATGAGCCGAAAAAGCATGCTGATGATAGGGATATTGAACACTATTTAACGATGCTTGCTAAGGATCCTAAGCGCTGGGGGTTTGATAAAATCATGCGAAAAACAAAGCTTGATGGCAAGCCATGGAATCATAAGCGTGTGTATCGTATTTACTGTCTCGACTTAAAGCCAGGCAATATTTTATTTTGCCCAGAAAATCACGCTGTATTAACTGATTTTGGCTGCTCACAACCCTTCGAAAAATAAGGGATAGTAAAGCAAAAAAAAACCCAGAGCTTTTATACTCTGGGTTTTTGATATTAAAATCCTGGCAGTTACCTACTTTCACATGAGCTACCTCACACTATCATCGGCGTAGAGCGTTTTCACTTCTGAGTTCGGTATGGATTCAGGTGGTTCCCACTCGCTATTGCCGCCAGGAAACTGGCTGTAATTATTTATTCCTAAATAATTACGAAATCATATTCCTAACAAATTGGTAAGAAAGTAAAACGTGTTTGATATGGGTATATCAATTATTATTTCTGTTCTCAAATCCCCACACAAAACAATTTAATGTTGTATGGAGCCTCACGATCAATTAGTACAAGTTAGCTTCATTCATTACTGAACTTCCACACCTTGCCTATCAACGTCGTAGTCTTCGACGGATCTTAAGGGGACTTAAAGTCCCAGGGAGATCTCATCTTGAAGGAGGCTTCCCGCTTAGATGCTTTCAGCGGTTATCCCGTCCGAACATAGCTACCCGGCTGTGCCACTGGCGTGACAACCGGTACACCAGAGGT